>MEMM01000158.1:5326-19418 GCA_001767925.1 Alphaproteobacteria bacterium RIFCSPHIGHO2_12_FULL_63_12
ACTGCTTCGACGGAAGAAGCGGCCCAGCCGATCGCCGCTTCCGCCGAAGCGACGACCGACGCGACTGTCGAGGGCGCCGCGGAAGGCGTTGTTGACGCCGCCGCCGACGCCGCTGAAGGCGCGATTGAGCCGGCCGTCGAAGCTGCTCCCCAGCAGTAAGCGTCCAGAATTTCAGTAAGCGTAAAAAGACCGGCGTCGCCCTTGGGCGGCGCCGGTTTTCTTTTATGGATGGATAAGGCGCAGCGCTGGCGTTGCGGCGCCCAAGGCCCGTCCTGCGACCTTAATGCGAGGCCTTTTCGCGTTGCGACTCATTCCAGAAGGATACGCAAGGTATCTTTGTCCGGTCGCAGCGATGCGCATATTTTCTGGCGATTTCGCGGACCTCCTCAAGGAGGCCTTCTTCAAGCGTAATCGGATCGAGACCGAGATTTAACAAACGGCGGTTTTCCACGTCGAGATCATTTTCCGCCGCTTCGTTGCGGGGATTGCTGACGTTTTCGATCGTCGCGCCGGTTTTGTCGGCAATCATCCGGGCGAGATCGCGGACGCGGTGAGTTTCCGTCATCTGGTTCAGGATGTGCACGCGCTCGCCGTGCTGCGGCGGGTTTTCAACCGCGAGCTGAATGCAGCGCACGGTATCTTGAATGTGAATGAAGGCGCGGGTCTGTCCGCCGGTGCCGTGCACCGTCATCGGATAGCCGACGGCCGCCTGCATCAGAAATCGATTGAGGACGGTCCCATAATCGCCGTCATAGTCAAACCGGTTGATCAAGCGCTCATCCATGCGCGTTTCATGGGTTTGGGTTCCCCAGACGATGCCCTGATGAAGGTCGGTGATCTTCAGTTTGTCGTTCTTGTTATAAAAGGCGAACAGCAGCTGATCTTGCGTTTTCGTCATGTGATAGATCGAGCCGGGATTGGCCGGGTAGAGAATTTCCTGCGTGATCTCGCGCCCGTCTTCGGTTTCGATTTTCACCGGCAGGTAGCCTTCGGGAATTTTCATTCCGGCAGTGCCGTAGCCGTAAACGCCCATCGTGCCGAGGTGAACGAGATGGGTGTCGGTCCCGGCTTCGACGATCGCCGCCAGAATATTGTTCGTGGCGTTGATATTGTTATCGACGGTGTAGCGCTTGTGGAAAGAGGACTTCATTGAATACGGCGCGGCGCGCTGTTCGGCGAAATGGATGATCGCGTCCGGCTTGTGCTCCGCGATGAGATGCAAAAGCCGCGCATAATTCTTGGCGACGTTGATCATCTCGAAACTGATGGTTTTCCCCGAAACTTCCTTCCAACAGGCGAGGCGAACGGAAATCGGGCGAATCGGCGTCAGGGATTCGACTTCCAGCTCGACATCGATCTTGCGGCGCGACAGATCGTCAACGATCGTTATCTCGTGTCCAAGATTGGAAAGATGCAGCGAAGTCGGCCACCCGCAAAACCCGTCGCCCCCGATGACGAATATTTTCATTTGATGCTCCTGCCCTTGTCGGAACCGCGATCCCCTAAGTCTTTTGCGTCATGGCCTAACGACCGCATTTTGGCAATATTTCCGTTCGCGGCGGTCGAATGCGGCCGGCCAGGGCAAGTCAGGCGTTATTGTGGCGATATCGAAGCGATGTCGGCAACAATACTGAAATCAGCTCCCGCTCCGCCGCAGTAAGGTACGGGTTCCAAATGTCGACTATCAGGATGGTCCGAGTTGTGTCGGCTTCGTTCATCGCCTCGTGGTCGACCGAATCGTCAAAAACGAACGCCTCGCCGATCTTCCAGTCGCGCCGCTCATTGCCGACGCGGAACCAGGCCGGGCCCGGCAATTCGAGCGGCAAATGAACTATCGACCGGACATTGGACGATCCGACATGCGGGGGGATGTGCGATTTTCCGGCGAGTGACGAGAAAAACGCGGCCGGTCCGTATTGCGGCGCGTCGAACTGCGGCAGGCGGTCGATCGCCTTTCCGGTCATTGGCGCGCGTTTATAAGCGTCGTCGTTTTTGACTCCGTCCTTCCAGAAAAAATAGGTCGACCAGCGTCTCGATTTGTTGAGTTGACCCCACTGGTTTACAGGCGCGCCCGGCGGATAATTTATATACGGAGAAAACTCGTCGGCTGCGGGCGAAGCGAGAATCTCTTGGAACTCCCGCTGGATGTCGGCGGTCGCGGCTTCAAATTCTTCAATCCAGGGGAATAGCGACCTGTCGAAATATGAAACTGGCGGGATCGCCGGAAAATAAAGCATCGTCGGCTGCGGCAGTTGCGGGCGCGCAAAACCGGTGAAAATCTGCAAGCATTCGCTGAATCGCTTGGTTTCGTCCCGTCCGTACTTTCCCTGAACCGCCTCAAGGTTTTCGAGGAGGAAGGAGCGCATATTTTCGTTGTCGGCCTGAACAACGGCGACAGCGTGTTCATAGGATTTTGCAAGCGGCGGCGGCATGTGGGACGTGTCCGGCGCAAACGCCATTGCGTTTCGATAAATCGCCGCCGCCTCTTTTCGGCGGCCCTGTTCTTCAAGGAGCGATCCTTTCGAGAGCATCGCCGGCAAATGATAGGGTTGCAATACAAGCGCCGCGTTCAGTGCGGTCATCGCCGCCGCCGAATCGCCCATCTGCAGATAGGCCGCCGACTTATTGAAAAAAATATCGGGTTCTTTGGCGTCAATCGCCTCGGCCTGTGAAAGCAAGCGCAGCGCCGTCATCGAGTCCCGCGAACGCAGAGCGTCAAGCGCCTTTCGCATCACCGCCGAAAAATCGTCAACAGTGTTGGACGTCATAATCTGTCAACTCCGAAATTCGCGTTCCGCCGGGCCAGCGGCGTCGGCGGAAAAGCGACTGACGTCCAGATCAGGAGCGCCGCAAGAGGCTCAGTCTCCGACCAGACGCGCGAGGTACCGCCCATACTGGTTCTTTGCTAGCGGCGCGGCAAGCCTGCGGAGTTGATCTGCGTCAATGAAGCCGAGGCGGAACGCGATCTCCTCCGGGCAGGCGATTTTCAGACCCTGCCTGCTCTCGATCGTCTGCACAAACTGCGCCGCCTCAAGCAGCGATTCATGTGTGCCCGTATCGAGCCAGGCATAGCCGCGACCAAGCGTCCTTGCTGTCAGCTTGCGGTCGGCGAGATACATCTCGTTGAGCGTGGTGATTTCAAGCTCGCCCCGCGCCGAAGGCTTCACGCGCTTGGCCCTCTCGACCACGGTTTCATCGTAAAAATACAAGCCCGTCGCCGCGAAGTTGGATTTGGGTGCGGCAGGCTTTTCTTCAATGCTGGTCACGACGCCCGACTTGTCGAATCCGATGACGCCGTAGCGGCCGGGGTCGGTCACCTGGTAGGCGAAAATCACCGCGCCGTCCCGCAGACTCGCCGCCGCCTTCAGCTCCTCGGTGAGGCCGTGTCCGTAAAAAATATTGTCGCCGAGCACGAGCGCGCATTTGCCGCCCGCAATGAATTCCTCGCCGATGATGAAAGCTTGCGCCAACCCGTCGGGGCTGGGCTGGATGGCGTAGGTGAAGTGGACGCCCCAGTCGGAGCCGTCGCCGAGCAGCCTTTCGAATGACGAGCGATCTTCCGGCGTCGTAATGATCATGATGTCGCGGATCCCCGCCAGCATCAGGACGCTGATCGGATAATAGATCATCGGCTTGTCGAAGATCGGCATCAGCTGTTTTGAGACGCCGCGCGTGATCGGATAAAGCCGCGTGCCGGAGCCGCCGGCGAGCACAATGCCTTTCATCAGGCCGCTCCCTCAATTTCCCTGCGATGCGAGACTGTCCAGCCGCCCGACCGTCCGCGCAAGGTCCGTCCGCCAATCCGGCTGCTCCAATCCATAATCGCGGCGGATTTTCGAACAGTTAAGGACTGTGAATTTCGGTCGTTTCGCCGGGGTCGGATACTGGATAGTCGCGATCGGGTCAACTTTGGTCTGGCGCCCGCCGGCGGCGAAAATCGCCTGCGCAAAGTCGGCCCAGCTGACCGCTGGGGCGCCCTGGAAATGATAGAGTCCGGCGGGGCCGTCGTTGGCGCCGGCGATGGTCAGGCAGGCCGTAGCGATCGCCGCGGCGGGCGTCGGTCCGCCGATCTGGTCGGCGACGACTTTGATCTCCGGCATCGACTGCGACAGGCGCAACATCGTTTTCACGAAATTGGCGCCATGCGCCGAATAAACCCACGACGTGCGCAAGATAACGGTGTCGGGGTTGGCGGCGCGCGCCAGATCCTCTCCCTGCAGCTTGGTCGCACCATAGACGTTAATAGGGCTTGGCGCCGCGTTCTCACTGAGCGGCGCCGGCGCCGGATCGCCGGCAAAAACATAATCTGTCGACAGATGAACCAGGCGGGCGCCGATCTCCTTGCATGCGGCGGCGATCTCGCCGACCGCGTACGCGTTGATGCGGCGCGCGCCGTCGATTTCGGTTTCCGCCTTGTCGACCGCCGTCCACGCGGCGGCGTTGATGACGGCGGCGGGATTCAGCCGGCGAAGCGCTTCGGCAGCGGCGCCGGGTGTTGCAAGATCGGCGTTTTCCCTCCTTAGGGGAATGATGTCGAGCGCGGCAAAATTTGTCGCCGCGTCAAGCGTTTCCCGGCCGACCTGCCCATCGGCGCCAAAAAGCGCAATTTTCATTGGCGCCGCAACTGGATGCCGGCACGCCGCGCCGAGAGGAAAGGAAATTCAGGTGCGCCGAAGAAGACTGGTGGAGCTGAACGGAATCGAACCGTCGACCTCTTGAATGCCATTCAAGCGCTCTCCCAACTGAGCTACAGCCCCAATCGCCTCGGCGACGTCAACACAGACAATGCGCCGCTTGGGAAACCGGCGCCCGAAGGCCTGTTTTGAGCGCGCGGAACCTAGCCCCCGAAAGATGGTTCCGCAAGCCTCAATAAACGCTGTGCGGAAACTAAACGTCCTCGTCTTCGCCGCCCGAGACGATGCCGGTCACATCATCATCTTCGTCTTCGTCTTCCTCAAGCAGCGTGTCGTCGTCATCGTCGTCGATGTCGATGTCGATATCTTCGAGCTCACCGAGTTCGTCGTCGGCCGCCTCATCGTCGAGGCCCGGCTTCTTCTTCGATTTCGGCGCTTTTTGTTCTTTTTCGGCCGCGTCGAGCGGCACTTCAGCCACTGGTTTGGGCGCGGCTTCCTGAACTTCCGGTTCATCTTCGCGGCGCGGACGGCGCGGCTTCAGCAAAGCTTCCGGAACGAAGCTATGGTCGCATTTCGGGCAATGCGCCGGTTCCTTGTTGAGATCGTAGAACCGCGCGCCGCACTGCGGGCAGTCGCGTTTCACGCCAAGCTCGGGTTTGGTCACTATAGCTCTTTCCTGATTGACTGGGTCGACGGGGGGCGTCTGTTGCCACGCCCGGCGAGCGCTGTCAAAAGCCGCGGGGAAACTGGCGCAGGCGGGGTCATATGAAGGTCTCGGGCAGGGGTTTGCGGGCGGTGCGGCGGGGCGGTCTGACGGGTGAGGCCCTGGCGCCCGGCGACAAGTCGATTTCCCACAGGGCGCTGATCTTTGGCGCGCTCGCCGACGGGGAAACCACCGTCAGGGGGCTGCTGGAAGGACACGATGTGCTGCGGACGGCGGCCGCCATGCGGGCGCTCGGGGCGGGCGTCGAACGGGATCTGACCGACGCCGGCCCTGTCTGGCGGATCCTAGGGGCCGAATGGCGCGATCCGGTCCGGCCGCTCTATTTCGGCAATTCAGGCACCGGCTGCCGCCTCGTTCTTGGCGCGGCCGCGGGGCAGGGCCTCGCTGCACGCTTCGACGGCGATCAAAGTCTCCGGGGCCGGCCGATGAAACGCATCAGCGAGCCGCTCAGCCTGATGGGCGCGCGGATTTCGTCCGAGGACGGCCGGCTGCCGCTGGTTCTGTCGCCGGCGCCACTCCGGGGGATCGACTACCGCCTGCCGGTCGCCTCGGCGCAGATCAAGTCCGCCGTGCTGCTCGCCGCCCTCGGCGCCAGGGGCGAGACGACGATCATCGAGCCGGCGCCGTCGCGCGATCACACCGAGCGCATGTTGAAAGCCTTCGGCGCGGACCTGCGCATCGACATGGCGGCGGACGGGCGACGCCTCCGGCTCGCCGGCGGCCAGCGATTGAAAGCCTCGCCCGTCGACATTCCGGGCGATCCATCCTCCGCCGCATTCCTGATCGCCGCCGCAACGATTGCTCCGGACTCGGACGTTCTCGTTCGCAATGTGCTGATCAATCCCCTGCGCGCCGGGTTTTTCGAAACGATCGCCGATATGGGCGCGAATATTTCCTACGAAAACCAGCGGGAGCTTTGCGGCGAACCAGTCGCCGACATCCGCGCGCGTTCCTCCTCGTTGAGGGGCGTCGTCGTTCCGGCGAGTCGCGCGGCGTCGATGATCGACGAATATCCGATCCTTTCCGTCGTCGCGGCGTTCGCCGAAGGCGAAACCCGCATGGAAGGCGTCGAGGAGTTGCGGGTGAAGGAAAGCGACCGGCTTGCGGCGATTGAGGCGGGACTTGCCGCGAATGGCGTCGCGACAGCGAGCGGGCCCGATTGGCTGGTCGTCAAAGGGCGAGGCGGCGCTGTTTCGGGCGGCGGGACGGTTGCGACCCATCTCGATCATCGCATCGCCATGAGTTTCCTTGTCATGGGACTTGCGGCGCAAAAAACGGTGTCGATCGACGACGCCTCGATGATCGCCACCAGTTTTCCGGAGTTCGTCGCCTTGATGCGCGGCCTCGGCGCGGATTTGCGGCAAGAGTGAATGGCGCTACCATGGCGCGAGGCATGTGAAGAGCAAAGTTAATGGTGCTGAAACCCGAAATAGATTCGATTGGCGCTGCTGGCGCGGATGCCCTTCAGCGGGGCGAGTTCAAGCTCGCGGAATCATTTTTTGAAAGATATGCCGCCGCCGCGCCTGGCGATCGACGCGGACATTTCGGACTGGCTCTGGCGCGCAAGGAACTGGGCGATACGGATGGAGCGCACATCGCGCTCGACACATTGTTGAGGTCGAATTGGGTGGATCTTCCGGCTCTGATGTTGAAGGGCGATCTGTATCTGGAGAAAGGGGACCGGGCCGCAGCGGCGTCGTTTTTTGGCCTCGCGTTACGACATGTCCCGCCGGGGGGGGCGCCCAACAGGGAGGCGGCCGAGCGATTGCGCCGCGCGCGCGAATTCATGGACCAGTATTCGCGTGAAATCCTCGACCGCATTTTCGTCGAACTCTCATCTGCAGGATATCGAAAAGACCAATCGAGCCGGCGTTTTACGGAGTCAGTCCAGATTCTGGCCGGCGCCGGCAAGCGATATGTAGAAGAGCCGCTAAGTTTTTATTTTTCTGGCCTTCCGGCAATCGGATTTTATCCCCGTCAATCATTCGATTGGCTTGAACCGCTTGAGTCTCAAACTGATGTAATTTCAGATGAGTTCATGCGCGCCGCCGCCGATGAAAGCATATTCGTCCCTTATGTTCGCGAAAGCGAAGGAAGGCCGACTCAGTACGACAAAAAGCTATTGAACAGCAGCGACTGGAGCGCACTTTTTCTCGTCGACGACGGTAAGGTCATCGAGAAGAACGCACGCCTGTTTCCAAAAACCCTGTCCATTCTTGAAAAAACGCCATTGCATCGCGTTGACGGACACGGGCCTATCATTCTTTTTTCAAGATTGACGCCGGGCACGATAATAGAACCCCACACCGGATTTTTGAACACACGCCTGATTTGTCATCTGCCAATCATTGCTCCAGCTGGCTGCGCGCTTCGCGTCGGGAACGAAACGCGCGATTGGAAGCGCGGTGAGGCGATTGTGTTTAACGATTCAATCGAGCACGAGGCGTGGAACAAGAGTGATCGCGACCGTGTTGTGCTGTTGTTTTCGGTTTGGCGACCTGAATTGACCGCAGAAGAGCGCGGCCTGGTTTCGGCGTTAATGGTTTCGGGGTTCGGGTTCACTCACGGCGGCGCTTGACGCCTTCACTGCTTTCCCTGGCGTCAGGCGGTCAATAAGAAAATCGAAAGCTGAAATTTCTCAACCGTATTCGTCAAATCGCAACATCTCGCGTTCAACCTTCGACAGATTTTCGAATCGTCGGCTCTAGTGAGGCGCCGCAGGCGTGAGATCTATGCCCCATAGCGTGATTTCAGCGCCGGACGCGGCGAGCACTTCAGCGCCGCCGCGCCAGATCATTTCAATCGCGACGAAGAGGATGATCGCCAATCCGACATAGGCGATCCAGCGATGGCGTTCGAGCAGCCGCGCGATGAACGTCGCGGCAAAGCCCATCAGCGCGATGGAGAGCGCGAGGCCGAACACTAAAACCGTCGGATGTTCATGCGCGGCGCCGGCGACCGCGAGCACATTGTCGAGCGACATCGAAATGTCGGCGACGACGATCTGGGAAATCGCCGCGCGCAGCGTTTTAGGCGCCGGCGGAGCGCCGGATGGGGGCTCGCCTTCCAGCACGTCCGCGCCGCGATCCATGTGCTGCGGTCGCGCCAGTTCGCGCCACATCTTCCAGCACACCCAGAGCAGCAACACGCCGCCGGCGAGCAGCAGCCCGACAATCGACAGCAGCGTCGTCGTCAACAACGCGAAGATGATCCGGAGGACCGTCGCGGCGAGGATGCCGATGGCGATCGCTTTCCCGCGCTGCTCGCGCGGCAGGCCGGCGGCGGCGAGGCCGATGACGACGGCGTTGTCGCCGGCGAGCGTCAAGTCGATCATCACAACCTGAAGGAACGCGGCGGCGAATTCAGGTGAAACGCCGAAAGCCGTAAAATCCATGAAATCCACCTCTCGCGGCCGGCCGGCTGGCGCGCACAGCTCCCCCGAGAGGGCGGATATGGCGCCGGTCGCGCCGGTTTTCAAATGGGCGCTCTTGTCTCGCAATCCGTCCTGACGCTAATGCGGAGCGCCATGCCAGATCCCATAGTCATCGCGCTCGACGGGCCGGCCGCCTCCGGCAAGGGAACCCTCGCCCAGAAGATCGCGGCCCATTACGGCTTCGCCTATCTCGATACCGGGTCGCTTTACCGGGGGGTCGCGCACCTCCTGTTGCAGGCGGGCGAGGACCCGCGCGATGAACGGCTCGCCGAGGCCGCCGCCCGGCGCTTTTCGCTGGAGGCGGTCGAGGGCGCGGACATCCGCACCCGCGAGATCGGCGCGGCGGCGAGCCTTGTCGCGGCGCAGCCAGGCGTGCGGAAGGCGCTGCTCGATTTCCAGCGGGAATTCGCCCGCCGTCCGCCCAAAGGCGCGCCCGGGGCCGTCCTCGACGGGAGGGATATCGGCACCGTCGTCTGCCCGGACGCGACGGTTAAATTCTTCGTCGTCGCCAGCCCGCAGATCCGCGCCCGGCGCCGGTTTCTGGAGCTGAAAGCCGCAAGGCCGGACCTTACCCAGGCGGAGGTCCTCGCCGATCTCGAAGAGCGCGACGCGCGCGACGCAGCCCGGGCCAACGCCCCGATGGCGATGGCGGCGGATGCGGAGTTGCTAGACACCACCCATTTGACTATAGAGGCGGCCTTCGCGGCGGCGCGCCGCGTGATCGACGGCGTTTTCCGGCGCTGCGAGGACTGATCGGGGCCTTCTCCAGAGGCCCCAATCCAGGATCGGTTCTCCCGGGCGATAAACGGGAAGCGGGCTTTTGTGTCCGTCCGACGCGTAGCGCCGCTCATCATAACCTCAACCAGGCATTCATCGCCCGAGGTCGGCGGGATCAAGTCCCGTAAGGCCGAGGGAAGACCGCCGGATAAACCGGTCGGCATTGAACGCTGATCAAGACAAGGACCGAACTGAACGTGGCTCAACCCCAGTCTTTCAATCCAACCCGCAATGATTTCGCGGAAATGCTCGAAGCTTCCCTCCTCGACCGCCGCTCGTTCGAGGACAATGTCGTCACCGGCATCGTCACCGCGATCGAAAAAGATGTCGCCGTCATCGACGTCGGCCTCAAAACCGAAGGCCGCGTGCCGCTGAAGGAATTCGGCCAGGCGGGCCTCCCCGGCATGCTGAAGGTCGGCGACAAGGTCGAAGTCTTCGTCGAGCGCATCGAAAACGCCAATGGCGAGGCGGTGATCAGCCGCGATAAGGCGCGCCGCGAGGAAGCCTGGGATCGTCTCGAAGAACAGTTCAAGCAAGAAGCGCGCGTCGACGGCGTCATCTTCAACCGCGTCAAGGGCGGCTTCACCGTCGATCTCGGCGGCGCGGTCGCATTCCTTCCCGGCTCGCAAGTCGACATCCGTCCGGTGCGCGACGCCGGGCCGTTGATGAACATTCCGCAACCCTTCCGCATTTTGAAGATGGACAAGCGCCGCGGCAACATCGTCGTCTCGCGCCGCTCGATCCTCGAAGAAGATCGCGCCGAGCACCGTCAGGAAGTCGTCCGTGAGCTGAACGAAGGCGACACCAGAGACGGCATCGTCAAGAACATCACCGATTACGGCGCGTTCGTCGAACTCGCGCCCGGCGTCGACGGCCTTCTTCACGTCACCGACATGTCGTGGAGCCGCGTCAACCACCCGTCGGAAGTCCTTGGCGTCAACGACACGGTCAAGGTCAAGATCATCAAGATCAACCCGGAAACGCACCGCATTTCGCTCGGCATCAAGCAGCTCCAGCCGGATCCCTGGCAGGGCGTCGCCGCGAAATACCCGGTCAGCGCCAAGTTCTCGGGCCGCGTCACCAACATCACCGACTACGGCGCGTTCGTCGAGCTGGAGCAGGGCATCGAAGGCCTCGTCCACGTTTCGGAAATGAGCTGGGTGAAAAAAAACGTTCATCCGGGCAAGGTCGTCTCGACCAGCCAGGAAGTCGAAGTGATGGTGCTCGAGGTCGATGAGAGCAAGCGCCGCATTTCGCTCGGCCTCAAACAGTGCGCCGACAATCCGTGGGAGCGTTTCGCCGAAGAGCATCCGATCGGCGCCGTCATCGAGGGCGAGGTGAAGAACATCACCGAATTCGGTCTCTTCGTCGGCATCACCGACGACATGGACGGCATGGTCCACCTCTCCGATCTCGACTGGAACCGGCCGGGCGAAGAGGCGATCAAGGAATACAAGAAAGGCGATGTCGTTAAGGCGAAAGTCCTCGACGTCGACAGCGACAAAGAGCGCATTTCGCTCGGCATCAAGCAGGTCGGCTCCGATCCGATGGATTCGGTCGGCGAGATCAACCGCGGCGACGACGTCACCTGCACGGTGACGGCGGTCGAACAGGGCGGCATCGAAGTGCAGGTCGGCGGCGAAGGCGGCCCGAAGGCCTTCATCCGCAAATCCGACCTCTCGAAGGAACGCGGCGAACAGCGCCCCGAGCGCTTCGCGGTCGGCGACAAGGTCGATGCGCGCGTCACCGGCTTCGACAAGGTGTCGCGCCGCATTTCGCTCTCGATCAAGGCGCGCGAAGTCGCGGAAGAAAAAGAAGCCGTCGAGCAGTACGGCTCGGCCGACAGCGGCGCGTCGCTCGGCGACATCCTCGGCGCGGCGCTGAAAGGCCGCGACAAGCGCTGACCGACGCGCGTCCTTCGTAAGGATCGCAACTAACAGACGCCCCGGCGGGAAACCGCCGGGGCTTTTTGCTGACCGGCGTTTGGTTTTTGCGGCGCTCTCCGGCGCGGCGTGTTGCGTGGTTGGGGCTGGCGGTTTGTTGACGGCCGGCGCGGGGTTCAGCCGCGAACGGCGCCCACATTTACGCTGAGCCGTCAGGGCCATACTTCTACGGAGAAAATCGGCAGGCAAGCCGCGCGCATCGCATCGGCTTTCAAATATCTCAATCACGCTGGGCCTCCTCTCCTGTCGCGCCGGTGAGCGATCATTTCGCGAGGAGCATAAGGCTCGCCGGAGGGAGGGGGATAAGTAGGGGGATAAAGAGGGGGATAAGTAGGGGGATAACCAGGGGGATAAGTAGGGGGACAGTTCGAAATCGCGCAATGAAATCAACGCGATAATTTTTTTTCGAACAATCGTGGTTAACGCTGAAATTAACCATGATTTTTCGTAGGCGAAGATTTCGGTGATTCAACCGCCAGCGGAAATTCTTTAGACGGACGATCAACTTATTGGGGCGCGATGGCGTCACAAGCGCCAACCCTCCCTTTCGCGCGAGGACGCCGCCGCTTCGCGGCGACGTGCGCGAAAGCCCTCCCTTTTCAAGGGAGGGAAAGGGGAAGCGCTCTTTCTTCCCTCCCTTGTAAAGGGAGGGCTTTCGAACCCGGCGGCTTTGCCGCCGGTCTTGTTCGAAAGGGAGGGTTCAGGTTGGGCGCCGGGGCTGGATCGGCGCTGTCGCGGCCAAGCCGCGAGTGCAAACCCCAATCGCCGCTCATCCCGGCGCAAGCCGGGATCCAGCGCGCGCCGCAAGGCGCGCAGGGAAAGAATGCGCTTCGCTGAAACCTGACTGGATCCCGGCTTGCGCCGGGATGAGCGGGGTGAGGTCTGCCGCGATGAACCTGAGCACGGACGAATCCCGCCGTTGGCCGGCGGAATAAAGACGGTGGCGCTTTATGCTTGCTTACCTGTCGTTTGATTTGCACGCGTCGATCGCGGCTTGCAGCCGCCCGTCATCGTTCGCCCATCACTCACAACACCCCATTCGCCTTCTTCACCGCCTCCGCCTCGAGATAAAGCTCGTTGCCCATTTCGCGGTATTTCTCGCTCATCTCGGCCATGCCTTCCTTCGAGAGGCGATCGAGATCTTTCTTTTCGTTATCGCTCAAACCATCCGCGTAATCGCGGACGTCCTGGGTGATTTTCATCGAGCAGAATTTCGGGCCGCACATCGAGCAGAAATGCGCGGTCTTGTGCGCTTCCTTGGGCAGCGTGCGGTCGTGGAAGTCGCGCGCGGTGTCGGGGTCGAGCGACAGGTTGAACTGGTCCTCCCAGCGGAATTCGAACCGCGCTCTTGAGAGCGCGTCGTCGCGCATCTGCGCCGCCGGATGGCCTTTCGCGAGGTCCGCGGCGTGGGCCGCGAGCTTGTAGGTGATGACGCCGACCTTGACGTCGTTACGGTCGGGAAGCCCCAGATGCTCCTTGGGCGTCACATAGCAAAGCATCGCGCAGCCGAACCAGCCGATCATCGCGGCGCCGATGCCGCTGGTGATGTGATCGTAGCCGGGCGCGATGTCCGTCGTTAGCGGCCCCAGCGTATAGAACGGCGCCTCGCCGCATTCCTTCAATTGCTTCGTCATGTTGACTTTGATCTTGTGCATCGGGACGTGGCCCGGCCCTTCGATCATCACCTGCACGCCGTGATCCCACGCGACCTTCGTCAGCTCGCCGAGGGTTTCAAGCTCCGCGAATTGCGCGCGGTCATTGGCGTCGGCGATCGAGCCGGGGCGCAAGCCGTCGCCGAGACTGAACGAGACGTCATAGGCGCGCATCAGCTCGCAGATGTCCTCAAAATGCGTGTAGAGGAAGCTCTCCTTGTGGTGGGCGAGGCACCATTTCGCCATGATCGAGCCGCCGCGGCTGACGATGCCGGTGACGCGGTTGGCGGTGAGGTGGATATAAGGGAGCCGCACGCCCGCATGCACGGTGAAATAATCGACGCCCTGTTCGCACTGCTCGATCAGCGTGTCGCGATAGACCTCCCATGAGAGGTCCTCGGCGACGCCGCCGACTTTTTCGAGCGCCTGATAGATCGGCACGGTGCCGATCGGGACGGGGCTGTTCCTGATGATCCATTCGCGCGTGTTGTGAATGTTGCGGCCCGTCGAGAGGTCCATCACCGTGTCGGCGCCCCAGCGGATCGCCCACACCATCTTGTCGACTTCCTCCTCGACGGAGGAGGCGACGGCGGAATTGCCGATATTGGCGTTGATCTTTACGAGGAAATTGCGGCCGATGATCATCGGCTCAAGCTCGGCGTGGTTGATGTTCGCCGGGATGATGGCGCGGCCCTTCGCGATTTCCTCGCGCACGAAGTCGGGCGTGATGAAGGGCGGAATGTCGGCGCCGAAGGATTCGCCGAGCGCGACCGCCTGCTGCGCGGTCTCCAGCATTTTCTTGCGCCCGAGATTTTCGCGGATCGCGACATATTCCATCTCTTTGGTGATGATCCCGGCGCGGGCGAATTCGAGTTGGGTGAGGGGAGCTCTTTTCTCCCCCGCTCGCGGGGGAGATGTCTGCGCAGCAG
>MEMM01000158.1:19436-21499 GCA_001767925.1 Alphaproteobacteria bacterium RIFCSPHIGHO2_12_FULL_63_12
TGCTTGCCGCTCGCGCCGCCATTATCCTCCGGCGTCATGTCGCGGCCCTCATAGTCCTCGACGCCGCCGCGTTCCTTCACCCACGCCGTGCGCGGGCGCGCCAAGCCTTTTTCAACGTCGATCGCGATGGCGGGGTCGGTATAGGGCCCGGTCGGATCGTAAACGGGAAGCGGCGGTTCGTTGGCGCTGGCGTGAAGATCGATCTCGCGCACGGGAACGCGAATGTCCTTGTGAATGTCGCCCGCGACATAGACCTTGCGGCTGGCGGGCAGCGGCCCCGTCGTCACTTCCGGCGTTTTGAAGTCGGATTGGGGGGTATGTTTGTTCATGGCGCTCGCTCCATCGCGACGGAGTGAGGAACCATCATCGAGAGCAAGGTTCCGTCCCTACGCCGGTGTTAACCGATCAGGTTCAAAGGGTGCCCGTGTGATCAACACAGTCTCAGCGGGTGAGGCCCGCGCCCCTCGGATGGCTCCTGCGATAGCACGGCGCGGGCGCGGGGCCAAGCTTGCCCCGCCGCCGGGGCGGCCGCGCAATTCTCAACTCGCGGGCTTGTGTAACGCCGCGGCGCGCGTCTCCTCTACATAGGGGCGCCCGGCAAACGCGGAGGAGATGACATGAGCGACAAAACCTATACGCCGCCCAAAGTGTGGACCTGGGACAAGGAAAGCGGCGGGCAGTTCGCCAGCATTAACCGCCCGGTCGCCGGCGCGACGCATGACGCAGTGCTATCCGTCGGCAAGCACCCCTTTCAGCTCTATTCGCTGGCGACGCCGAACGGCGTCAAGGTGACGGTGATGTTCGAAGAGCTTCTGGCGCTTGGTCACCGCGGCGCCGAATACGACGCGTTCCTTATCAATATCCGCGAAGGACAGCAGTTCGGCTCAGGCTTCACGGCGATCAATCCGAATTCGAAAATTCCGGCGCTGGTCGACCGCTCCGGCGCGGAGCCGGTTCGCGTGTTCGAATCCGGCGCTATCCTTCTTTATCTCGCGGAAAAATTCGGCGCCTTCCTTCCGGCCTCTGGCAAGGCGCGCGCCGAAACCCTCTCCTGGCTGATGTGGCAGATGGGATCGGCGCCGTTTCTCGGCGGCGGTTTCGGGCACTTTTACGCCTATGCGCCGGAGAAATTCGAATATCCGATCAACCGCTATGCGATGGAGGTGAAGCGCCAGCTCGACGTTCTCGACCGCCATCTGGCGGAAAACCAATATATGGCGGGCGCCGACTATACGATCGCCGACATGGCGATCTGGCCGTGGTATGGCGTCCTCGTGCAGGGAAAGCTTTACGAGGCGGGCGAGTTTCTCGACGTTCAGTTCTATAAAAACGTGCAGCGCTGGACGGCGGAAATCGCCGCGAGGCCCGCAGTGAAGCGCGGGCGCATGGTCAATCGCGGCTGGGGAGAGCCCTCCGAGCAATTGCTCGAACGCCATGACGCCTCGGATTTCGAGACGAAGACGATGGACAAGTTCCTGCCGAAACAGGCGTGACGGCGACGCCCTATCGCGGCGCGGCCTCAAGCGGGATTTCCGCCGCGGGCAGATCGACGCTTTCGCCGAAATAAGCGAGCAGCGCGCGCGTCAGCGCGATCGCGGTCTGTTCGCGGCTGTCGCCGGCGTCCGCCGGGGCGCCGGCGTAGCCCGACCAGATGCGCCGGTCGCCGCGCCGCGCGTAAATCCTGACCTCGATCATCGGCGGCGCGGGAGCGGCGGCGTCTTCAGGGGAGAGCGCGATATACGGGCGCACTTCCGGATGCCGGATGTTGTCGGTCGGATCGTTATCGACGCCTTCAAGCCGGATCGGCGATTTCGGCAGGCCCTTGCGTCCCTTCGGTTTGGGCTCATTGACCGCGACCGACAGCGTGATGAGGCCTTCGGCGCCGGGCGCCGCCTCGCTGTAGCCTTGCGCGATAAGCGCCTCTCGCATCGCCGCGCGGGCGCGTCCCTCGGTCAGCGAGCCGAGATAGTCGGGGGTTTCAAACGGCGCGCGCGTCCCTGTCGCCGTCAACGGCTCAACCGCGAATGTCTTGATCCAGCCGCGCGCAACAGGCGCGGCGGGGG
>MEMM01000158.1:21506-22487 GCA_001767925.1 Alphaproteobacteria bacterium RIFCSPHIGHO2_12_FULL_63_12
AACTCCGGCGCGTCGTCGCGCGTCAGGCGATAGATGAGGATCGCCGCGCGCTCGGTCGCTTCGCGAATCGAGGAAAGTCTCACCGACTCATTCGGCGTGTGGCCGCCCTCGCCGATCGGGCCGAGCCCGTCGAGCGCGGCGCCGACATAGGGCGCGGCGAAGGAAATATCGGCGGCGCCGCGCTCGGCCGGATCATTGCCGACATAGGGGCCAAAGCCCAGATCAATAGCGGCCGCCGAATAAAGGGCGAGCAGTCTGTCATTGGCGGGAGAGGGCGACATCGCCGGATAGGAATCGATGAATTCGATTTCAGCGCCGGTCAGCGGAAGATGCTTCGCGACGATCTTGCGCATGTCGTTTCTCGCTTTTTCTTTTTGCTCGTCTGAAATGAAGCGCAGATCGCCATCGGCGATCGCGGTCTCGGCGACGACGTTGGTCTTGCCGAAGGCCGACCCCCGGTTGGCGTCCTTGTCGTAATCGACATCGCTGCCGCCGAGAATCGCGCCGACATTGAAGGTCAGGTGCTTGCGTTTGCGCAGCTTGTCATAGAAGGCGTTAAGGATGCGCGCCGCCTCGTATATGGCGCCGGCGCCGACGCTGTCGCGGAAGACGCCGCTGGAATGGCTGCGCTTGCCGCTGGTCTTCAATATCCAGCCCGAGGCGCCGCGGCGCGAAGTGACGGCGACGCCGTCCTCGCCGCCTTCAAAATTGAGCGCGACATCGGCGCGTTCAGCCGCCTCGATCAACGACGCGCGGGAAGCTGAAATCGGCTTGCCGGTGAATTCCTCGTCGCCGGTGAAAACGATCTCGATCGACGCGCCGTCGAGCGCGCCAGTATCCGCGAGCGCCTGCAAGGCGAAAAGGACGACCACGTCGCCGCCCTTCATGTCCTCAACGCCGGGGCCGTAAGCGATGTCGCCCTCGCGCCGGAAGGCGGCGGCGCCGTCGGCGCTCTCGAACACGGTGTCGAGATGGCCGATC
>MEMM01000159.1:0-3558 GCA_001767925.1 Alphaproteobacteria bacterium RIFCSPHIGHO2_12_FULL_63_12
CATGGCGGCGTGCTTGTCGTCGCCGGCGACGATCACGGCTGCGCGTCGTCATCGATGTCGCACCAGTCCGATGTCGCGATGATGTCCTGGTACATGCCGACGCTCAATCCGGCGTCGATCGCGGAGTACATCGAGTTCGGACTATATGGGTTCGCGCTCTCCCGCTTTTCGGGCATGTGGGCGGGCTTCAAGGCGATTTCCGAAACCGTTGAAAGCGCCGCGAGCGTCATTCTTCCCGCGACGCCGACATTCAACATCCCGACCGATTTCGAGGCGCCCGAGGGCGGCCTCAATTTCCGCTGGCCGGATCTGCCGGGGATGCAGATCGAACGGCGGATGAAATTCAAGAAGGAAGCCGTGCGCGCCTTCGCCAGAGCCAATCCGATCGATCGCGCGCTCTACAACATCGCTGACGCGCGGTACGGCATCATCACCACCGGAAAGGCGCATGCCGATGTTCTGGAAGCCCTCGCGATTCTTGGCGTCGATGAACGGCGCGCGCGCGCGATCGGTCTCGATATTTACAAGATCGGCATCGTCTGGCCGCTCGAAAATGAAGGCGCCGAGCGCTTCATGGCCGGGAAGGAGGAAGTCCTCGTCGTCGAGGAAAAGCGCGGCATCATCGAGAGCCAGCTGAAAGAATATCTCTACGACCGCGCGACATCGAAGCCCAAACTCATCCTTGGAAAACATGACGAGCGCGGGGCGCCGCTGATCTCATGGGTGGATGAGTTAAGCCCGTCGATGCTGGCGCCGATCATCGCGACGCGGCTGAAGCGCGTCTTTCCCGATCTCGATTTCAGCGACGCACTCGCAAGGCTTGAGCGTGCGTCGCATCCGGCCAGCGCGCCTGGCGGGGCCAAGCGCGTTCCCTATTTCTGCTCGGGGTGCCCGCACAACACATCGACCAAAGTGCCGGAAGGATCGAAAGCGCTCGCCGGCATCGGCTGTCATTTCATGGCGTCGTGGATGGATCGCGATACTTCGTCGTTGATCCAGATGGGCGGCGAAGGCGTCAACTGGGCGTCGAAATCGATGTTCCTGAAAGATCGCCCGCATATTTTTCAAAATCTCGGCGACGGCACCTATTATCATTCCGGATACCTCGCGATCCGGCAGGCGATCGCCGCGAGCGCCAATATCACCTACAAGATCTTGTTCAACGACGCGGTCGCGATGACCGGCGGCCAGCCCATCGACGGCGTTCTCACCGTTCCGGCCATGGCCAGCCAGATCAAGGCGGAAGGCGTTCGAAAGATCGTCATTGTTTCCGATCAGCCCGAGAAGATCATTGAAAATGGCGGCATCCCGGCGGAGATCGCGGTTCGCAGCCGCGACGATCTCGACGAGGTGCAGCGCGATCTGCGGGAAATCAAGGGCGTCACCGCGATCATTTACGAGCAGACCTGCGCCGCGGAAAAGCGCCGGCGCCGCAAGAAGGGCGACTATCCCGATCCGCCCAAGCGCATTTTCATCAATGAGCTTGTGTGCGAAGGGTGCGGCGATTGTTCAACGCAGTCGAACTGTCTTTCAATCGTTCCCGTCGAAACCGAGTTCGGCCGTAAGCGGAAGATCGATCAATCCTCCTGCAACAAGGATTATTCCTGCGTCAAAGGCTTCTGTCCGAGTTTCGTCTCGGTCGAGGGCGGCGAGCTGAAAAGGCCGGAGAGCCGGTCGGTCGATCCCGGCCTCGCGGCGCTACTCGATCATCTTCCGTCGCCGGCGTTGACGCCTGTCGAGCGCGCTTTCGATCTTCTGGTCGCTGGCGTCGGCGGCACCGGCGTCGTCACCATCGGCGCGATCATCACCATGGCCGCGCATCTTGAAGGCAAGGGCGCCAGCGTTCTCGACTTCATGGGCTTTGCGCAGAAAGGCGGATCGGTCCTCAGCTATGTGCGTATCGGCAAGACCCCGGCGGCGCTCAATCAGGTTCGCATCGATATCGGCGAGGCGGAATCGCTGATCGCCTGCGACCTTGTCGTCGCGACCGATGAGCGCGCGCTTGCGGTCATGCAGCGGGGGCAAACGCGCGCCGTCGCCAATATCGACATCATGCCGACCGCCGATTTCATCCGCAACCGGAGCGTTGATTTCGCTGGCCGTCAGCGCGTGGCGACATTGCGCGCCGCCTGCGGCGACGACAATGTCGCCGCCGTCGATGCGACGCAGATCGCGCTGCGCCTGCTGGGCGATACAGTTTTCTCGAACATGTTCCTTCTGGGCTTCGCCTGGCAAAAGAGCCTCGTGCCGGTCGGCGAGCCAGCGATCTTGCGCGCCATCGAATTGAACGGCGTCGCTGCGGAAAAGAACAAATACGCCTTCGCGCTCGGGCGCGCGGCGGCGGTCGATGCGGCGGCCGTCTTGCGCTCGGCCGGACTGTCGGCGGAACCGGCAAAGGAAGAAGCGCTCGACGCTTTCGTCGCCCGGCGGAAAGAATTTCTCGCCCAATATCAAGACGGCGCCTATGCGGACTCCTACGCCGCGTATGTCGGCGACATTCGCCGTCAGTCATCCGCTGTCGACATGGACGGCGTGTTTTCCCGGACGGTTGCTCGCAACCTGTTCAAGCTTATGGCGTACAAGGACGAATATGAAGTGGCGCGCCTATACACCGATGGGGCGTTCCGCAAAAAACTCGCCGCTGAATTTTCCGGCGACTATCGCCTGAAATTTCACATGGCGCCGCCGGTATTAAATCGCGGTACGGACGATCTTGGGCGGCCGAAGAAGTCCGAATTCGGCCCGTGGCTCTACGCCGCTCTGCGCCTGCTGAAGCATTTCAAATTCCTGCGCGGCGGCCCGTTCGACCCGTTCGGGAAAAGCCATGAGCGCCGGCTTGAGCGCGAGCTGATCGAGAAATACCGCGCCCGCATCCTCGACATCGCGGGTCGTCTGACATCAGAAAATCTCACCCGCGCGATAGAAATCGCGAATATTCCCGACGAAATCCGCGGCTACGGCCCGGTCAAGCTCGCCGCGATCGAAAAGGCCGAGCAGCGGTTTCATGCGCTCGCCGGATCGTATAAAGAAGGCCGCGCCGAAAACGCCGCCTGAGAAAGAAAGACCAATGTTCGCTGACCTTGCCGCCCTGCCGCCCGACGCTCTCCTTGGCCTCACCAAGCTGTTCAATGACGACAGCCGCGCCAAAAAGATCGACCTCGGCGTCGGCGTCTTCCGGACGCGGGACAACAAGACGCCGGTTCTTGACGCCGTGCGCAAGGCGCAGACCCGTCTCGTCGAGCGCGAGACCACGAAAGTCTATCTGCCGCCGGAGGGCGCGCCGGGTTTTGGCGACGCGATCCGCTCGCTCGTCTTCGCCGACGCGATCTCCGCTGAACGTTGCGCGGCAGTGCAGACTCCGGGCGGCTGCGGCGCCTTGCGCGTCGGCGCCGAGCTGTTGAAACGCGCCGGCGCCTCGGGCATTTCGATCGGGACGCCGACCTGGGCGAACCATCATCCGCTGCTGTCGGCGGCGGGCCTCAAGATTTCGATGATCCCTTATTATGACGCCGCCAGCGGCGGGGTCGATTTCGATGGATTTTACGACGCCGCGGCGAA
>MEMM01000159.1:3659-6054 GCA_001767925.1 Alphaproteobacteria bacterium RIFCSPHIGHO2_12_FULL_63_12
TTCTTCCCTTCGTCGATTTCGCCTATCACGGATTCGCCAAGGGGCTCGACGACGACGCCTATATTGTCCGCCGCCTTGCCGCACGCGCCGGCGAATTCATCGTCTCTTATTCCTGCTCGAAGAATTTCGGGCTTTATCGCGAACGCGCCGGCGCGCTCCTTCTCGTCGGGGCGGATGCCGGGCGCGCGCAGGCGATGCGTAGCCACGTCCTCAATATCGCGCGCCAGATCTATTCGATGCCGCCGGGTCATGGCGGCATTCTTGTCGCCGATATCTTGTCGACGCCCGAACTCGGTCGCGCCTGGCGATCCGAACTCGACGCGATGCGCAAGGCCGTCGTCGCGAGCCGGCTTTTACTGGTGAAAACCGCGCAGGAGCACCAGCTTGGCGGCCGGCTCGACGCGATCGCCCGCCAGAACGGCATGTTCTCGCTCCTGCCCGTCTCTGAAGCGCAGGCGCTCGCTTTGCGCGAACGCCACGGCATTTATATTCTGGGCAATGGTCGGGCCAATCTCTGCGGCGTCAATGAAGACAATGTCGGCCAGCTCTGCGAAGCGCTCGCCGATGTGACCAGCCGCTGAGCGGTCGGCCTCCCCTTTATCGTCCCGGGGGCTGGCGGTTTTTTGAGAGCCGGCGCGGGCTCCAGCCCGATGCGGCGCCACCTTGAAGATTTTCGCGAAAGCGTCGCTCGCCCCGCGGACGCCAAAATCGGCATTCGTCGACCAGCGCATCGCCAGCCGCCTCACCATCATTCACAATGTCAAAGAGCCATAAGACGCATTAAAGCGCGATCGGCGCAAATCGCCGGACGCCAACATGCAGTAAAGGGCATAAGGCCCTTCGCGATCAAGCGCCTATTTACGTGTATTTTCAAAGGCGTTTTCACCCACGCGGGAAAATTTCTTAATGTGGGCGCCGCATTTGGCGGCTCAGGCGATCATCGCTTTCAGCCGCGCGACATCGTCCGTACGCGTTGGAATATCCGTGCGCGGCGCCGCCATGCGTAAGTCACGCAACATGGCGAGCGAGCGCAGCAGCACCGGCAGCGGCGGCCCGCTCGCCGTCACTTGCGAGAGCTTGACCTCATCCAGCGCGACGGACGGTTTCTCGATAAATTTTGAAACCAGCATGTCGTGATGCTGCGCGGCGGCTTTCCCGTGCGCGTCTAGAACGCGAATGAAAGCGGCGGTGTTTTTCGAAAACCACGGCTCGCTTTTCGCTGTCGGCGCGGCTTCAAGGAAAAGATCGAGGAAATTCCGCCGCCGCATGCAGTCGCGCAAAGACGCCTGATCTTCCGGGCGCATGAACAGCATTTTATCGACGAGAAGCTGCGAATAATATGGGTCATTCGCGCGGCACAGCCCGGTCAGCAAGTCGATTTCGTTGATCCCCGAAAAATCGCCGGCGTTCGCGCCGCGATATTCATGCCGCCCGACGCGATAGGGCTTGTAATAGGGCCGCACGCTGAAAAAGAAGCGGTCGGTGTCGAGTTCGGCGAACAGCGCCTCATTCCATTTCGACACATCTTCAAGCGCGGCGCGCGCGTCGTCAAACAGCGTCGGCGCGACAGGATGCGACACGCCGAGCGGCACGATCCGCATCAGGGCGTCGGCGGCGCGCTTATAGGCGAAGATGCCGCAAGTATTGTAATCGAGAAAGAGGCGCTCGTCCTTCAGCGAGGTGAAGCGCTTCGGCCTGCCGTTCACCGCGGCGTTATGCGTCGAGAGATGACTGGTCGCGAAGCGCGGCACGATTCCGATCGACGCGCCGATATGCATGCCGAGCGCCGACGCATCGTGGAAGGGCGACTTTTCCTCCCGCGCCGGGTTGGTCAGCTCGTGACGGCGAAGCGCCGCGAGCCACAGGCCGAGCCCGCCGAGCACGTCGAAGGCGCTGTCAAATCCCTCGTCCGTATTGCCTTCATCGCGCAGCGCCGAAACAAAGCCGTTTCCCTCGTCGAAGATCGCCTTTTTCAGATCATCGCCGACGCCGTCGACATTGGCGCGATCCTTTTGCGCGTAATAGAGCTCTTCCAGCGCGGTGTTGAACTCGACAAAGCGGCCTCTGATCCAGCCGTCAAATTTTTCGACATTGCGGCTCATGGCGCGCTCCTTCGCTGTTGTCGGCGGCGAGTGTTACCGATGATCGCCCGCCCGGTCCATGCGACGGGAGGGCGTCAGCGCGGCGCGCCGCCAAGGATTTTCTCAAGCGCGGCGAGGTCCGCCGCCGTATTCACATTGAAGAAGCCGGACAAGGGCTCGTCTGCGAATTCCGCGTCCGCCGCGCCCGCCGCTTCGGCGAAGCCGTGAAGGGAAAAATCGCCCGCCTCCAGCCGCCGCCGCGCCACCGGCTCAAGCAATGTCGACCACAGACCGAGCGTCGGGTGGCGATCGCC
>MEMM01000160.1:0-394 GCA_001767925.1 Alphaproteobacteria bacterium RIFCSPHIGHO2_12_FULL_63_12
TGAGAGGCGGCGAAGAATTGGGGCCTGGCTGGGCTCTCTGAGGGCGGGGAAGAACTCCTCCAGGATGGCTTCGAGCAGGGCATGAACTACTTCGCCCGCAGCTACACCGCGGGGCGGTTCGAGCAGAAGGGCATCCGGCCGATGCAGATGGTCGAGGCTGGGTGGGAGGGAGCGATCGGCGGATGGGGCCTGGCCGGCATGGGAGCCGTCACCCACCTCGCCACCGCGCAGATGTCCATCGACAAGGCCCACGCCAACGCATCGCTGATGTCCACCGTGAACGTCCTCGCGCCGAGCCCGACCGCGCTGGCCGCTCCAGACGGAGTGGCGCAGATGGTGATCGACCACGCGGCCACCAGCGGGACCGACGCCTCCACGGTTTACCTCGACGCGC
>MEMM01000160.1:401-2488 GCA_001767925.1 Alphaproteobacteria bacterium RIFCSPHIGHO2_12_FULL_63_12
GGTGCGACTGCTTCAGGAGGCCCACGCCGACGTGAACGAAGCGGCGACGCAGATGCTCGGACCTGCTGGCCCGCAGAGACTGCAGCAGGCCATCGCCACCGGGCAGCGGCTCGAGATGCCGATGCAGGAGTACCTCCAGAAGGTGGGCCCGACTCCGCTCGCAGAACAGTTGGTGCCGCACACCAGCCTCTCCGCCACCGCCCCGACGCTCGACCAGGTGAACGGCTTCAAGGACGCGGTGGCGGAGGCAGTGAAGGGCATCGCCGACGCCCCGGCGGAGACCGATGGTGAGCAGGCCTATCTCGATGCGCTCGAGGAGCAACTGGCGGAGCTGCCGAAGGGGAACAATGACAAGGCCCGGAAGCAGGCCTCGCTGGTCCGCGCCACCATCCGCACCCTCGCTGCGCGCGGGGTGAGCATGGACGCGAACTCGGTGTTCCATGGACTCGCGTTCGAAGTGGTGCAGGGCGACGAGGCGGCGAGTTCGGGCAAGGAGCGGCTGAATCAGGATGCTTCCACCGTCGTAGCGATGCAGCAGGCCTTCGGTGCCCTCGAGCCCGAAGAGCAGCAAGGCCGACTGTTTCGAGACCAGAACACCCAACTTCTCAACGAGCGCGGCTTCCAACTTGTCGATGAGGATCCAGCCAGGCAGTTCTTGGCGGAATTCGAACTCGAGGGCACCAAGTTCTTCAACGACAGGCATGGCCACGGCTCAGTCGACGGCGCACTGCGCGCGATGGCTGGAGTCCTTCATGGCGCCGTCCCGGATGGAGCGAAGGTCGGAAACGCACTGAAGGCGTGGGTATCGAGCCCTGAGCAGGCGCAGCAGCTCGCCTCGCAGATGACTCAGTCGGTGGGCGGAGGGGTGCGAGTCACGGCAGGCGTTGCTCCCAAGGGGGTGTCACGGGAGGAGACACTCACGGCGGCGGACGTGGCCCACAAGGCCGTCAAGGACGCCGAGCGTGCGGCGGGGCGGCTTGGCTACCGGATGGGGGCGCCTACTGCATTCCTGAAGGGGGCGAGGCAGATCTCCTTCGAGGAAGGGATGCCTGGCCTTCCGCTTGGCTCAACGGCAGCCGGGAACGACCTCGCCACGGCAGCTCGGCAGTCCACCGCGCTGGCGCAATCGCTGGCCGGGACGCCGAAGGCCAGCAAGCGGGCGGCGCTCAATCAGGCGCACGCTGCGTACTTCGCAGAGCAGGTTGACCCCTTCGAGTCGGCGCACCGCGAGGCCTCCGGCCTGCTCACCGACGAGGGCTTCAGGCTGGCGAGGGAGGTGAGCCCCAAGCGCTTCGCAGTGTCCGCCGACATGCGCGGACTGCGCCCGATGAACCACTACTTCACCAAGGCCGGCGCGGACATCATCCTGCGCCTGTTCAGCGAGGTGCTCGCCGAGAGCGCGAGGGACACGGACCCCGCCCATCCCCACGGAGACGAGTTCTACGACCAGGGCCATGACCAGGAACGCCTTGAAGACGTCTACGAGGAGGTGCGCAACCAGGCGTTGAAACTGGTGTTCTACCGCGCCCAGCCTGACGGTCGCATCGCCATGCAGGTGGGTGTACGCTTTGCGTATGGAATCGCCGATGGACAGAAGTACGCCGACGCACTCGACCACGCCGACCGAGTCGCCCTCCCCCGAGCCAAGCGCGAGCAGGGTGTCATCCCCGATCCAGAACTCATCCCCCCAGACCAGCTTGAAGCCAGGCTCGCTGCCCTTGAGGCCGACGGATATTCCGTTACGGGACTTGAAGAAGCACATATCGCGGAAATTCAAAGAGGGCTTGGCGAAGCGCGAAGCGGAGCGGAGACTAGAGAAGCTCAAGGCGCAGAAGGAACGCCTACGGCTGGCGATCGAGAAGTTCGATCAGGCGTAGAAGACGCTGACTTCGACACCGCGGAACTCGACCAGCAACTCGAGGAAGAGCGTCGGACCACCCCTGCAGACGCCAGGGCATGGGTGGCCCGGATGCGAAAGCCGAGGCGCAAGGCCCTGGCTGAAAAGCTGCTCGCCTTCTTTGTCGACGAGGGAGAGCGCCCAAGGCTCCCCAGTATCGGGACTGCCAAAGAACTCCAGGAGGCTCGTC
>MEMM01000160.1:2654-5386 GCA_001767925.1 Alphaproteobacteria bacterium RIFCSPHIGHO2_12_FULL_63_12
CGCCGCGGAGGCCGTCGTCAGTACCGCCGACTCGCTGGTGGCCAACCTGAAGGCGCAGGAGAAGGTGCTCCGCGGCATGTACCCCGCGAGAGACCAGATTCACTGGACCGTCACTCGTCCGTTCGAGGGGAGCGGAATCTCCTCACAACGGCACGCCACGTCGGCCGCTGAGGCCGAGAAGATCATCCGCGAACAGTTGGCCCAGTTCCCGAACGCCGAGCTGAGCGTAGGCGCCTGGGCGCTCGGACGCGGGGTGGCGTTCGAAGAGGAGGACCTCGCCAACCGCATGCAGCTCGAGCGGATGAGTTCCGGTGGCTACGCGCCTGTCTCGGCCGTCGAGGATCTCACCTTCGCCGAAGTTCAGCCGCCGATGTCCGCCCGCGACGGCAAGCGCGGAGTGCTCGACGAGAAGGGGGAGTGGCATCCCCTGGACGAGTTTCCCGAGTCAAAGAACCTCCCCAACCAGGCCGGCCTCGAGCGCGCCACCCAGGCTGGCCTCGGGACGCTGCTGAAGGTCGTCCGCCTCGAGCAGGGCGCCCAGGAGTCCGAGACCCCCGCGCGCCCCTTCGGGCCGGTGTGGTTCTCCATGGTGGAGTCCGCAGTCGAGTCGGCGAAGCAGGAGAAGAACACTCCGGCGGCATGGCTCGCCGTCATCGAGAAGACTCCTGGGGTGAAGAAGGAGGAGGTGGAGTTCCTCGGACTGCGGGAGTGGCTCGACGAGCAGAAGGGCAGCATCACCAAGGCGCAGGTGAAGGAGTTCGTTCAGGCCAACAGGCTCGAGGTGAAGGACAACCTCGGCGACCAGGACGCGGTGGACGACGCCAAGGTGAAGTCGGCCTATGAGCGCAACGTCAGTCAACTCGGACTGCGTCCGACGCCGGACGACGCCAGGACTCGTTTCGTGAAGAACTCACTCGCGGCCGGCAAGCGGGCGATGGTCGCTTTCGAGGCGTACGCCAGAACCCCCACGCCAGAGGGCGCCGAGAACGTGAGGCAGGAGGCGCGTGAAGCGCTTCACGCGGACGGGTCGTGGGCGGACTTCATGCGAGCAGTCGAGGACGCGACCACCGACCAAGGAGACACGCGCCACGAGAGCTACACCCTGGGCGGACACACGAAGGGGTCGTACCGCGAAGTTCTCTTCTATGCGCCCGGGACGAAGACGGACGAGTACCAGGCGCCCAGGTCGCATTTCGACGACGAGGCGGGACGGGGCCTACTTGCTCACGCCCGCGTCTCCGAGCACAAAGGCGCGGACGGGAAGCCGCTGCTCTTCATTGAGGAGATCCAGTCCGACCTCCACCAAGCAGCTCGGGAGAAGGGCTACGAGCGACGCACCAAGGAGAGCCCTGCGGACGAGCTCTTCGAGGCGCTCAAGGCCAAGAAGGAGGTGCTCGACAATCTCCTGCGCCGCGTGGGCATTGTCGGAGGCTTTGACTCGCGCACGCTGCGCGAAGTGATCGTGGAGGACTTCGCCACAAAGGAACGGGTGGACCTGTCGGGGCTCGAAGGCCGCCAAGGCCTGCTCTCCGAGGAGGACCTGAAGAACATCTACGAGGCCGGCGCAGCGCTGCGAAAGGATCAGCTGGCCCTGGACAAGAAGTTCGGCGAGGACGTGGCGGCCGGGCGCCAAGAGCGGCGAGGAATGGCCCGGGTTGGAGAGTGGCTCTCCGCCGAGGATCACGCCTTCGACATCCGTCAAGCGGGCAGCGGGACATGGAGCCCCGTGTCGCGGAACGGCGCATGGGGGCCGGAGTTCAAGACGCGAGAGGAAGCGGTCGCTGCGGCGAAGGCCAGCCCGGCGTATCGCTTCGAAGCGAACGACGTCACCGCCTACTGGCTACAGACCCAAGGGGCGCCGACCGACGTCGTTCGAGCCTTCCAGGGCCACATCTCTCGCGAGCCGTCGACCCGCGTCCCTGACGCCCCCTTCAAGACCACATGGGACGAACTCGTCGCGAAGCGCCTCGTCCGCTGGGCGGCGGAAAACGGCTACGAGCGCATCGCGTGGACCACGGGTGCGCAGCAGGCCGCGCGGTACAGCCTTGAGCAGCACGTCTCGGCGCTCAGGTACAAGCCGCCCGGCTCTACCTTCGTCGGGAGCCCTGGCTTTCTGATGGCCTTCGACAAGTCCGGAGGAATCGTGGTCGACCGAGAGGCGAGTCCCGATGATCTGCCGGGCCTGCTCGGTCGAGACGTGGCCGCGCGCTTGCTCGCGAGTCCGGCGGCGCCGAAGTCGGATCGGCCAGCTGCTATCGCAGCGGTCAAGGCTTGGCTCGCGGAGGGCGACAACGCCTTCGACATCCGCTCACCGAACAAGTTGCCGAGGTCGTTCTCGCCGGTCTCGCGGGACGGAAACTGGGGCCCCGAGTTTCCGTCCCGCGAAGAGGCGCTGGCCTTCGCGCGGGATCACGCGAACGTCGGCGCCTACGACTCCCATGCGGGGTCCATCAGCAGGCAGTACCTCGAGAAGCACAACGCTCCGAAGGCGGTGCTGGACGCTTGGAGCGTGCTCGAGGTGACGCACGAGAACATCCCAGAGGGCACCAAGATGTTGCGCGGCGAGGACCTCAAGATGGGCGGCGAGGGGATGAAGTTCGCCTACGACAAGCGCATCCCCTCCATCTTCGACAAGCTCACGAAGAAGTTCGGCGGGAAGGTCGAGAAGACCAACCTCAAGGGCGAATCGCAGAAGGCGAGCGAGCGCCTGACGAGAGTCGTCGAGACCAGTC
>MEMM01000161.1:0-2892 GCA_001767925.1 Alphaproteobacteria bacterium RIFCSPHIGHO2_12_FULL_63_12
GGCGAGCCGCGATCGTCCGATCCTCGCGACCGCGCCGGGACGCGACTGGCAAGAAATCGCCGCCCTGCTTCTCAACTGAGCCTGGATATTGCGTTTGGGCGTGGCGCCGCCGAAAACGCGGCCAGGGAGAAGCGCATGAACCAGCCATTCAAGGACAAGGTCTGCATCGTGACCGGCGCCGCGTCCGGCATCGGCCGCGCGATTGCGGTCAATCTCGCGCGTCAGGGCGCCGCTGTCGCTGTTTCCGATGTAAACGACGAAGGACTTGCCGAGACGCGCCGGATGATGGGCGAGCCGGCGTCAAACCGGATTCGCGTTGATCGCCTTGATGTTGCGGATGGAGACGCCATCGTCCGCTATGCGGCGGCGACGAAAGAGGGCCTTGGAAACGCCGATTATGTTTTCAATATCGCGGGACTGACGCGCGTCGGCAGCTTTGAGGACACGCCGCTGTCGTCCTTCGAAAAGGTCATGGACGTGAACTTCTGGGGCGTCGTCCGGATGTCTAAGGCGTTCCTCCCGCAATTGCTGGCGACGAAGGGTGGGCTGGTCAACATTTCGAGCCTCTTCGGCTTCATCGGTTTTGGCGGTCAGGCGCATTATTGCGCATCAAAATTCGGCGTGCGCGGATTTTCGGAAACGATCGCGCAGGAACTCGCCGACAAGGGCGTTCGCGTCACCTCAGTGCATCCCGGCGGCGTTGCGACGTCAATTGCGCGCAACGCAGCGATTGATGCAATGCCGGCCGCCTATGCCGACCGACGCGAGCTTGATGACCGGTTCGACCGGGCGGCGATCACCAGCGCCGAGCGCGCGGCGGAAATCATCCTCGACGGCGCGGCGCGCGGGAAGCGCCGCGTTGTCATCGGTCGCGACGCGAAAATCGTTTCATTTGTCCAGCGGCTTTTTCCGGAGAGCTACGCCGAGAAACTCGCGATGCTGCTCCCCAAAAGCGCCAGGTAGGCGGCGTCAGATGACGCCGAGCGCCTTGCCGGCTCGGGTGAAAGCAAGGATCGCGCGATCGACCTGCTCGTCGGAATGGCCGGCGCACATCTGCGTCCTGATGCGCGCGGCGCCGCGCGGCACCACCGGGAATGAAAAGCCGGTGACATAGACGCCTTCGTCCATCAGCATCGCCGCCATCTCCTGCGCGAGGCGCGCGTCGCCGAGCATGACCGGAATGATCGGATGCTCCCCGGGGAGAAGATTAAAGCCGGCCTTCGCCATGCCGTCGCGAAACCTGCGGGCGTTGCGGAAAAGCTGCGCGCGCAGCGCGTCGCCGCGCCTGACGATGTCGAGGGTTTTTAGCGTCGCGCCAAGAAGCGCGGGAGTCAGCGCATTCGAAAAGAGATAGGGCCGTGCGCGGTTTCGGAGAAGCTCGACGATATTCGCCTTCGCGCAGATATAGCCGCCCATGCCGCCGCCAAGCGCCTTGCCGAGGGTGCCGGTCAAAATATCGACGCGGCCCTCGACGCCGCAATGCGCCGGCGTGCCGCGGCCCTCAGGCCCCATGAATCCGGTCGAGTGGCAATCGTCGACCATGACCAGCGCGTCGTAGCGCTCCGCGAGGTCGCAGATTTGCGCGAGTTTTGAGATATAGCCGTCCATCGAAAAGACGCCGTCGGTCACGATCAGCTTGGTGCGCGCGCCTTCGGTATCCGCCTTGCTCAACTGCGCTTCGAGATCGGTCATGTCGGAATTGGCGTAACGGTAGCGCCGCGCCTTCGACAGGCGAACGCCGTCGATGATCGACGCATGATTGAGCGCGTCCGAGATGATCGCGTCTTCAGCCTCAAGCAGCGGTTCGAAGACTCCGCCATTGGCGTCGAAACAGGCGGCGAAAAGAATTGAATCCTCATATCCGAGGAAAGAGGCGATTTCCTTTTCGACCTTGCGATGCAAGTCGGTTGTTCCGCAGATGAAGCGAACCGACGCCATACCGAAGCCGTAACGGTCCATCGTCTCTTGCGCCGCCTTCACGATCTCACGATTGTCGGCGAGGCCGAGATAATTGTTGGCGCAGAAATTGAGAACCCGGACCTTTTTGCCTTTGTGGATGACCTCGATCTCCGGTCCCTGCGGCGAGGTTATTTCCCGCTCGCGCTTTTCAAGGCCCTGCTCCTTGATATCCGCGAGCGTCTTATCGATTCGGGCGTAAAATTCCTGGGTCATGGGGGAGGTCTCCAGCGGCGGGCCGGTTGTAATCAAACCTTCGGGAGGGTCAACCAGACCGGGTTGCGGAACCGAAATTCGGCAAGCATCCTCACGGCGGTGAAATTAGAGGGGGAAAATCATGTCGACATCGCGCCGGGCGCTCATCAAGGGCGCCGCACTTTCCGGACTGCTCGCGGGAACGGGGGGGCTTGCGGCTTGCGAACGCAAGACGGAACAGCCGTCAACACCGGCCGTCGCCGCAGAGCCGCCCGTCAGGGAGCCGGTGAAGCTCGATTCGAAAATCATCGCGGATGCGGAAAAAGTGAACGCGCTTGCTTTCACGCCGGCAGAACGCGCGATGATGCTGGAGGGGCTCGAGGCAGGGCTTGAAACCCTCGCCAAAATCCGCGCCGTCGCGTTGGGAAACAACGAAGCGCCGGCGCTGGTCTTCGACCCGAAATTGCCGCGCGCCAAAATAAAATCGCAAAAGAACATTTTGACGCTCGCGGGAAATTATTCAGCGCCGCTTCCAAAAGAAGACGCCGATATCGCCTTCGCCAGCGTCGCGCAGCAGAGCGCGTGGCTCCACGCCAGGGCGATCAGCTCGGCGGCGTTGACGGAAATCTATCTGAAACGCATCGCGCGTCATGACGCGAAACTGTCGGCCTTCATCACCGTGACAGCCGATCTGGCGCGGGCGCAGGCGGCGCAAGCGGATGAAGAGTTTGCAAAGGGGCG
>MEMM01000161.1:2900-5466 GCA_001767925.1 Alphaproteobacteria bacterium RIFCSPHIGHO2_12_FULL_63_12
CCGACACGGCAGGCGTCAGAACGACGTGGGGCGCGGAACCCTTTCGCGAGCGCGTGCCGGAGGAAGACGCCGAGGTCGTCCGTAAGCTGAAAAGCGCCGGGGCGGTCCTCCTCGGCAAGACCGCGTGCGGCGCCATCGCCTATGGCGACCAATGGTTTGGCGGCATCACCAAAAATCCGTGGAATCCGCAGGAAGGATCGAGCGGGTCGAGCGCCGGCTCGGCCGCAGCGACGGCGGCGGGGCTTTGCTCCTTCGCGATCGGGACCGAAACTCTCGGCTCGATCGTTTCGCCGTCGGAGAGGTGTGGAACTGTTGGATTGCGGCCGACCTTAGGGCGGGTCTCGCGCGCCGGCGTCATGGCGCTCTGCTGGTCGCTCGACAAGGTCGGCCCGATCTGCCGCAATGTTGAGGATGCCGCGATCGTGCTGTCGCAGATCAACGGATATGACGCCGACGATCCGGGCGCGGCGCGCTTCGGCTTCACCTATGACGGCAAGACCGACATCAAATCGTTGACCGTCGGCTACGCGCCGAAATGGTTCGAAGAAGGCGATGCGGCGGACCGCGCGGCGCTCGACGCTTTAAAAGGGCTCGGCGTCAAATTGCAGGAATTAAAATGGCCGGAAACCGATTACAGCATGCTCGAACAGATCGTGCTGGTCGAGGCGGCGGCGGCGTTTTCCGATCTCACGCTCTCTAACCGCGATGACGAATTGTCGTGGCAAGCGGCGGAGGCGTGGCCGAACGCCTGGCGTCAGGCGCGATTCTTTCCCGCGGTTGATTATCTGCAGATCGACCGGTTACGCCGCCGCCTCATGACTGAAATGTCGGCGGCGTTTCAGGGTTTTGATGCGGTGATCGGCCCGCACTACGCTGGCGGCGCGTTGCTCGCGACAAACTGCACCGGCCATCCGCAGCTCGCCATCCGCTCCGGCTACGCCAAGACGCCGACGCGCGTTTCCGGCGATGACGATAAAGGCGGCGCCACATTCAAGACGCCGCGCGGCGTCAGCTTGTGGGCGAATTTGTTCGAGGAGGGTAAAATCATCGCGCTCGGCCGCGCGCTTGAAGCCGCGCTCGGCGTCGCAAGCGACCGGCCGCCGGGATTTTAGAAGGCGGGGCCTTGCACATTAATGCGCTTGTCGCGCATCCTTCGCGACGGCCCTTCGAGGCCTCCTCGGGATGAAGCATCCTTTTTCGAGTTAGCCCCTCATGCTGAGGAGCCGCGCAGCGGCGTCTCGAAGGATGGGCCAAGCGCGCCGTCGTCGCCCTAAATAAACCGCGCGACGACATCCTTGTAGGATCTGGACAGCTTCAATTCCGATCCGTTTTCGAGGGTGACGAAATATTCGCCATTCGAATGCGGATGAAGCTCCTTAACTTTTTTCACATTGACGATCGCTGAGCGGTGAATGCGCTGGAAGCGTGACGGGTCGAGCCTTTGCTGGAGCGTCTTCATCGTTTCGCGAATAATATGCGTTTTTCCTTGCGCATGGATGCACATGTAATCGCCCGCGGCGTCGATCCAGTCGATGTCGTCGGCGTTGAGCATGACGACTTTCGAGCCGTCCTTGAAAGAGAGTCTCTCCGAATAGCGGTCCTTGCTGGTCCATGAAGGATCCTGGATCAGTTCCTTGATCTGGTCGCGGTCCTCGTCGCTGAGCGAGGCCAGCAATTCGACCAGGCGCGATTCACGGCTTGCCGCGACGCGGGTCTTGATCGCCTCGCGGGCCCGGTGGACGGCGTCTTTCAGACGCTCTTCCTCGACCGGCTTGAAGAGATAATCGAGCGCGTTGGCTTCAAAAGCGTCGATTGCGTATTTGTCATAGGCGGTGACGAAAATGATCAGCGGCGCCGGCGCGCCGATCAGCGCCCGGACGACGCCGAAACCGTCGAGACCCGGCATCTGGATATCGAGGAAGACCAGGTCGGGCGTCGCGGACTTGATCTCCCTGACGGCCTCGCGGCCGTTGGCGCATTCGCCGACGATGTCGATTTCCGGAAACTCCTGAAGGCGAAGCTTCAGGCCGCGAATGGCGAGGGGCTCGTCGTCGACGAGCATCACACGGATCTTTTGTTCTTCCATTTTATCAGGCTCCGATGATCTGCCGTTTTGTCTCGAAGGGAATTCTCAAATTGACGCAAAGCCCGTGCGGCTCCTTGCGCGAAAGGCCGAACGACTGGCGTTCGCCGTAAAGATGCGTGAGCCGATCGCGCATGTTGACGAGGCCGACGCCCGTCTTGCCGTCGGCGAGCAGCGTGTCGAGATCGTCGGGCGCCGACGGTCCGTTGTCACAGACCTGAAGCCGGAGCATGTCGCCGTCGCGTTTGGCGACAATGCCGATCTCGCCGCCGGATTCCATGCGCGCGATCGCGTATTTGATGGCGTTTTCGATGGCCGGCTGCAGGATCAGCGACGGCACCTGTGCTTCGAGCGCGTCGTCATCGACATCGATCATGATCTTGAGGCGGTCGGCGAAGCGAGTCTTCTCGATTTCAAGATAGAGCTGGAGCGCCCGTAATTCCTCGGCGAGAGACGTCTTCTGCAAGGGATCGCTGTCGAGCG
>MEMM01000161.1:5484-10745 GCA_001767925.1 Alphaproteobacteria bacterium RIFCSPHIGHO2_12_FULL_63_12
CAGGAAATGCGGATTGAGCTGATAGCGGAGCATTTTGAGCTGCGCCTGATCGGCGAGGCGGGCCGACATCAGCGCACGCTCCGATTCATCGCGCAGCTTCAGGTAATAATTGATGCCGAAATAAAAGCCGCCCCATGACATCAGCAGGAAAAAGTTCGGCGGAAGGTCCGGCCGGATCAGCATGAAGAGATTTGAGCTGCCGAGATCGGCGCCGCGGCTCAGCACCCATTCCTCGCCGAAGATGAGAACGAAGGTCTGAAGTTTGGCGATCGACATGGCGATGGTCGCGGCCGCTGTCGTCGAGATGCCGATCAGCAGCAGCGCCGCCGGATGCTGGCGACGCGCGAAGCGAAATATCGGCCGCAGGACGATCGTCGTCGTCAGCAGGCCGACGATGGACATCGCGATCGAATAGGCGACCGACTGTTGCGACCAGCCGGCGACCAGCGAGGAAACCGCAAGGACGTGAAAGACGAAAAAGCCGAGCCAGCCGGAAATCTGGAGAAACCAGAACAGGCGCTCCTTCTCGGCGAAAAACCAGTTCATCGCGCGGCGCGTCGGCGCGGGCGAGGAAACGAACGGCCCATGATGGCCGGGGCTGATGTCGATGGCGGTCATCGGGGCGCGCTGCATCCTTCCCCTATAGCACAGTCCTGAAAGACGTGGCCAAACAAGGCGGTTGCGGCGAACGGCGCGTCTGGTGCGGCGAGCGGCGGCGCGGGGGCTATTCCGGCAGCGACAATAGCCGGACGTCGCCGCCGGCGGCGGTTGTGTTAATCGTTAATGTGCGCTCGACGGCGAAACGCCACGGCGCGTCGAGGCTGGAGAGGAGCGGTGCGATCGGTCCGTCGCGGCGCGCGAGGACGGCGAGCAGGGCGCCGCGTGAGGCATGCGCGCCGTCGAAGACAGCCGCCCGGATTCGCGAGTCGAGAAGCGCGCCCTGGTGCACGGCGGGACCGATCGCGATGCCGGTTGCAAGATCGCCCGGCGCGCCGGCTTTGGTCAGCGCTGCTTCCAGACGGTCGGCGATCTGCGACGGGCACAGCACCGCATTGCCGGCGGCAAGGGCAAGCGCGATTTGCCGGCGGTTGGCGGCCGGCGATCCGCCTCCGAGGCAGACGACGACACCGCGGCCTTTGAGGCGCAGCGAATTCGACTCGCCCGTCGGTCCCGGCAATTCCGTCGTGGTTTCGAAATTCTGCGCATAGATGGCGCTGGCGACGCGGAAAATTTCCGCGACCTCGTCGCCGGCGGCGGCGGCGGCGGCGCGCGCCAAGATGTTACGGCGATCCGCTGCGGCGTTCCATGTGGCGAACGCCGCTTCGGCTTTTTTCAGTTGCTGGTCGAACAGCGGCAAGGGCGCGGACGCGCTCACGGTTAGCGTTTCGTCACCGCGCGGCGTCGGCGCCTTTTGCAGGGCGGCGAGATAATGCGGTCCTCCGGCCTTCGGACCGGTGCCGGAAAGGCCCTCGCCGCCGAAGGGCTGGACGCCGACCACGGCCCCGATCTGATTACGGTTGACATAGATGTTGCCGATGCGCGCCGAAGCGACGATCGCGTGCATGGTTTCGTCGATGCGCGAATGAACGCCGAGCGTCAGCCCGAAGCCGAGGGCGTTGAGGCGCGCGATGACGGCGCCGATCTCGCCTGCCTTGAAGCGGACGACATGCAGGACGGGCCCGAAGATCTCGCGCGTCAGATCGGAGATTTTCGCGATCTCGAACGCGACCGGCGAAATGAATGTTCCCTGCGCGCCGTCGGCGACGCCGGGCGCGCGCGCGATCAGCTTCGCGGACTTTTCCATCGCGGCGACATGCGCCTCTATCGTCGCCATCGCCTCGGCGTCGATCACCGGGCCGACATCGGTGGCCAGCGTCGCGGGATCGCCGATCGCAAGTTCCGCCATCGCGCCGGCGAGCATCTCATTGAAGCGGTCGGCGACATCTTCCTGCACGCAAACAAGGCGACAGGCCGAGCAGCGTTGCCCCGCGCTTTGAAAAGCGGAGCTGACGACATCGCGCACCGCCTGTTCGAGCAGCGCGGTTGAATCGACGATCATCGCGTTGATGCCGCCGGTTTCCGCGATCAGCGCCGCGTCCGTCTTGCCGCTGTCGATGAGGGCGCGATTGATGATCTGCGCAACTTCGGTCGATCCGGTGAAGACGACGCCCTTGACGAGCGGATTTTTGACGAGCGGGCCGCCGACGGACGGGCCGTCGCCCGGCAGGAAATGCAGGACTCCGGTCGGAACGCCCGCCTCGTGCAGGAGTTTCACCGCCTCATGAGCGATGATCGGCGTCTGTTCGGCGGGCTTGGCGAGCACCGCGTTTCCAGCCGCGAGCGCCGCCGAGACCTGTCCGAGAAAAATCGCCAGCGGAAAATTCCACGGGCTGATGCAGACGACGACGCCGAGCGGTTCGCCGGTCAGCGCGTGCGCCTCGACCGCGTAATAGCGCAAGAAGTCGACCGCTTCGCGAATTTCGGCGATCGCATCGGGAATGCTTTTGCCGGCTTCGCGCGTCGCCAGCTGCATGAAATATTCGGCGCGGGTTTCGAGCATTTCGGCGGCATGCGTCAAAATCACGCCGCGCGCCGTAGCATTGAGTTTGGCCCAGGCGGGCTGCGCCGCCGCCGCGCTGGCGCAGGCGAGAGAGACATGCGCGGCTTCCGCGAGATCGATCTCGCCGATGACTTCCTTGGGATGCGCGGGGTTGGTCGAAGCCGCCGCCTCGCCCTTCGGGCTGACGCCGTCGATGATCGGGCCGAAAGCGCGCTTTGACGCCAGCGCCGAGCCGACCGCGAGCTGCAATTGTTCGGCGTCGCGGGGGTCCGTCTCATCCCAGCCCTCGGCGAGCAGCCGGGTGCCGCCGAACAAATCGCGCGGGGCCGGGATTGCGGTGTTCGGAATGATGTTGAGCGCGCGCGTTTCCTCGACCGGATCGGCGACGATGTCGTCGATCGAGGTTTCAGGGTCGAACAGCTGATTGACGAAGGACGAATTGGCGCCGTTCTCAAGGAGCCGGCGCACGAGATAGGGAAGAAGCTCCTTGTGTCCGCCGACTGGCGCGTAGATGCGCGAGCGCAGACCCGCCTTCAGCAGGCTGTCATGCAGCGCTTCGCCCATTCCGTGCAGGCGCTGCAATTCGTATTCCGTCACCTCGCCGGCCATTTCGTGAACGAGGGCCGCCGTCAGCGCGTTGTGCGTTGCAAATTGCGGATAGATGATGTCGGCGTTCGCGAACAGTTTTTTGGCGCAGGCCTGATACGACACATCGGTCAACGCCTTGCGGGTGAAAACCGGATAGGACGAAAGCCCCATCACCTGCGCGCGCTTGATCTCGCCGTCCCAATAGGCGCCCTTGACGAGCCGCACCATAATCCGCGTTCCGCGTTCGCGGGCGAGCGCCGCCAGCCAGTCGATGACGAATGGCGCTCGGCGCTGATAGGCCTGCACGACGACGCCTAGCCCGTCCCATCCGGCGAGCTTTGGATCGCGCATCAGCGCTTCGATGAGATCGAGCGAAATATCGAGCCGCGCGGCTTCTTCGGCGTCGATGTTGAAGCCGATATTGGCTTCCTTCGCCTGAAGGGCGAGGCGGCGCACGCGCTCGCCGAGTTCCGTCATGACGCGCGCGCGCTTTCCATATTCATAGCGCGGATGAAGCGCCGAGAGCTTCACCGAAATGCCGGGATTGTCGACCGACCGTTTCGCCTCGGCTGACTTCGCGATTTCTGAAATCGCATTTTCATAGTCGCGCAGATATTTTTGCGCGTCGCCTTCGGTGTGCGCGGCCTCGCCCAGCATGTCGAAGGAAAAATTGTAACCGGCTTTGGCGAAATCGCGGGCGCGGCGCTGCGCATTGGCGATCGTCTCGCCGAGGACGAAATGCTCGCCCATGATTTTCATCGCCTGCGCGACGGCGCTGCGGATCACCGGCTCGCCGACGCGGTCGAGGAGGTCCTTGGTCGCCTTGACGACTTTGCGCGTCGGGTCCGACCCCTCGATATCGTCGAGCCAGGCGGCGGTCAGCATCAGCGCGCGGGTCGAGAAATTGACCAGCGGGAAGGGGCTCTTGCCCTTGTGCGCGGCCCAGTCGCCGGTTTCGACCTTGTCCTTGATCAGCGCATCGGCCGTCGCCGCGTCGGGCGTCCGAAGCAGGGCTTCGGCAAGCCGCATCAATGTGACGCCCTCGGCGGTCGAGAGGCCGTATTCCTGAAGAAATTTGTCGACCAGGGACGAGCGCGATGTCTCGGCCCGCGCATCCCGCACGAACGCCGCCGCCCGCGCCTGCGCGGCCTGTCGCATCGGGGCGGAAATTTCCGCGTCCTTCAACAGGGCTTTGACCCTGTCGGTTTCGTCGGCGAGGGTGTTTTCCCGGATTACGTCGCGAAGGTCGGCCAGCTTATCGGCTGCGGTCATGGGGCATGCCTGAGGGGGTTGAAAATCGGCCTCGCAATAGCGTGATGCGTAGCCCCTGTCATGCCCTTGGGAACGGCCCTATTCCTCTACTGCAACGCAACATTGCGCGGACCCGCCGGCGCGCTTAGGTAGACCATTCTAGACCGCGCGACCTACCGTTTACCGCCCCTGTCCCGCATCCGGAAAAGGATATTTCCCATGACTGACGCCTTAGTTTTCGACGCCGTTCGGACCCCCCGCGGAAAAGGCAAGTCAGATGGAAGCCTGCATGAAATAACTCCGATCCAGCTCGCCACCCAGGTCCTCGAGGCCGTTCGCGACCGCAACAAGCTGGACACCGCCAATGTTGACGACGTCGCCATGGGCTGCGTCTCGCCGGTCGGGGAGCAGGGCGCCGTGATCACGAGGTCCGCCGTCCTCAATGCGGGCTTTGCGGAAACCACCGCCGGCATCCAGGTGAACCGGTTTTGCGCCTCCGGTCTTGAAGCGATCAACATCGCCGCCGCCAAGGTGAAATCGGGCGAGGCGGATTTGACGATCGGCGGCGGCATCGAATCGATGAGCCGGGTGCCGATGGGTTCCGACGGCGGCGCCTGGCCGGTCGATCCGGCGGTCGCGTTCAAAACCTATTTCGTGCCGCAGGGAATTTCGGCGGATTTGATCGCCACCAAATACGGCTTTTCGCGCGACGACGTGGACGCCTATTCGGTCGAAAGTCACAAGCGCGCCGCAAAGTCGTGGAAAGAGGGCCGCTTCAAGAAGTCGATCGTGCCCGTGAAGGATGTGATGGGCGTCGAGGTCCTTGCGCGCGACGAAACCATTCGCCCGGAAACCGACATGC
>MEMM01000162.1:0-50277 GCA_001767925.1 Alphaproteobacteria bacterium RIFCSPHIGHO2_12_FULL_63_12
GGGATAACTCCATCCCAATAACGGGAATATTCGTCTTTACGCTGAGAAATCAACGGTCTGGAATTCCGCATCCGAAATGATTTTTTCGGCGAAAAACCGTTAGCGGAAAATGCCAATTTCGCGACCTGGGATTGGTGCTCCGTAGGCGGAGGATCAACCTTTTGGGGCGCGCCGACCGCGTTATCAGGCTTCGCCTTCGCGGCAAGAGCGGACCGGCGCCTATTTCGCCAGCGGCCGCTGTTCGCCGTTGAGGACGACGCCCCAGACCGGAATATCGCCCCAGGCCTCGCGGGCGGTCGCCAGCGGATTGGCGTCGAGAACCGTGAAGTCGGCGCGCTTGCCGGGGGCGATCGAGCCGATCTCCTTTTCAAGGCCGAGCGCATAGGCGGCGTCGATGGTGATCGCTTCGAGCGCTTCTTGCGGCGACAGGCGCTCGTCGGGCGTCAACACGCCTCCTTCGCGCGTCGCCCGCGTCAAGTGCGCACTCGCCGCCAGCAGCGGAAGCGGCGGCGCGAGCGGCGCGTCGGAATGCAGCGTCACCGGAACGCCGGCCGCGCCTAACGAGGCGAGCGGTGTGATCCATTGCCCGCGTTCCGGGCCGAGCGCGGGCTGATACGCCTCGCCGAGATAAAAGACGTAATGGCTGGCGGCCGACACCGTCGCCTTCAGAGCGCCTGCGCGCGTCACTTCTTCGGGCGAAAAAAGGCCCGCATGTTCGATGACGAAGCGCCCGTCTTCGCGCGAGGCGCGCAAGTCCTCCAGTGCGTCCAGCGTCGCATCCTGCGCCTCATCGCCGTTTGAGTGGATCCGGACATCGATCCCGGCGTTCCAATAGGGCCGGATCGTCTCGGCGATCTTTTCGGGATCGAGCACCCACAGGCCCTTCGTTCCCTTTGATTGTCCTTCAAGATAGCCGGGATCGGAAAGGCGCATCGTCTGCGAATAATAGGCGGCGTCGGTGAAGAACTTCACCTGTTTCAGCACCGGCGCAGGCGTTGGCGTATCCCCTGCCGCCATGGCGAGAACCGTTTCGACGCGATTGTCGCCGAAGGCGCGCTCAAAGGCGCGATGCTCTGGCACGAGGTAAAGTCTGTAGCCGGAATGTTCGGGCGAGACCCAGTTGTTCGCGATGTTGGCGTCCTCGAAGGGAAAGCCGAACAGGCCGTAGCCGAGATCGGCGACGCTGGTGACGCCGCCGGAAGTCAACAGATGCGAGAAGCCGTCGAGACCTTGCCTGACGCGCGCGGGATCAAGAAGAACCGGGCCGAGAGTCTGCAAAAGATAAGGGGCGGCGTCCTCAAAGACGCGCCCGGTCGGCGCGCCTTTGTCGTCGATATCGACGCCCTCGAATTGTTTATGCAGCTCGCCGGTGATTTTCGCCCAGTCGATCGCGCGCGAATTCAGGTAAAAATCATGCCCGGAATAATGCCACACGATCAATGGACGTGTCGTCGTCACGCCGTCGAGATCGGTCCTCGTCAGATCGCCATGGACGAGATTGTGATAGCCGTAAACGATGAGCGGCTCGCCCGCGGGCGCGGCCGCGTCAAGCTCTGCAAGGCGCGTCATGAATGAAGCGCGGTCGCCATAGCCGTCGATCATGCCGTCCGCTGTCGCCAGCGGCCAGGGCGGCGCCATCGGCGTCGCATACATGAGCGACGACAACGCCATGTGAATATGCGGGTCGATGAAACCGGGAAGAATGGTCTTCCTGACGAAGCTCTCGTCGATCTCGGCGCCGGGATAAGCCTCGACCAGATTGTCGATGTCGCCGACGTCGAAAATCACGCCGTCCTTGACCGCGACCGCGGTCGCCGAGGGGCGCGTCCTGTCCATGGTGATGACGGTCGCCTCGTAAATGACCGCGCCGGCGCCGGGTTTGACGCGCGCTGATTTCGTCATCTTGCCGCAACCGCCGGCCGCGACGGCGAGCGATGCGGCGACAAGCAACAGCGTTTTTTTCATGAGCCGCCCTCCAGCAGACGCCAGAATGCGGCGGCGCGGCGGCCGATGCAACCGCGCGCGAAAGCGCGTCGCGGCGCCTCAGAATTTTCCGTGGCAGGCCTTGTATTTAAGGCCGGACCCGCAGGGGCAAGGCGCATTGCGCGGGACCGTGCCCCAGGTTTCCGGTTTGGTCACGTCGACGCCTTGCGCGCGGGCGATTCCGGTCATCGTGCCGATTCCGGCCGAGGCGCTGCGGCGTCCGCGTTCCCGGGCGGCGGCTTCGGCGATCGCGACCTCGTTCTCGCCGGTCTGCGGATTGACGTGGCTTTCGATGGTGCGCGTCGGGGCCTGCGGGCGCGGCGCCGCATCTTCCGGGCGCTGCACCTGGATGCGCATCAGCATCCGCGTCACGTCGCGGCGAAGCCCGTCGAGCAGCGATTCAAACAGCGCGAACGCTTCGGTCTTGAATTCGTTGATCGGGTCGCGCTGGGCGTGACCGCGCATCCACACGACCGAGCGAAGGTGATCGAGCATCTGAAGATGTTCGCGCCAGTTGGTGTCGAGCACATGGAGAAGGATCGACTTCTCGATCCGGCGCATCACGTCCGGGCCGATGTCAGTCGCGCGCCGCGCCGCGTGATCGGTCACCGCCCGGGTGAGCTTTTCGGCGATCTCGATATCGGCGACGCCTTCTTGCTTCGCCCATTCGGCGACCGGGAAACTGCGGCCAAAGATCTCCACGAGCTTTTTATCAAGGCCGTCAATATCCCACTGCTCCGCGTAGGATTTCGGCGGGATATGCTCAGCGACGAGATCGTTGACGAGCTGGTCGCGCATGTCGGCGACGATGTCGTCGACCTCGTTCGCCGCCATGAATTCCTTGCGCTGGTCGTAAATCGCTTTTCGCTGATCGTTGATGACGTCGTCGAATTTCAGAAGATTCTTGCGGATGTCGTAATTGCGCTGCTCGACTTTTTTCTGCGCGGTTTCGACGGCTTTGGTGAACCACGGATGCTCGATCGATTCGTCCGGCTTGATGCCGAAGCGCTTCAGCATCTTCTCCATGCCGTCGCCGAAAATGCGCATCAGATCGTCCTGCAGCGACAGGTAGAATTTCGTCGCGCCGGGGTCGCCCTGACGGCCCGATCGGCCGCGAAGCTGGTTGTCGATGCGGCGGCTTTCGTGACGTTCGGTGCCGAGCACGTAAAGCCCGCCCGCGTCGAGCGCTTTCTTCTTTTCGTCGGCGACGCGCGCTTCGATTTCGGCGCGCTTGCGCTTGATCGTCTCCACGTCGTCGCCTTCCTCGAGATGGTCGAGGATCTGTTTGTCGACCGAGCCGCCGAGCTGGATGTCGGTGCCGCGGCCGGCCATGTTGGTGGCGATGGTGACGGCGCCCGGCTTGCCGGCGTCGGCGACGATCGAGGCTTCCTGTTCATGGAAGCGTGCGTTGAGGACGTTGTGCGGGACCGGAATCTTCCGGATCGCCAGCTCGTCGACATAGGCGGCGCGGTCGAGCAGCGTCTTTTTGAGATCCGCTTCCTTTTCTTTAAGCTGGTCGGCGCGTTCGCGCAGCGTCTTTGCGACGTCGCGCCAGAACGACTTGTCGCCGAGCAGTTCGGAGAGCTGCTCGGACTTCTCGATCGAGACGGTGCCGACAAGGACCGGCTGGCCCTTGCGGTGACATTCGGCGATCTCGATCGCGATCGCCTTGTTCTTCTCGGCGGCCGTCATGTAGAGCTCGTCGTCCATGTCGTTGCGGGCGATCGGACGGTTGGTCGGGATCTCGACGACATTGAGCTTGTAGATGTCCGCGAATTCCGCCTCTTCGGTGAGCGCGGTGCCGGTCATCCCGGCGAGCTTTTCGTAAAGCCGGAAATAATTCTGGAAGGTGATCGAGGCGAGCGTCTGGTTTTCCGGCTGGATCGCCGCCTTTTCCTTGGCTTCGACCGCCTGATGCAGGCCGTCGGACCAGCGGCGCCCTTCCATCATGCGTCCAGTAAACTCGTCGATGATGACGACCTTGTCGCCGCGGACGATGTAATCCTTGTCTTTCTGGAACGTCTTGTGGGCTTTCAGCGCCTGATTGACGTGGTGGACGATAGAAATGTTGATGGCGTCATATAGGCTTTCGCCCTGAAGAAGGCCCGCTTCCCGCAGCAGCCCTTCGAGTTTTTCGTTGCCCGATTCCGTGAAGCTGACGGAACGCTGCTTCTCGTCGATTTCGTAGTCGCTCTCGTCAAGGCGCGGAATGAAGCTGTCGATCGCGATATAAAGCTCCGACTTGTCGTCGGTCGGTCCTGAAATGATCAGCGGCGTCCGCGCTTCGTCGACAAGAATCGAGTCGACCTCGTCGACGATCGCGTAATGATGGCCGCGCTGGACCATTTCCTCGCGCGACGCTTTCATGTTGTCGCGGAGATAATCGAAGCCGTATTCGTTATTGGTGCCGTAAGTGATGTCGCAGGCGTAGGCGGCGCGCCGTTCGGCGTCGGAAAGCCCGTGGACGATGACGCCGGTTTTCATGCCGAGGCGTTCATAGACGCGGCCCATCCATTCGGCGTCGCGGCTGGCGAGATAGTCGTTAACGGTGACGACATGGACGCCCTTGCCGGTGAGGGCGTTGAGATAGACAGGAAGGGTGGCGACGAGGGTCTTGCCTTCGCCGGTCTTCATCTCGGCGATATTGCCCTCGTGAAGGATGATGCCGCCGAGGAGCTGGACGTCGTAATGGCGCTGGCCGAGCGCGCGCTTGGCCGCTTCCCGGACGACGGCGAAGGCCTCTTCGAGGACCGCGTCGAGGCTTTCCCCGGCGGCGACGCGCGCCTTCAGCGCGTTTGTCCGCTCGATCAGCCCGGCGTCGGTCAGCGCCGCGGTCTCGGTTTCAAGCGCATTGATCGCTTCGACGCGGCGCCATAGAGGCTTGATGCGGCGTTCATTGGATGAGCCGAAAATCTTTTTCGCGAGGCCGAACAGCGCCATGTATGAACGCACCTTCAGATTGAATGTCGCAGCCGCCTCGATGAAATCAAAAGCGCCGCCGTTGAATGTCGGGGCCGGAAGGGGAGGCGAGAAAGCCGCCCGGACGGGCGCCGGAGAGATAGTGAGCGGTCCCCTGACTGTCAACGAAGGCGGGATTCGTCCCCATGCCCCAACAACTTAACGATCGCGATGGGGAGGACGGTCTGGTCCGGACGCCGGACGGCCGCGAATTCAAGGGCGCGGCAGGCGGCCTCGGCTCCTATTTCATCGCGATGGCGGCGGAGGTCTTTCGGCTGCTTCGCCTCCTTGCCGCGGCGTTCTGGAAGACGGTTCGCACGATATGGAATCTCGCCGAGGCGCTCGACAGCGCCCTCTGGCGAGGGCTCAAACTCGCCTCAAGATCAAGCGCGCATTTCACCGCCTCGTCGGCGCGCGCATCGGCCGCCGCCTTCGCCGAAGTGTTTCGCTGGCTGCCCTCGCGGAGCGGGCGCGCCTATGCGGCGGGGTCGTGCGTCGTTCTCGTGCTCTGCGCCCTGTGGGCCGCCGATGAAATCAGGAACGCGCGCTCGGACGCCTCGGCGCTCGACTCGATTTTCCGCCCGCCGGTCGATCTCGCCGACCCGATCGTTGCGCGTGTCGATAACCGCTTCGTGCATTTGAGCGAGGTCGAGGCCGCCGCCCGGGCGGGCGGCCAGCTCCAGGAAGGTGAAAAGCTCACCGTCGAGTCCGCTTTCTCGCGCGAGCTGGTCAGCGCTTTTGTCGAACAGCGCCTCCTCGCGCGGGCGGCGATCGACGAAGGATTGCAGCGCGATCCCTCGGTTCAGCGCCGCCTTCTCGCGGCGCGTGATCGCATTCTCGCCTCGTCCTACATGGAAGGCCGGATCGCGGCGGCGGTCTCGCCCGAGCGGGTCAAGCGGCTCTATGACAGCCAGGTCGACGTCACCCGCCTCGGCGACGAAGTGAAGGCGCGGCACATCCTGGTCGCGACCGAAGAGGAGGCGCGATCAATCGTCGATGAGCTGCGCGCCGGCGGCGATTTCGCCGCGATCGCAAGGGGACGCTCGCTCGACCGGGCGACCGCGCCGCTTGGCGGCGAGGTCGGCTGGTTCACCAAGGACATGATGACGCCGCCCTTCTCGGCGGCGGCGTTTTCGACCCCATCGGGCGATATCGCCGAACCGTTCTCGACCGAATTCGGCTGGCACGTGCTTCAGGTGCTTGACCGGCGGGCGACCGGCGGCGTGCCGTTCGGCGCGGTCGAAGACAACGTGAAGCGCTTCTTAACCCTTCGCGCCGTCAGCCAGACGCTCGACGCGCTCAAAGCCGAAGATGACGTCCTCTATTTCCCCCCGGAATCCGGCGAAAAATAGCGCCTGTCCGATAAAATTGAATATAACGCCGCAACATGCAGGTAATTCGCGGCTGGTAATAATTGGGGCGGAAACATGGCAAGGCTGCTGATCGTGGCGGCGGGCGCATTGATCGACGGCGACGGCAGGGTGCTTCTGGCCCGTCGCCCGAAAGGCAAGGAAATGGCGGGTCTCTGGGAATTTCCCGGCGGCAAGCTCAAGGACGACGAAACGCCTGAGGGGGCTTTGGTGCGAGAGCTGAAAGAGGAACTTGGTATCGATGTCGAGACATCCTGTCTCGCACCGATCGCTTTTTCCTCGACGAATTCAGCCGCCTTTCACCTCTTGATGCCACTTTATGCGTGCAGGAAATGGAAAGGCGTGGCGCGGCCGCTCGAAGCGGAAGCGCTGGTCTGGGTAAGGCCGACGGAATTTCAGGCATATGAAATGCCCCCGGCGGATCGGCCGCTCGCAGCTCAATTAAGGGATCTGTTATGATCGGGCGAAGTCAGCTGAATGAGTCACCGGCGCTGGTGAAGGATTTTGCTCGCGACGAAAGAGGCTCGACCGCGATCGAATACGGGCTGATCGTTTCCCTGATTTTTCTCGCGATCACCGCGGCGGTGAACAGCTTCACCTCCAAGACGAACGTCATGTATTCCACGATCCAGAGCACGCTCGAAAATTAAAACTTCCGAATCGCCTCCGCGAGGGAGTGCGTGGCGCTTCCCGGCTTTAGCGGTTGCTGCTGGCGCGGATGCGGCGCCCAGCCTGTCAACGTAACAAGATCGAAGGTCGCAACAGACGCCGCGGCGAGCGTCTCGATCGCGCCGGCGAGCGCGTCGCGCCTCAGTCCGCGGCCGCGATGGACAAGGCAGCAGGTCTCGCCCATGCCCTTAAGATCGCGGAGCAGTCGCGCCGGCTCCCGGTAGCGCACTTCGACGCGGTCGACATCGGCGACGGGAAGCGCGAAACCCGCGCGCTGCAAGACCGCGCCAAGGTCCCGAACGCTGGCGAAGGGCGCGACGCGCGGCGAGACGCCGCCGGCATAGTCCGTTTCGCTGGCGTAGAGCGCGGCCCGCAATTCCTTCAGCGTTTCTTCCGCGAACAGCACGGCGATCAAAAGGCCGTCCGGCTTTAGCGCCGAACGCATCTGCGTCAGCGCGCCGACCGGGTCGTTCACCGCGTGCAACGTCAGCAAGCTGACGATCAGGTCGAAGGAGGCCGCGGCGAACGGCGAGGCTTCCTCGTCGAATACCGCCGACGAGGGGCGCCCCTCGATGCGCGCGAAGTCGAGATCGGCGTGCACGATGTCGCCGACGCCGCAGGCTGGGGTCAGCATTTCGGTCAGCGATCCGGCGCCGTAGAAGAGCGCCCGCGGGAAGCTGCGCGTCACCGATTCAAGGCGGTCCGTCACATCCGCCATCGCTCGCCGGTGAAGAAAGTCGTGATCCGCGAACGCCGCCGCGGCGCGCGCCCGCCGGCGCCTGTACAATGACCGGTCGAAAATCAGCGGAGGGGCGTCGGCGCGCATCCGGCGCATGTAGAACCCCGGCGGGCCTGCTGCAATGCGCCCCAGCGCCCGTCGCCTAGGCCAAACCCGACGCCGGCGCAGACGGTCTTGCAATCGCCCTGAATCCGGGAAAACCTTCCGCCCGAACCTTGATCCGGCAGGAGCGATTGATGGAGGACGGGCCTATCTCAGACCGGCCGGCCGGGGCGGCGCTTGGCTCGCGCTCAAACCTGGTCTCGGCGTCGATGTCGCGCCTTCTCGACGCGCTCACGCCGCCGCTTTGCCCGATCACGAATGAACGAGTGTCCGCTCCCGGAATTATCGCGGCGCACGCCTGGGCGAAACTGCGCTTCATCGACGATCCCGTATGCGCGCGGTGCGGCGCCCCGTTTTCGCACGAGGTCGGCAAGGGCGTCGAATGCGCCGGCTGCATCGCCGATCCGCCGGAGTTTGACAGCGCGCGCGCGGCCGTCATCTATGACGACGCGAGCCACGGGCTGATCGTCTCCTTCAAGCATGCAGACCGGACGGATTTGACGCCGCTTCTGGCGCAATGGCTGGCGCGTGCGGGATCTGGACTGGTGACGCCCGGCGCCTTGCTGATTCCAGCGCCGCTGCATCCGGCGCGGCTGTTCGCACGCCGCTATAATCAGGCGGCCCTTCTCTCGCGCGCGGTCGCCGCATTGACGGGCGCGCGTTTCGAGCCGATGGCGCTGACGCGCCTGCGCCCGACGCCGCCGCAAAAAAATCTCTCGCCGGAAGCGCGGCGGCGCAATGTCGCTGGCGCCTTCGCCGTGCGCGCCGACAAAGCCGCGCTGGTCGCCGGCGCGCATATCGTTCTTGTCGACGATGTATTGACGACCGGGGCGACCTTGTCGTCTTGCGCGCGGGCCCTGAAAAAGGCCGGCGCCGCGCGCGTTGACGCGCTCGTGCTGGCGCGCGTCGTCAGGGGCGGAACGGCGCTTGCGTGATGCGGGCGACGGCGGCGCTGGGCGGCGGTCATCCCAACTGTTCAAAAATTTCGGGGGAAACGCTAGGCGCGGCTGAAAAAATGGAGGATCATTGGCCGATTTCCGAATGCGAGGCCGTTCCGTCGATGAAGTCCGTCACCATCTACACCAAGCCGCTATGCCCCTATTGCGTCCGGGCGATTTCCCTCCTGAAAAAGAAGGGCGCGCCGATCGATGAGATCAGCGCCGCGTTCGACAATCAAAAACGCGCCGAAATGATCCAACGCGCCAAGGGCGCCAGAACTTTTCCGCAAATTTTCATCGGCGATTATCATGTCGGCGGCTGCGACGAGCTTTACGCCCTCGACAGCGCCGGCAAGCTTGATCCCCTTCTCAATGGATGACCGGGCCGACACCGACCGCACCGCCTTCCGGGCGGCGTGCGTGCAGATGCGGTCCGGGATCGACCGCGCCAAAAATGTCGATGCGGCGGTCGCCCTGATAAATGAGGCCGCGCAAAAGGGCGCGCATTTCATTGTGACGCCTGAGATGACCACTGCGGTCGACCGTGAAGCCGGACGGCTGTCGGCGTCGCTGCCGGTGGGCGAGGATATCGATGACGTGAAAGCGTTCGCCGTCGCGGCGTCTGAGAACGGCGTTTGGCTCCTGATCGGCTCGATGGCGATCAATCGCGGCGACGGCAGGCTGGCAAACCGCAGTTTCCTGTTCGGTCCCGACGGCGAAATCGCGACGCGCTATGACAAGATTCACATGTTCGACGTCAATCTTGAAAACGGCGAGAGCTGGCGCGAGTCGCGCATTTACCATCCGGGGGGCGAGGCGATCGTCGTCGAAACGCCGCTCGCGCGTCTCGGCCTCTCGATCTGTTATGACGTTCGCTTCCCGCATCTCTATCGCGCCATGGCCAAGGCCGGCGCGGAAGTCTTTTGCGTGCCGGCGGCCTTCACCCGCCAGACCGGCCGCGCCCACTGGAAGACGCTGTTGACGGCGCGCGCGATCGAATGCGGCGCCTTTGTCATCGCCGCGGCGCAGGGAGGCGTTCATGAGGACGGGCGCGAGACTTTTGGCCATTCGCTGATCATATCGCCCTGGGGAGATATTCTTGCCGAGGCGAGGGGAGATGAACCCGGCGTTATCCTTGCTGAGATAGACACCTCGCGCGTCGCCGCGACGCGCCGCCAGATTCCGAGCCTCGCCCTTGAAACGCCGTTCAAAGTCCTCAATGTAGAAGTATGATCAAGTATCAGTTGAAGTGCGGAAGCGGCTGTTCGTTTGAAGGCTGGTTCCGGTCGAGCGAGGATTTCGACAGTCAGGCGGCGAAAGGCGCGCTCGAATGCCCTTTTTGCGCCTCGACCCAGATCGGCCGCGCCATCATGGCGCCGGCGGTCGTCGCCGGCGGCGGCGCGCGCCGTAACGAGCGCCTTGAGGTCATGCGTGAGACCATGGCGGCCGCGGCGCGCCGGGCGCGCGACTATGTCGAGAAGAACTTCGACTATGTCGGCGAGAAATTTCCCGAAGAAGCGCGCAAGATCCATTATGGCGAGACCAGGGAACGCAGCATTTACGGCGAGGCGACCGGCAAGGAAGTAAAAGACCTGGTCGATGAGGGCGTTTCCGTCGCGCCGATGCCCGCGCCCGCAATTCCGGGCGATGTCGCAAAAAAGAAATTGAATTGACGATTGCGCGAGAAAGGCCGCGGCGCTTGCGCGCCGCAGCGCATCGGTCTTTCATCGCGCCATGCAGGCCGTTTTCGACCGCTGCCGGGAGATACCCTATTTCAGGGTTTTTGACGACGCCTCGTTATCGGCTTTGATCGATCGCGCGCGCTGGTTTTCGCTGACCGGCGGGATGGAGCTGTTTCACCAGGGCGACGAGGCGGACGCGGTCTATTTCGTGCTGACCGGCCGTCTCATCGTGGTCAGAAACAGCGACGCCGGCGAGGATGTGATCGGTTATGTCCGCTCGGGCGAGCCGGTCGGCGAAATGTCGCTGCTGGCGGGCGACAAAAGGTCCGCCTCCGTCTACGCGCTGCGCGACACCGAGCTTCTGGCGATCGACAAGGATGACGCAGAGCACCTGCTGGATTGCTGCGCGGACTTCTCGCACGCGCTCGCGAATTCGATCGTCATGCGCGCCCGCCAGCCAAATGACAGTTTCAAGCACGCGAGCCCGCGCGTCTTCGCGATGATCGGTTCGTCGCCGTCGATTGAAATCGAGGCTCATGCGAAGGCGCTCGCGAAAATCTGCCGCCAATTCGGCCGAACGGCGTTCGTCATTGATGATCCCGAGATGATCAGCGCCGATGAATTCGACGACCTTGAGGCCGCCAATGACGTGATCTTGCTGACGGCGCGCGTCGGCGATTCTTTCGCTTACCGATTTGCGCTGCGTCACGCGGACCGGTTTTTCGTGTTCGCCCGCCAGGATGCGCGCCCGCCGCGCCCGTTTCCAATGACCCCGACCGAAGACGCCCCCGCCCGGCGGTTCCGGCTCGTCGATCTCGTCATGCTGCATGAGGGGATGAAAACGGGCGGCGTCGCCGACTGGGTCGATGCGATCGACGCCAACCGGATTTTTCATGTCAGCGGCGCGCGCACGGAAGAGCGCCTCGCCCGGGCGCTTGCCGGCCGCACCGTCGGCGTGGTCATGTCGGGCGGCGGCGCGAGAGCCTACGCCCATATCGGCGCCGTGAAGGCGTTGCGCGAGCGAAAGGTGCCGATCGACTTTCTCGCCGGCGCGTCGATGGGCGGGATCATCGCCGCCTGTGTCGCCATGGGCTGGGGCGACGAAGAGATCGAGGCCCGCATTCGCGACGGGTTTGTCGTGTCAAACCCGCTCGGCGATCACGTTCTTCCCGTCGTCGCGCTGACCCGCGGCGCGCGCGTTGAAGAACGGCTGAAGCGCCATTTCGGCGACACGTTGATTGAAGATCTTGAAATTCCGTTTTTTTGCACCTCGTCGGAGCTGACGCGGGGCGTCACCCGAATTCATCGTCGCGGCCTGTTGCGCGACGCCTTGCGCGCCTCAATCGCCCTGCCCGGCATTCTGCCGCCGGTCGTCGATCACGGCGATCTGCTGGTCGACGGCGCGGTGATGAACAATTTTCCGACCGACCTCATGACCAATCTTCATCGCGGCGTGACGATCGGGATCGATGTGGCCCGCGAAGGATCGATCCTGCCGGACGCCTTCGTCAATCCGCCCGGATTTGTCGAATGGGTCTGGCGACACGGATTTCGCTCCGCGCCGCCGATCGTTGCGCTGTTGATGCGGGCGGCGACGGCGCGTCAGGAATTGAGGCCCAAGGACAGCCCGGCGGACATTCTGGTCACGCCGGACGTTGCCGGGGTCGAGCTTCGCGACTGGCGAGAATATGACCGGGCGGTGATCGACGGCTATGCGGCGACGCTGGGGGCGCTGGACCGCCAATGGGCGAAGCTGGAGCTGGTCGCCGGCCCGCGATAGCTAGTTAACCCATTGTATTAATTAACAAAAATTTTTCCCTCCGCGCCCTTGATTCGCGCCGCGCCGAATTTATTTCATACTAACCAGTCCAGTATGATAATAAGGCGAAAGCCAAGGACCGATCGCCATGAAGAAATACGCGCTAGCGGCGGTCGCCGCCGCCCTGATCACGCTCATCGGCTATGTCGGCATCCGCTGGTTCGTGCACGGCCGCTTCATCGAGGCGACTGACAACGCCTATCTGAAGGCCGACACCGTCATCGTTTCCCCCAAAGTCCCCGGCCGCATCGCGCATGTCGCGGTCGCGGACAATGCGATCGTCCGCGCGGGCGATATTCTCGTCGTGATTGAAGACGAAGATTACAAGGCGCAGCTGCGCCAGGCGGAAGCCGAAGTCGCAGTGCGCGAGGCGTCGCTCGACGGCATCAGGCTGAAGATTGCGCAGGCGGGGGCGCAAGTCGCGGGCGCCGCGGCGACGGTCAAATCGACCGAAGCCTCGTTGACGCTGCAAAAAATCGAACGCAAGCGCACGGCCGAACTCGCGAAGGAAAGCTTTGCGACAAAGCGCACCCTCGATCAGGCGAATGCCGCCCTCAAGGACTGGAGCGGACGGCTTGAAGGCGCCGCTGCGGGGCTCGACGCCGCGAAGACGACGGCACTTATCGCCGAAACGCAGGAGGAGGAAGCGGCGGCGTCCCTCGCGGTCGCCGAGGCCCGCCTCGACCTTGCGCGCCAAAATCTCGAGAACACGATGGTGCGCGCGCCCAAAGACGGCGTCGCCGGCAATATCGCCGCGCGCGACGGCCAGTACGCCAATCCCGGTCAGCGGCTTCTCTCGATTGTTCCGTTGTCGGAAGTTTATGTCGTCGCGAATTTCAAGGAGACGCAGATCGAGCGCATCCGACCCGGCGCAAAGGTGTCTCTTGAGGTCGACGCCTATCCGGGCGTCGATATCGAAGGGGAAGTCGACAGCCTGTCGCCAGCGAGCGGCGCCGAATTCAGCCTCCTGCCGCCGGAAAACGCGACCGGCAACTTCACCAAGGTCGTGCAGCGCATGCCGGTGCGCATCCTCGTCACCCATGCGCCGGCGACCGTCGCACTGCTGCCGGGCCTTTCGGTGACGGCGGCTGTCGATACGCGCGGCGGCGAGAAGGGGCCGCCGACAGCGCTGTTTTCACCGCGGCGCAGCGGCGCGGGCGGCGCCAGTTCCAGCCGATGACGACGGCGGCCGAAGGCGCGCCGATCGCCGTCGATCCGGCGCAGGCCGACCGGATCGATCCGAGAAAACTCGGCGTTTTCGCGATGATGACGCTCGGCATGTTCATGGCGATCCTCGACATCCAGATCGTCGCCGCGTCCTTGCCGCAGATTCAGGCCGGCCTCGCGGCGAGCGCCGACCAGATCAGCTGGATCCAGACGTCCTATCTCATCGCTGAAGTGATGATGATCCCGATTTCAGGCTACCTGTCGCGCGCGCTGTCGACGAGGATCATGTTCACCGCATCCGCGGCGGGGTTCACGCTGTCGAGCTTCGCCTGCGGATTGTCGCCGAATATGGAAACGCTGATCGTCCTGCGCGCGGTTCAGGGGTTCATCGGCGGCGCGATGATCCCCTTGGTCTTTTCAACGTCGATCACCGCGTTCCCGCGCTCGCGCGCCGCGCAATTGTCGGCCGGCATGGGCTTGATCGTGACGATGGCGCCGACCATCGGGCCGACGCTCGGCGGCGCCATCTCGGAGCATCTCAGCTGGCACTGGCTGTTTTTCGTCAATGTCATACCGGGCGCGCTGATCGCCGCGGTCGTCTGGATTTACGCCGACTTCGACAAGCCGAAATTCGAATTGCTGAGGAAGTTCGATGCGACGGGATTCGTCATGTTGGCGGTATCGCTCGGCTTGACCCAGTTCATTCTGGAGGAAGGACCGGGCGACGACTGGTTCGACAGCCGGACGATTTCCACGATGGCGATCATCGCCATTGTGGCGGGCGCTGCGTTTTTCCTGCGCATGCGCGGACGCGAAAATCCGCTGGTCGATTTTTCCGTGTTCAAGAATTCGAACTTCACTGCCGGCAGCATGGTTGCGTTTTCAACCGGCGTGGCGCTGTTCGGCCTTGTGTATCTTCTCCCGCTGTATCTGGCGCGCATTCGCGGCCTCAATTCCCTGCAGATCGGAGAGACGCTGCTGGTGACCGGCGCGGCGATGTTCCTGGCGGCGCCGGCGGCGGCGATGCTGTCGCGGCGGTATGATCCGCGCGCGGTTTCCGCGGCCGGCCTCATCCTGCTCGGTTTCAGCACAAGGGAGTTCGCCCTCGTGACGTCGCAATGGGGATATTGGGAGCTGTTCTGGCCGCAGGTCGGCCGCGGCGCCGGCCTCATGCTGACCATGGCGCCGCTGAATGTCATCGCCCTCGGGACGCTCGAGTCGGCGAAAGTGCCGAATGCCTCCGGGCTCTATAATCTGTCGCGTAATCTCGGCGGCGCGTTCGGCCTCGCGACGATCAACACGATTTTGAATGACCGGACCGTTTATCATACGCGCATGCTCGCGGATAATTTCGATATCTCACGTGCGGTCGTCTCAGAACGAATCGCGTCGTTCACCGCCTATTTTTCGAGCATGGGCCTTCCAGATCCCAACACCGCAGCGCTCCGGGCTTTGTCGAACATCGCAAGGCGAGAGGCGGCCGTCCTCGCCTATAGCGACGTCTTTCAGTTGCTCACGCTCGCCTGCCTCATGACGGCGCCGCTTCTGATTATCGCAACGCCGCCCAAAGCCGGCGCCCAGCCAGGAGGGCACTGATGATCCAACCGCGTCGCAAGGGCCGGAGGGCCGATCCATCGAAGGATGAAGCGATCCTCGAAGCGGCGAGCGATCTCTTCACCAGGCGCGGCTATGGCGTTTCGATCGACGAGATCGCTGCGATCGCCGGCGTTTCCAAGCAAACGATCTACGCGCGTTACGCCTCGAAGCACGCGCTGCTCGCCGCCGTGGTGCAGAAGACGGCGGAAGATCTCGTCAGCCCGCTGTCGATCGGGTCGGCGCCGCCGGAAGAAGCGCTGGTCGAATTCGGCGAGAGATTCGCGGATGTCATTTTCAATCCGGCGAAAATCGCCATGCAGCGGCTCATCATCGCCGAGGCCGCGCAGTTTCCAGACCTCGCCCGCGCCTATTACGAAAGCGGCCCGCAATATGTGCGTGCGAGACTTTCAGCCTATATCGAACGCGCGTCCGCGGCGGGAAAACTCAAATCTAATGACGCCGCGACGGCGGCGTCCCAGTTTCTCGGGCTCGTCATCGGCGCCGACCATATGAGGCTGCTGCTCGGCGTCGATGGGGCGGAAAACCAGAAATCGCGCCGCGACCGGGTGCGCGCCGCGGTAGACGCGTTCCTTCGCATTTACGCCCCCTAAATGAAAACGGCGCGGCCAGGCCGCGCCGTTTCAGAAAGGGGTGAAATCTTCAGTGAACGCGGCCGAACAGGCGCGCCAGCAGCGACGGGTTTTCGCCGTTCATGGCGTGATGCTTCTTGTGATGGTCGTCATCGTCATCGTCGTGATGACCGCCCTTGGCTGAATGATGTTTCTTGTGATGGTCATCATCATCGTCGTCGTGATGGCCGCCTTTGCCCGAGTGATGCTTCTTGTGATGGTCGTCATCATCGTCGTCGTGATGGCCGCCCTTGGCTGAATGATGCTTCTTGTGATCGTCGTCGTCATCGTCGTGATGGCCGCCCTTGGCGCTCATCTGCTGGTGCATCGACGCCGCGCAGGCGTCGTTGTGACGCAAGAATGCGTTCTCGATCGACGAGTCGCGATACTGGATCGACGCTTCGACTTTTTCGGCAAGCCGCTTCACTTCCGTGGCGAGCTCCTGGCTCGCGGCGAGCCGGATATCGGCTTCCGCGCGAGCGGTGCGGCCGGCGCTCGCGATGCGCGCGGCGACGATCGCCAGCGCGGCGCCGCCGATCAGAAAAATGACGCCGGCGCTCAAGAGCCCGACCTGAAACAAAGATGCTGACATTTTTGACCCCTTCAGTCCCCCTAGGGAGAGGTTTTTACGCGGGTGAAATCACGGGGTCTAGCGCCGTCGGCTGCTGTCAAAAAAATTACCTGAAGTCGCGAAAACGCCATTGACGCGAATCGAGTCGAGCCGTCAGCGGCCTTCGCCCTTCCGCCGCGGCTGCGAAAATTACGAGATGATTCCGGGCTTTATCGCGACCGCCATGTAATTGACGTCGGTATCGTCGGCGATTTTCCACAGATCCATGAGCGGATTGTAGGTCACTCCGGCATGGGCGGTGACGGTCAGTCCGGCGGCGCCAAGGCTCCGGTCGATTTCGTCCGGCGTCAGAAATTTTGCCGGATCGTGCGTTCCCCGGGGAAGCCAGCCGAGGATGTATTCGGCCCCGATTTTGGCGAGGAGGAGCGCTTTCAGCGTCCGGTTGATGGTGGCGACGATCATGATCCCGCCCGGTTTTAAGAGCGTGGCGGAGCCTGCAAGAAACGCGGCGGGCTCGACGACATGCTCCACCACTTCAAGATTGAGAACGACGTCGAACGGCGCCTCGCCGGACGCGACCAGCGCCTCGACCGTCGTCGCGCGGTAATCAATGTCGAGGCCCGCGTCGCCAGCGTGAACCGCCGCTGTCTTGATGTTGCGCTCGGCGGCGTCGATCGCCACCACCTCGGCGCCGAGACGGCGCATCGGTTCGGCGACGAGCCCGCCGCCGCAGCCGACATCGAGCAGCCGCAAGCCTGAAAAAGGCGCCTTCGCCAGCCGGTCGCGGCCGAAATGGGTCGAAACCGCGTCGCGAATGTATGCCAGCCGCGCCGGGTTGAACTTGTGAAGCGGCTTGAACTTGCCGAACGGATCCCACCATTCGTCGGCGATCTTCGAGAATTTCTCGATTTCGCCCGGATCCATGCTGGTTTTTCCCGATTCCATGCCGTCCTGTTCCTGTTAAACCTCGCCGGCGCAAAGGTTTTTCCGTAACTTGCGCCGGCCGCGCGGCGGACTATAGACATGGCGCCCTATCTGGGGGCTGAAAAGACGGCGGTTCGGCGCATGGCGCGGATTGTAATGAAATTTGGCGGCACGTCCGTCGCCGATGTCGACAGGATGCGGCGCGTTGCGGCTTTCGTGAAGCGGGAAGCCGACGCCGGTCATTCGATCGTCGTCGCAGTTTCGGCGATGGCGGGCGAGACCAACCGCCTGGTGGCGCTGTGCGCCGATGCGGGGCCGCCCGACCCGGCGCTCGATGTCCGCAATGTCGAATATGACACGGTCGTCGCCAGCGGCGAGCAGGTGACGTCGGGACTGGTCGCGCTGACTTTGCAGAAAATGGGCTATCGCGCCCGCTCCTGGCAGGGCTGGCAGGCGCCGGTGAAGACCGACAGCGCCCATGGCAAGGCGCGCATCCTTGAAATCCCCGACGAGCCTTTGGGGTCGGCGATCGACACCGGCGAGATCGCCGTTGTCGCCGGCTTTCAGGGCGTCGCGGCCGACGGGCGAATTTCAACGCTCGGCCGCGGCGGTTCCGATACGACCGCCGTCGCACTCGCCGCCGCGCTCGGCGCCGAGCGTTGCGACATCTACACCGATGTCGACGGCGTTTACACGACCGATCCCCGTCTTTCGAAACAGGCGAGGCGGCTCGACAAAGTCTCCTACGAAGAAATGCTGGAGATGGCGTCTCTCGGCGCGAAAGTCCTGCAGACGCGTTCCGTCGAGTTGGCGATGGCCTATAAGGTCAAATTGCGCGTGCTTTCGAGTTTTGAACCGCCGGACAGCCCAACTCCCGGCACGACCATCTGCGACGAGGACGATATCGTGGAAAAACAGATCGTAAGCGCGATTACACTTTCGAAGGACGAGGCGAAAATCAGCCTGCTCTCGGTGCCGGACGAGCCGGGAAGAGCGGCGATGATATTCGGCCTGCTTGCGGACGCCGGCATCAATATCGACATGATCGTTCAAAGCCCATCGCGGCAGGCCGGCGCCAACATCTCTTTCACCATGGCCGAATCGGAGCTTGCGCGCGCCGTCGACTCGCTGACGCTCGCCAAGGACAAAATCGGCTATGTGCAGATGCAGTCCGACCGCAATGTGGTGAAGGTTTCCGTCATCGGCGTCGGCATGCGAAGCCATACCGGCGTCGCGTCGACCATGTTCAAGGCCCTTGGAGAGAAGGGGATCAACATCCAGAATATCTCGACATCCGAAATCAAGATCAGCGTCCTGATCGCGTCCGATTACGGCGAACTCGCCGTGCGAACGCTGCATCAGGCCTACGGCCTTGATCGCGCGCAGGGCGCCAGCTGACCGATGCGGCGCCTTTATGAGCGATAGCGAGTCCAGAACGACGAAAGAGGTCGGCGGCATCGCTGCGTTGTTGCGGACGATGCACGACGCGCTCGCCTTCGCGGAATCGGCGCAGGAGCGCCTCGACAAGCTGACGCATGTGATCGCGCGGCACGTCGCATCGGATGTCTGTTCGATCTATCTGCGCTTGCCGAGCGACGAGCTTGAGCTTTATTCGACCGAAGGCCTCAACCGCGAAGCGGTGCACAAGACGCGCCTTAAATGGGGCGAGGGCCTTGTCGGCGTCGTCGCCGAAACCAAGCGCCCGCTGGTCACCTCCGACGCGCCGCTTCATCCGAATTTCGCCTATCGGCCCGAAACCGGCGAAGACCCGCTCCATTCCTTTCTCGGCGTTCCGCTGATCCGGTCCGGGAAGTCGCTGGGGGTGTTCGTCCTTCAGAATCTCGCCAGTCGTCGGTATACGGACGAAGAAGTCGGCGCCGCGCAGGCGGTCGCGACCCTGCTCGCCGAAATCGCCGCGTCGGGCGAATTGTTCGATCCGCGCACCACGGAAGAAGTCGGCGCGATGCTGCACCGGCCCGAACGGCTGGTCGCGACCGGCGTCGTTTCGGGTGTGGCGTTCGGAAAGGCCGCTTTTCATGAGCAGCCGGCCCCTAAGCACAAGGTTTTCGCCAAGGACGCCGAAGCCGAGGCGGCGCGCCTTAACGACGGATTGTCGGCGCTGCAGGCGTCCGTCGACGCCATGCTGGAGGACACCGCTCTCGAAGCCGCGCCGCGCGAAGTGCTCGAGACCTACCGCCTGTTCGCCTATGACCGGGGCTGGAAGGAGCGAATGCGCGCAGCGGTGATCTCCGGCCTCACCGCGGAAGCGGCGGTTGAACAGGTGCAGGCCGAAAACCGGGCGCGAATGGCGCAAGTCAAGGATCCTTACCTGCGCGAGCGGATGGTCGATCTTGACGATTTGTCGAACCGTTTGCTGCGGCGCCTCGCCGGAAAGTCCGCCGCGCCGGCGGTATTGCCCGATGACGCCATCCTTATCGCGCGCAGCCTCGGCCCGGCGGAACTCCTCGAATACGACCGGTCGAAACTGAAAGGGCTCGCGCTCGGCGAAGCGTCAACAACGTCGCATGTCGCGATCGTCGCGCGCGCCCTCGGCATTCCGCTGGTCGCCGGATTCGATAACGCGATTTCGCTCGCCGAGCCGGGCGACGATATGGTCGTCGATGGCGAGATCGGTGAAATTCATATTCGCCCGACGCCCGAAGTCGCCTTGAGCTTTCGGGAGAAGCAGTCGCTGCAATCCGCGCAGCAGGCGGCGTTCGCGGCGGAAAGCGAACTTCCCTGCGTCACCCGCGATGGCGTCGCCGTCTCGTTGTTCATGAATGTCGGCATTCCGCTCGACATGGATAATCTCGAACGCACGGGCGCGGCCGGCGTCGGACTTTTCCGCACCGAACTGCAGTTCCTGATCGGCGCGCAGCTGCCGCGCGCCGGCGTTCAGGAGAAGCTGTACCGGGAAATTTTCGAAAAGGCCGGCGGCAAGCCGGTGGTGTTTCGGACCGCCGATCTCGGCGCCGACAAAGCGGCTTCCTATATGAAGCGGCGGGCCGAGACCAACCCGGCGATGGGCTGGCGGGGTATGCGCATGGCGGTCGATCGCCCCGGACTTTTCCGGCCGCAGATCCGCGCGCTGATCGCGGCGGCGGCTGGGCGCGAGCTGAACATTCTTTTTCCGATGATCACCGTCGCCAGCGAAATAATGGCGGCGCGCGCGTTGTTGAACCGTGAGCTGGACTGGCGGACGAAACGCGGGCGCGACATGCCGAAATCGATCCGCCTCGGCGCGATGATCGAAACGCCTGCCGCGGCCTGGCGCATCGACGACATCGCGGCGCATGTCGACTTCCTGTCGGTCGGCGGCAACGATCTCATGCAATTCTATTACGCCGCCGATCGCGATTCAGAACTCGTGCAGCGTCGTTTCGATCCGGTCGAGGCGGGCTTCTTGAGCTTCGTGGCGATGATCGCGGCGAAGGCGCGCGCCGCCGGCAAGCCGGTGACGTTTTGCGGCGAACAGGCGTCGGACCTCGTCACGGCGGCGGCGCTGATCGCCGTCGGGGTCACGCGGTTTTCGTCGCCCGCCTCGGCCATCGGACCCTTTCGCCGCCTCGTCAGGTCGCTGGATGCGGCGGCGGTCTCGAAATGGATCACTGGTCATTTCGGCGAGGCGCAACGCCCGCTGCGCCGCGAATTCGAAGCGTTTTTGCGTCAGGCCGGCGCCGCGCTGTCCTGACCCTTGATGGCGCGATTGATGCTTTCCGGAAAATATCCGCCGTCAATGCGATATTAACCGTCGGAAGGGTTAAAAAAACCCGGCTTCAACGGTTACACTCGCGAGACGAACGCGGTAGGTAAACACTCAAAGCGGCGTCAGGCGCTATCAACGTGTCAGTGAAAAACGGTTCTGCGGAAATCTTCGAATTGGACGGCGCGCGCGCCAGGCTGCGCCCCTCGGATATCGACCCCAAAAACTTCGTGGCCGTCGGCCTTTATCTTGAAGCGGTTCGCGCCCAGCAAAATCTTTCGATCGCGACGGTCAGCGACCGCACCCACATCAAGGCGAGCTATATCGAGGCGATCGAGCAGATGGCGGTTGACGCCCTGCCGAGCAAGCCCTTCGCCATCGGCTTCGTCAAAGTCTATGCCGAAGCGCTGGGGCTCGATCCGGCGCCGGTCGTCGAGCGCTTCAAGGATGAGGCCGGCTATTCCGCCGCCCGCAAGGAAGCGGAGCCCACGGCGGCCCCTGCCGTCGCCGCAGCCCCCAGAAGCGCCGAGCCGGTGCGGCTTTCACTGCTCGCCGTGTTCGCCATTCTCGGATTCATGGTGTGGTGCGCCTATCTCGTAACCCATCCGGACCCCGATCGCGTCACGACCCCTTTGAAGCTCGACGGCGTCCCGCTTTCTGAAGGGCCGGTCGAGGCGCGGGCAGTGACAGCGCCCAAAGTCTCGCCGAAAGACGCCGCGCCGCTGGTCGAGCCGACGTTCGAGCCCGCCGCGCCGCCGCCGCCTCTGCCCGTGGTCGCGGAGGCCGTGATCCTCGAACGGATCGAGCCGGTCTATCCGCCCGCTTGCGAGGCGTCGGCCGCGGCTGCCGAAACGGTTGAAGTCGCTTTCACCATCACGCCGGCGGGCGAAGTCGTCAGCGAGCGCATCCTTCGTTCGACCAATCCCTGTTTCGACCGCGCGGCGCTTAACGCCATCAAGCGCTGGCGGTTCAGTCCGCGAACGATTGACGGCGAGCCTCGCCCGGCGTTCGAACAGCAGGCGAGCTTCCGCTTCGATCGCCCGTCTCAGGGGTAAACGCCCCGGCGATCGTTGATTTTTGACCCGCGATTGCGCAAAAGCAGACGTGGCGGCAGGACTGACTGCGCCGCATCCCGGCCTCGGCGCCGGATAAATCTGAGGAAGTCATCATGTCGGTTCGTCCCTGGCGCGATATCGCGCGCCGCAAGTCGAGACAGATCATGGTCGGCAAGGTGCCGGTCGGCGGCGGCGCGCCGATCGCTGTGCAGTCGATGACGAATACGCTGACGTCCGACGCGCAGGCGACGATCCGCCAGGTGAACGAGATCGCGGAAGCGGGCGCCGACATCGTGCGCGTCTCGTGTCCCGATGTTGAATCGACGGCGGCGCTGAAAGAGATCTGCAAGAACGTGCCGGTGCCGATCGTCGCGGACATTCATTTCCACTACAAGCGCGGCATCGAAGCGGCGGTCGCGGGCGCGGCGTGCCTGCGGATCAATCCCGGCAATATCGGCTCGGCAGAGCGCGTGCGCGAGGTTATCAGGGCGGCGAAGGATCACGGCTGCTCGATGCGCATCGGCGTCAATGGCGGCTCGCTTGAGAAAGACCTGCTCGAAAAATACGGCGAGCCGTGCCCCGAGGCGATGGTTGAAAGCGCGCTCGATCACGCGCGCATCCTGCAGGACAACGATTTTCACGAGTTCAAGATTTCGGTGAAGGCGTCGGACGTGTTTTTGACCGTCGCCGCCTATCAGATGCTCGCCGACGCGATCGATTGTCCCTTGCATCTCGGTGTCACCGAAGCGGGCGGCTTGCGCATCGGCTCGGTGAAGACCGCGATCGGCATGGGATCGCTTCTTTGGGCCGGCATCGGCGATACGATCCGCGTGTCGCTCTCCGCCGATCCGGTCGAGGAAATCAAGGTCGGCTTCGACATTTTGAAATCGCTCGGCCTGCGCCATCGCGGCGTCAACGTCATCTCGTGCCCGTCCTGCGCGCGGCAGGGCTTCAACGTCATCGACACGGTTGAAAAGCTCGAAAAGCGCCTCGCCCATGTGACGACGCCTTTGTCGCTCTCGGTCATCGGCTGCGTCGTCAATGGCCCCGGCGAAGCGCGCGAAACCGACATAGGCTTCACCGGCGGCGGCGCCGGCAAGGACCACGGTCAGGTCTATCTCGACGGCGAACCGCACCACCGGCTCGATAATGACAAGATCCTCGATCACCTCGTCGAGCTCGTCGAAAAGAAAGCCGCCGAGATCAAGGCGCGCGAGGAACAGGAAAGCGTCGCCGCGGAATAGCGAGGCGCAATCGCATATCAAAGCGCGCGGGAAATCTCGCGCGCTTTTTGTTTATCGGGTTGCGTCGACTGGAATGCGGCTCGAAAGGAAATCGACGCCATGACCTTCGAAGAAATCTATTATATCAGCCAGATCGTCGCGGTGATCGTCATCGTGCTGACGCTTCTCGCGATCCTCTGGCAGGCGCACCAGACCAACACAATCGCGCGCGCCGAACTTACGCTCAACTGGTGGATGGCTGCCGGCGCACTGAACCAGTCATCCGTTGATTCCGAGGACAAGGCGGCGTTCCTGACGCGGGTCTTCGACCCATCCGCGACACTCTCGCGCGAAGACATGACGCGCATTGCCTTCCAGATGCATACGCAAGTCGGCGTCTTTCAGGCCGCCTATGCGTTGAGCCGTCGCGGCCTTGTTGAAGACACCTCCTTTGCCCTGGCGAAGCGCGGCAATTCCAGATTTTTCATTGCAAGCGCCATCGCGCGGCAGTGGTGGCGCGCCCATCGCGGCGACGGCTATGCGCCGGAATTCCAGAAAATTATGGACGATATCGTAAGCGAGGCGGAAGCGACCGTGAGTGCGGGGTCGGTTGGGGTCAAGGATACAGCATGATACCGCCAGATAAACTCGACGCCCTCATCGCCCGGTTCGAGAAGGTCGAAGCGGCGATGTCGTCCGCGACCAAAGGCGACGAGATCGTCCGCCTCTCGAAGGAGCATGGCGAATTGAAGCCGGTCGCCGACAAGGCGCGCGAATTGTCGTCGCTGCGCCGCCAGCTTGTCGAGCTTGAGGAATTGTCGAAGGGCGCCGACAAGGACATGGCCGAGATGGCCTATGAGGAATTGCAGGAGCTGAAGGAAAAAGCGCCGGCAGTCGAGCGCGACCTGCAATTGATGTTGCTTCCGAAAGACAAGGCGGATGATTCATCGGTCATCCTCGAAGTGCGCGCCGGCACCGGCGGCGAGGAAGCCGCGCTCTTCGCCGGCGATCTATTCAAGATGTATCAGCGCTATGCCGGGCTTCAGGGCTGGCGCGTCGAAGTCTTGTCCGTCTCGGATGCTGAAAAAGGCGGCTACAAGGAAATTCAGGCCTCGATCAAGGGCGACGGCGTTTACGCGCGGATGAAATTCGAGGCGGGCGTTCACCGCGTGCAGCGCGTTCCCGAAACCGAAGCGCAGGGGCGCGTTCACACCTCGGCGGCGACCGTCGCGGTGTTGCCAGAGCCCGAAGACGTCGACATCGACATCAAGGAATCGGATCTGCGCATCGACGTCTTTCGCGCGTCGGGGCCCGGCGGCCAGTCGGTCAACACGACCGACTCGGCGGTCAGGATCACGCACCTGCCGACCGGCGTTTCGGTCAGCCAGCAGGACGAGAAATCGCAGCACAAGAACCGCGCCAAGGCGATGCTGATCCTGCGCGCCCGGCTGTATGACGCCGAGCGGGCGCGCATGGACGCCGAACGGTCGGCGGCGCGCAAGGGCATGGTCGGCTCCGGCGACCGGTCGGAGCGCATCCGCACCTATAACTTCCCGCAAAGCCGCGTCACCGATCACCGCATCAATCTGACATTGTACAATCTTGACGATGTGATTCGCGGCGACGCGCTCGGCCAGCTCGTCGATGCGCTGACTTCGCAAGATCAGGCCGATCGCCTCGCGGCGCTGGAGGCGAATGCGTGAGCCGCCGCGCCCGCCGCGCATCGAGGCGCTGATCCGCTGGGCGGCGGCTGAGTTCACCCGCTCGCCGACGCCGATGATCGACGCGCGCGTTCTTGCAAAAGCCGCGTTTGGTGTTGACGACGCCCAGCTGATTGCGGACGGGTCACGTTCCGCCAGCGACGCGGAACTCGCCCTGTTCGTCTCCATGGTTTCTCGCCGGGCGAAAGAAGAACCCGTCGCCCATATCGTCGGACGGCGGGAATTCTGGTCGCTGGAGTTTGAAGTTGCGCCGGGGATCCTTGTTCCCCGCGCGGACAGCGAAACGCTGATCGACGCCGTGCTGTCGAGACGGCGAAGGGACGCGCCGCTTAAAATCGTCGATCTCGGCTGCGGCTCGGGCGCGCTGCTCTGCGCGCTTCTCGGCGAATTCCCGAAGGCGTCAGGTCTAGGCGTCGACATAGATCCCGAAGCTGTCGGTCTCACCTTGAGGAATATCGCGCGGCTTGGGTTCTCGTCGCGCGCCCGCGCCGAGGCGGGCGACTTTCTCAATGCGACAAACGAGCGGTTCGACATCGTCATTTCGAACCCGCCCTATATCAGGACCGTCGACCGGGATCGCCTGCCCGGCGAGGTCCGCAATTTCGAAAGTCCGCTCGCGCTGTTTGGCGGCGAAGATGGTCTTGCCGCCTATCGGGCGATCCTCAAAAGGGCGCCGGGCCGGCTTGCGGAGGGCGGGCTCATGGTCCTTGAATTCGGGGAGGATCAGGCCGGTCCGGTTAATGAAATCGCAAGATCGGCGTTCCCTGAGGCTCTCATATCCGTCGAAAACGATCTTGCGGGCCGTCCCCGCGCCTTGGTCATTGACCTGCGGCCTGCGGCGCTATAGGTAGAGAATTGTAAGCAGCGGTCGCAAGGCTGCGCTTTGAGGAGTTCGGCGCCAGGGCAATTTGCGGCGCGGGCTTCCGGAAATTCCAAAGACAAGGCTTTACAGGTGAATACGGCCGTTATGCAGCATTAGCGCTGCGGGGTGCGAAGCGAACAGCAAATTTCAATCAATGCGCCGGCGGCGGAACATCAATCCGCAAGCTAAGAGTGTTGCGTGGCGAACACGGCGCCTGACGTCACTTTGACAATAAGCAGACCAAGAAGCGACAAACATGAATAACCATTTCAATAAACGCGGGCGCAACAACCATCAGCGGCGCCGTCAGGGCGTCAATCCCAATCGCGCGCTTGATTCGAACGGACCAGACGTCCGCATCCGCGGCACCGCCCAGCAGATCTACGACAAATATCTGGCGCTCGCGCGCGACGCCACCTCAAGCGGCGACCGGGTGAAGGCGGAAAACTACCTTCAGCACGCAGAACACTATTTCCGCGTCCTTCGCGCCATACAGGGGCCGCAAGCGTCGGCGTCCGATCCGTCGGCCGGCGACGGCGATTTCGAAAACGACCAGCCGTCCTTCGGCGGCGACCGCGATATGCGCCAGCCCTCGTCCCAGTATGACCAGGGCGATCGCGACGAGGAAAGCAGCGACGCTGCGACGGCTGAGTCCAGCGCCAACGGCGCCGCCGAACACGCCGCGCCCGAACCGCAGGCCCAAGATCAGCGCCAGCAAGGAGGCGAGCATGAAGGCCGCCGCCGCCGCCGCCGCCCGCGTCGCCCGCGCGAAGAAGGCGGAACGGAAGAGGCCGCCGGCGCGGAAGACGTTGAACCCGTTCCGGCCGGTTAATCGCCGCGGCGCAGCGTTAAGGAACCGGCTTCGCCGGCGTCAAAATAATCTCCAGGCCGACAGGAGAACGATCTGACGGTTTCATCGCTCTTCGATCTGACGGGAAAATCCGCCGTCGTCACCGGCGCGTCGCGCGGCATCGGCGAGGCGATCGCCCGCCGTCTCGCCGACCACGGCGCGACGGTCGTCGTCTCAAGCCGGAAAATTGACGCCTGCGAGGACGTTGCGGCGTCGATCAATACAAATCTCGGGCGCAAAGCGGCGCATGCGGCGGCGTGCAACATCACGCGCAAGGAAGATTTGAAAGCGCTGATCGATCTCGCCGATGCCATGCTCGGCAAGGTCGACATCCTCGTCTCGAACGCCGCCGTCAATCCGTATTACGGCCCGTCGGAAGGGATAACGGACGAACAGTTCGATAAGATCATGACCGCGAATGTGAAGGCGACGCATTGGCTTTCGCAACTGGTCCTACCGCAGATGAAAACGCGCAAGGACGGGTCGATCATCATCATCTCCTCGATCGGCGCCTTTGTCGGCTCAAATGCGATCGGCGCTTACAATATTTCCAAGGCGGCGGATTTGCAGCTGGCGCGCAACCTCGCGGTTGAAGGCGGACCGATGAACATTCGAGCCAATTGCATTTGCCCCGGCATCGTCAAGACGCATTTCGCCGAAGCGCTCTGGAAGGATCCCAAAGTCGAAGCGATGGTTTCGAAATCGCTTCCTCTGCGTCGTTTCGGCGAGCCCGACGAGATCGCCGGCGCGGCGGTTTTCCTGGCATCGCCCGCCGGCCGCTGGATGACCGGCCAGCAGATCGTGATCGACGGCGGCGCGATGGTCAGCCTTGGGGCGCTTTGACGCAGCGACTCCGGCGACATGGAGGATGATTAATACGTCGCCCGAGCGCCGGGCGCGCTAATTTCGGCTCATGAGCGCCGCCGCGCGGCGCACGGGATAATAACCTGAAAGGACCGACAACATGAAATACGCGATCGTCTTCGCCGCCGCCGCCCTCGTCGCTGTTTCCGCCGCTGTCGCTGGTGAGAAAGCCGCCGACGACAAATCCAAGGGCATGGATCATGCGGCGATGGAAGCTAAAATGAATGAGAAGATGGAGGCCCATTTCAAGGAAGTCGATGCGAACAGCGACGGCAAGATCACTGAGCAGGAACTCGTCGACTATGTCACCGCCAAAGCGAAAGCGGAGTTCGCGTCGATGGCGGGCGATGACGCCGCCGTGACGTTAGACGAAATGAAGGCGCACCATAAGGCCAAGCACGACGAGATGATGAAAGAGCACATGTCGGACGACGCCGCCAAGGAAGAGCACAAGCACTAAAGCGCCCCTCGCCGGGCCGGCTCTGACCGGTCGCGACAAGGCCCGGCCGCGCGCCGGGCCTTTTGCGTTCCGGGGCCTTGTTCGGAGCGTAACTGCGCCTATCTGACAGGAAAGGACGTCGCCTCCGGGGGCGTTCCGATTTCGATGACGCTTGATCCAAGGTCGGAAAATGCAATTTGAAACCTACACGGACCGCGCCCGCGGTCTCATCCAGGCGGCGCAGGGCATCGCCCTTCGCGACGGCCACCAGCAGTTCACATCCGAACACCTCCTCAAGGGCCTGCTTGACGATCAGGAAGGCCTCGCCGCCAATCTGCTGCGCTCGGCCGGCGCCAAGCCCGAGGCCGCGCTCGCCGCAACGGAAGCCGCGCTCGCGAAACTGCCGAAAGTGCAGGGCGGCTCGGGTCAGGTTTATCTGGCGCCGGCGCTGGCGCGCGTTTTTGCGTCTGCCGAAGAACAGTCGAAAAAGGCCGGCGACTCTTTTGTCAGCGCCGAGCGCCTGCTCGTCGCGCTGGCGCTGACGCCGGATGCTGAAGCCTCGAAAATCCTCAAAGCCGCCGGGGCGACCCCGCAATCGATCAATGAAGCGATCAATAATCTGCGCAAGGGACGCACGGCGGATTCAGCGTCCGCCGAGCAGGGCTATGACGCGCTGAAAAAATATGCGCGCGATCTGACCGAAGCGGCGCGGTCGGGCAAGCTCGATCCCGTCATCGGGCGCGACGAAGAAATCCGCCGCGCGATGCAGGTCCTGTCGCGCCGGACGAAGAACAACCCGGTCCTTATCGGCGAGCCGGGTGTCGGCAAAACCGCGATCGCCGAAGGCCTCGCGCTGAGGATCGTCAATGGCGACGTGCCGGAAAGCCTCAAGAACAAGAAACTCCTTTCGCTGGACATGGGCGCCCTCATCGCCGGCGCCAAATATCGCGGCGAGTTCGAAGAGCGCCTGAAAGCCGTGCTGTCCGAGGTGACGGCCGCGGAAGGCGAAATCATTTTGTTCATCGATGAGATGCACACGCTCGTCGGCGCCGGAAAATCCGAAGGCGCGATGGATGCGTCCAACCTCCTGAAGCCCGCGCTGGCGCGCGGGGAGCTGCATTGCATCGGCGCGACGACGCTTGATGAATATCGCAAGCACGTTGAAAAGGACGCCGCGCTCGCGCGCCGTTTCCAGGCGGTCTTCATTGAAGAGCCGACGGTCGAGGACACGATTTCCATATTGCGCGGCCTGAAGGAAAAATACGAACTGCATCATGGCGTCAGGATTTCCGACAGCGCGATCGTGGCCGCGGCGACGCTGTCAAATCGCTACATCACCGACCGCTTTCTCCCCGATAAGGCGATCGACCTGGTCGACGAGGCCGCCTCGCGCCTAAGGATGGAAGTCGATTCAAAACCCGAAGAACTTGACGAACTCGATCGCCGGATCATCCAGCTGAAAATCGAGCGCGAAGCGCTGAAAAAGGAAGATGACGACGCCTCGCGCGACCGGCTCGAAAGGCTGGAAGACGAGCTTGCCGGCCTTGAAGAGGATTCCGCGTCGCTGACGGCGCAGTGGCGCGCCGAAAAGGAAACGCTCGCCAAGGCGACAAAGATCAAGGAAGAACTCGATCAGGCGCGTCAGGCGCTCGCCGACACCGAACGCCGCGGCGATCTTGCGCGGGCCTCGGAGCTGAAATACGGCGTCATTCCCGAATTTGAAAAAAAACTGCGCGCGGCGGAAGAGCGCGAAGACAGAGCGGTTCTGGTCGATGAAGTGGTCGACGCGGAAAACATCGCCGGCGTCGTCTCGCGCTGGACCGGCGTTCCTGTCGACAAAATGCTCGAGGGCGAGCGCGACAAGCTGTTGCGCATGGAAGAGGCGATCGGCCGGCGCGTTATTGGCCAATTCGAAGCGGTCGAAGCGGTGTCCTCCGCGGTTCGCCGCGCGCGCGCCGGTCTAAAAGATCCCAATCGTCCGATCGGCTCATTCCTGTTTCTGGGACCGACCGGCGTCGGCAAGACCGAATTGACGAAAGCGCTGGCGGAATTCCTGTTCGACGACGATACCGCGATCGCGCGGATCGACATGTCCGAATTCATGGAAAAGCACTCGGTCGCGCGCCTTATCGGCGCGCCGCCGGGATATGTCGGCTATGAAGAGGGCGGGGCGTTGACGGAAACCGTCCGTCGCCGTCCCTATCAGGTGGTGCTGTTCGATGAAGTCGAGAAGGCGCATCCGGATGTCTTCAACGTGCTGTTGCAGGTGCTCGACGACGGACGCCTGACCGACGGTCAGGGGCGCACGGTCGATTTCAAGAACACGCTGATCATCCTGACCTCCAATCTCGGCGCGGAGTTTCTGGCGAACCAGCCCGAAGGCCAGGACAGCGACGCGGTGCGGCCGCAAGTCATGGAAGCGGTCCGCGGCCGCTTCAGGCCGGAATTTCTCAACCGTCTCGACGAAATCATCCTGTTCCACCGCCTGACGCGCGCCAACATGGACAAGATCGTCGATATCCAGATCTCCCGTCTCGGCAAGCTTCTCGAAGACCGCAAAGTCGCCATCGATCTCGACGACAAGGCGCGGCGCTGGCTCGCCGACGCCGGCTATGATCCGGTCTACGGCGCGCGACCCTTGAAGCGCGTCATCCAGAAGGAATTGCAAGATCCGCTCGCGGATCTCATCCTCGCCGGGAAAGTGAAAGACGGCGAAACGCTCGCTGTTTCCGCGGGCCCGTCCGGCCTGACGGTCAATGGCGAGACGGCGAACGGGAAGGCGAAACGCTTCGGCGCGTCGCCGCCCGTCGGCGCCCTTCTCAATTAGGAGCAACCGCGATGGCGAAGAAACCGGCGATCGGCGATACGCTCAAGGACGAGGCGTTGAAAAAACTCATCCGCGAAACGGTCGCCAGCGCGGGGGCCCTTTCGCCCGACGATATTCCGCATACGGTCAAGCAGCGCATCCGGGAACAGGCCGCCGGCGATCTGGATGTCGACGCCTATATCAGGGAGGCGATAAAAAGCCGGAACAAGCGCTAAAGCGCGTTCTTCTTCGCTTTTGCATCCGCGACAAGGCTTGGCTCTTCCGCCGCGACCGCCGTCCGCATGGCGTCGATCTCATCGCGGATTTCCCGGAAGCGGGCGAGCTCCTTGCCGCCAAGATTGATTCCTGTCGCGATCTTTAAGCTCTGCGGGTTGACGGCGACGTCCTTGAGATGAACCTCATAATGAAGGTGCGGGCCGGTCGAGCGGCCTGTCGTGCCGACATAGCCGATCACCTCGCCCTGACGGACGCGCACGCCCGTTCTCACGCCCTTCTTGATGGAATTCATATGCGCGTAGGCGGTTTTATACCCTTGCGCGTGCCGAATGCGGACATAATTTCCAAATGAGCCGTAAGGCCCGGCGCGCTCGATAACGCCGTCGCCCGCCGCCATGATCGGCGTGCCGCGCGCCGCCGCGAAATCGACGCCTTTGTGAGCCTTTTGATAGCCGAGGATCGGATGACGCCGTGTGCCGAATCCGGATGAGAGTCGCGCGCCGTCGATCGGCGTTTTCATCAACAGGCGCCGCGCGCTTTCGCCCGAGGCGTCGAAATAGTCCGCTTTGCCGCCGCCATCGGCGGTTTCAAATCGGTAGTAGCCTTTCTCCTTCTGGCGTCCCCGCCATTTCAGCCGGCCGTAGAGGATGTCGCCGCCGCCGACCATGTTTCCGGCGTCGTCGAAACGAACTTCGAAAATCGCTTCGAACTCGTCGCCGCCGAAAATCTCGCGCTGAAAGTCGACATCATAGGCGAACATCTGCGCGAGGCCGGCGATCACTTCATCGGGCGCGCCTTGCCGTTTGGCGGAGACATAAAGGCTGCCGTCAATGCGGCCTTCAATCGCCGCAAAGCGGGTCGTCAACGGCGTTGCGATTTCATTCGCCGTGAAGCCGCCACCCGGCGCTTTCGCCAGCAGGATGCGCCTTTCCGGATCGACGCGAAATTCAAGCGACAAGAGAAACGCCGGCGGCGGCTCCTTTTCCGCGATCGCCTGAAAAAGGGTGCGGTTGGGCTCGGCGATCGTCAGCGAGAAATCCTGACCGGGGCGGAGCCTGCGCATATTATAGAGCTTGCCAAACGCATAGGCGGCTTCATTCCGGTCTTGCGTTCGAACGCCGGCCCGGCGCAGAGCGTCGACAAATGTTTCGCCCTTGGCGAGAACGATGCGCGCCTCATGCGGCGCCGATGCGATATCGCCATTTTCGAGGCCGTGTCGCGCGATCGCCGCCTGATCCGGCGCAAGATCGCTCTGGAAAAAAAACGGCGGTGGCCGGTCGGACTCTTCGGCGAGCCATGCCGACGAAAAAGTGAGTATGGCGCCGGCGTTCGACGCCGCCGGCGCGATCGGCGTCGCAACCTGAACGGCGGTCGGCTTCAGGCGGGGAATAAATGGCGCATCGCCCGCACCATCGCTCGCCGCATCGTCCGCCGCCATCGCCGCCGGCGCGGTTTCCGGTTCGATCGGCGTCGCCGCGATCGGTGCGGCGGCGGTCGTGACGATCTCTTGAGGCGCGGTCGGCGCGACGGCGTCTGGCGTCGTCGGCCGGCTTATCGCAAAGGCGAGGAACGCCGCGCCGCCGGCGAGGACGCCAAGGGCGGCCGCGGCGGCGAGCGGGGCGCGCCGCATGGTTGCGTCTGTCCCTGGTTCTCCCGGGTAAGCTATTCTTTCGTCCCGCAAATTCGCCTCTTTCGCGGCGTATCTCTCGTTTGTGCTGGCGTTTAAGTCAATGTTGACCGCGCGTGTCGATTATCGCCGCCGCCGCCTTAAATCCCGGCCTCGCTTTTCAGCGCAATTTTCGTCATGCTGGCAGGGCTTTTCTAAGGCGTTGGCGACGAACCCGCAGGTTAAGCGGGACCGGCGCCCGAGGGGAATCGATTAGCGCGTAGGAGTTGGCGGATGCGGCTGGTCGCCCGCTTGATTGTAGGCATATTTGTCGTCCTCGCCCTGACGGGGGCCGCGCTATATCTCCTCAGGAAACCGATCGCGGCTTCGACGGTTGAACGCATCATGGCCGGCGCGCGCCTCGAAAATCCGTCCGTGAGCGTCAGGGATGTTAATTTTTCGCAGTTGACGCTTTCAGGGCTGACGGCCGGCGTCGATGCCTCGGCGCCGGACCTGGCGCTCGGTCCTGTCAGCTTCACCTATGACTGGCGACGGCTGATCTTCGCTGGAAAGCTGAACAGCGTTTCCATCAGCGGCGGCGAGATGAACGCCTCATTGAACGAGCAAGGGGTGATCTCCATTTCGGGCTGGTCGCCTGATCCGGCCGCAAAACCCGCGCCGCCGCCGTTTCACTCGATTGAGATCAGGGGACTATACTTTGTCCTGCAGGCGCCGAACGGTCCGGCGCGGGTGAAAATCGACGGCGCGTTCGATGTGCGTGAGGGCGGCCGGTTTGAAACCGCCGCGCTTGCGGAAAAAACCGGTTTCGCCGCCGCGACTTTCCTCGGCGTCGCCGGCGCCGGCGTCATCGATCTCGCCGCGGACGGCGCGATGTCGATCAAGGGCTCGCTGAAGGGCGATCTTTCAACGCCGGCGGGCACTGCGCGCAGCGTCGACGCAGCGATGACCGCGTCGCTTTCCTCATGGCGCGCGTTCATCGGGGAAGCGCCGCGCGGCTTGCGCGGCGGCGCCGAAATTTCGATCAATTCTTCGACGATCGACGCGCAAAGCGCTGAAAGCTTTGCGCCATTCGCGGCGGCTGGCGGCGCGCCGATCAAAAAGCTTGCGCTTTCCGGCGCGCTGAAAGTGACCTTCGACGGCGATAACCTTTCCGTCTCCCTGACCGAAAATCCGTTGACGATCGTCGCCGATCGCGGGGACCGGCTCGTCATTTCCGCGGGCGAGGGGCCCGCCTATGAAAAATCCGCCGGCAAGGAAAGCATCGCGCTTCGCGCGGCGCTCGATGGTCCCGTCGCCAATGGCGCCGCCATCCTCAGGGCCGCCTCGGAAAATAAAGGCGCCTGGTCCATCGACGTGCGCGCGCAATTCGGCGAGCAGTCAATCGGCGGCGTCGCGCTTTCCGCTTTCGACGGGGTATTCCGCGGCGCCTATTTCGATGATCGCGCGACTGGCGAGGCCGACATCGCCGCCCATCTCGTCAAGGCGACGGTCGGACGCCTCGCCGTCTCCGACATGCCTTTAAACGCGCGCCTCGACGTTGACGCGGACCTTGCGGAAAAACGTCTGTCGTTAAGCCCGGAAAGCGGCCAATGCCTGAAGACCGATCGCGCCGATCTTCGCTTTGCCGATCAGGATATGGATGCGCGCATTGCAATGGCCGCGCTGTGTCCCGCGGCGGCGCCGCTTATATCGATAGGGTGGGGCGATGCGGGCGAAACTCATGTCGAAGGATCGCTCACCGCCCGAACCGCGTATTACCGCCTCGGAGAAACCGTCTTCGACGGCGCGCCGCCCAGGATCGACTTCACGCTCGACTACAACCCCGTCCAGCAAGCCAGTCGCATTGTGGGCGCGATGGAAGGCGGCAAGATCGTCCTCAATGACTCCCTCATCCTGACGGATGCGAAGGGCAGATTCGACACCGATCTCGTTCGCGACACGGTCGCCGCCAATGTCGCGCTCGGCCATATGCGGATTGCGCAAAAGACAGACCTCGAAAAAGTCGCGCCGGTGATGATCTCGGGCGATCTGAAACTCGCGAGTGACATCGCAACGTTCGATTTCGACGTGAAGACTCCAAAGGGCGTTGCGCTTGGCCGCGGCGAGGGCGCGCACGAGGTCCTTACCGGAAAAGGCGAGGCGGTGTTCGATTCCGGCGCTCTGGCGCTGTCCTATTATTTGCAGGCGGAAAAAGTCATCCCGGCCCTAAAAGGCATTATTTCCGGTGCGACCGGGACGACCGAGGGACGCGCGCGTTTCGTCTGGGATCAGGCGCGAATGCAATCGTCGGCGACAGTCAATTTCGACGACGTGTCATTTCGCGGGCCTGGCATTGCGGTATCGCGCACCGATGGCGTTACCGGCAAAATGGTATTTTCCAGCCTCGCGCCGGTATCGACGAGCGGCGAACAGTCGATCGCCATCCGCAAAATCGACATGGACGCCCTGAAACTGGAAAATGGCGAAGTGCGTTTCGTTCTTCCTGGCGACGACACGCTGAAGATCGTCGAGGCGGAATTTCCGTGGTTCAACGGCACGATCGGCGCGTATAATTCCGTGATGTCGATCGCTGGCGGCGAATCGAAGACGACGCTCCAGATCGACAATGTCGATCTCGCAGGTCTGCTCGCGTATCCGAATGTCGACGGCCTTTCCGGCGAAGGAAAAATCGAAGGCGTGCTTCCGATTTCGTTCGAGGGCGGCCGCGCGCGGATTGTCAACGGCGTCCTCTCGGCGAAGGGCGGTGGAGTCATCCGCTATCAGAACAAGAACGCCGAACCCGCTTTCCAGTCGAGCCAGCAGGCAAAGCTCGCCTATGACATGCTTCGCGAAGTGCGGTTCGACAATCTTTCCGTTGTCATCGACGGCCCCCTCGACGGCACGCTGAAGTTCAAGATCGTCTTCGACGGCAAGGGCGAGCTGCCGATCGCTGCCAGAGGCGGCTCCCAGACTGTGCTCAGTCCGGTCATTTTCCGCCTGACGATGGATGTTCCGTTGCTGCAATTGCTTGAAGGGGCCAAAGCGGTCGCCAACCCGCTTCAGTTTTTGAAATCCGCCCCGCGCAGCGCCGGGGAGCAGGAAAAGGCGGTCGATGACCTCATCGGATCGAATCCGGAAATTTTCTGAGGCCTGACGTAAATTGCCGGTTTGCCGGGTTTGCGCGGCTTGTCCTGGCCGGTTGTCGCGGGCCGGTTGGAATTGTGGCGGAATTGGGCGGCGATCAGCCCCTATTTCGACATCACCGGCGCCTATGGTAATCTGACGGTAGAGCTGATTCTGAAAGGGCGAGGGTGGGCATGACCATAGGGCGGACCAATGTTACCGGCGCAACCGCGCCCGCGCTGGCGATTTTGCTGCTGGGCGCGGTCAGCGCCTGCGCGACGGTGAAAGTTCAAGCGCCGGACAAGCCGATCGAGATCAACATGAATATCAACATCAAGCAGGAAGTCCTGATCAAGATCGATCAGGAAATTGCCGAACTCATCGCGAACAATCCGGACATCTTTTAGGGAATTGGGAAAGGACCAGGTCCATGAAAAAAATTCTCGCCAAAATCGCCATGGTCGCGTTTGCCGCCGCTTCAATCGCCGCAGCCCACGCCGCGCCGCCGATCGTTGAGGAAGCAAAGTCGAAATGCGTCGTCGGCGAGCAGTCCGACGGGTATCTCGGCGTTGTCGACAGTGCGGCCGCGAGCGAGGCGCTCAAGCGCGAAGTGAGAAACATCAACCAGCAGCGCAAAGCCCATTTCGCCGAACTTGCGGCGAAAAACGGCATCACGATTGAAGACGCCGCTGCCCTGACCGGCAAACGCCTCGTCGAGGGCGCGTCCTCCGGCCAGTGCGTTCGCATGCCGGACGGGTCATGGGCCAAACAGCCGTAATCGCCCCTCGGGTCCGGTAACCGACACGCCGGCGCGAATCATTCATAACGGGACCTTCCGATTGAGAAGGTCCCGTTTTCATGTCGCTCGCCAAAACCGAAGAAATCGACGCTGTAACCCTCTGCGCGCTGATGTCGTCGCGCCTCTGCCACGATCTCGTCAATCCGGTCGGCGCCCTGTCGTCCGGTCTTGAAGTGCTCGGCGACCCGTCGATGGACCAGTCGATGAAGGATGCAGCGCTAGACCTCATTAAGTCGAGCGCCGAAAAATCGGTCGCGCTGCTGAAATATGCGCGCCTTGCCTATGGCGCCTCCGGCGGGCTCGGCGCCGAGCTTCCCTATGAAGAGGCGAGGAATGTTCTTCAGGCGCTGCTCGGCTGGACGAAGGCGAACCTCGACTGGCGGATTGCGCCGGGTTACGCGCCGAAGGACGAGGTGAAAGCGATCCTCGTGCTCGGCGCCGCCGCCGCCGATTGCGTGCCGCGCGGCGGCGCTGTCGTCATCGCAGGCGAGCGGGGCGCATATGACATCAAGGTTGCGGGTCAGCGAGTGATCGTCCAGGACGACATGAAGCGCGCCTTCGCCGGCGACATCGCCGACCTCAAGCCGAAATTTACGCCTCATTATCTTTCGGGTCTCGCCGCCCGGGCGGCCGGCGGCGGCATCGATCTCGTGCAGGAAGACGGGTCCGCCTCGTTCAAACTGCGGTTTTCGGCGGAATTATCGCAGTCCGCCCCATCGGCGTTAACGGCGGGCTAACCTGAATTGGCGACAGTCTGCGCCGTGATCCACAGACCGGCGCTGACCCATGAAAACCTGCCTCATCGTTGAAGATTCAGATCTCATTCGCGAAATCGCGATGCGCATCCTTACGGACCTTTCCGTCGAGGCGAAGGAAGCTGAGACCGCCGCTGCCGGACTGGAGCATTGCCGTCAGACGAAAACCGACGTCGTCATGCTCGACTGGGATCTCCCGTCGCTCGGCGCGCTCGATTTCCTCCGCGGCGTCGCGGAATTGCCGCAAGAGCAGCGTCCGGTCATCATCCTATGCGCGACGGAAAACGATCCGCAGCAATTCACGCTCGCAAAGGCGGCGGGGGCCTCGCACCATCTTTTGAAGCCCTTCGACCGGCAGTCGATCGAATCGAAACTCGCTGAAATCGGGATTGTCGAAGGCGCATCGATCGTCGACGCAAAATCCGCCAAGGCTTCCTGAGCGGTCAGCCAATGACGCCGCGCGCCTTCAGCGCGGCGCGCTCGCCGGCTCCCGCAAATTCCGACAGAACTTCATCCGTATGCGCCCCAAGCGACGGCGGCGCGCCGTCGTCAAGCGCCGGCGTTCGCGAATATTTGACCGGGTGAACGACCATCCGCCTGCCGCCGGCGTCCGGACGGTTGATGGCGGCCGTCATTGACCGCGCCGCGACATGCGGGTCGCTGAACACCGCGTCGATCGAATTGATCGCGCCGGCCGGGACCGACGCCGCCTCCATGAGGCCCAGCCACTCCGCCGTCGTTCGTGCACGCATTTTCGTCGAGATCGCCGCCGTTAGCGTTTCCCGGTTCGCAACGCGCGCCCGATTGGTTATGTAGCGGTCGTCATCGACAAGCGCCGCCGCGCCGATCGTTTTGGCGAAAGATGAAAATTGCCCGTCATTGCCGACAGCGATGACGATATGGCCGTCCTTCGTCTCGAATACCTGATAGGGCGCGATATTGGGATGCGCGTTGCCGAGGCGCCGCGGCGCTGCGCCGGAGATCAGGAAGTTCGACGCCTGATTGGCGAGCATGGCGATCTGACAGTCCAGCAGCGCGACGTCGAGATGCTGGCCTTCGCCGGTGCGCTCGGTATGGCGGAGCGCGGCAAGAATTGAGGTCGCGGCGTACATTCCGGCGAAGAGATCGGCGACCGCGACGCCGACTTTCATCGGCGCCGCCCCCGCCGCGCCGTCGGGCTGTCCGGTGACGGACATCAGTCCGCCCATCGCCTGAATCATGTAATCATAGCCGGCGCGCGACGCATAAGGGCCGGATTGGCCAAAGCCGGTAATCGAACAATAGACAAGCCGCGGATTGATCCTGGATAGGGTTTCAAAGTCGAGACCGTATTTCTTCAAGCCGCCGACCTTGAAATTTTCAACCAGAATGTGGCTGCCGGCGGCGATCTTGCGGACCAGCGCGGCGCCGTCCGGCGCGGCGATATCAATCGCGACGGACTTTTTGTTGCGGTTCGCCGCAAGGAAATAGGCAGCGTCCGTCGTCTCGCCGTCGGCGTTCTTGAGGAAAGGCGGCCCCCAGCCGCGCGTGTCATCGCCAGCGCCCGGCTTTTCGATCTTGATGATCTCGGCGCCAAGGTCGCCAAGAAGCTGGCTCGCCCACGGCCCGGCAAGGACGCGGGAGAGGTCAAGCACGCGGACGCCCGCAAGGGCCGGGGGGGACGGAGTTTCGACCATGGGGCGAACCATAAGCTCGGCGCGGGCCCTTTCAAGATGCCCCGGCCGCCGCCCGACGGTTTGACCGCGGACCCGGAAAAACCGATAGTTTTCAAATACCCTTGGGGCAAACAGGGAAAATGGGAGACGCTATGAAGGGCCTGATGATGGACCGTCCGCTTCTGACGACGGAGATCCTGAAAAACGCCGTGAACAATTTCAGAAAGACTGAAATCGTCACCAGAACGGTTGAAGGCCCCATTCACCGCTATACGATTGCGGATTCTTACAGAAGAATCGCCAAGCTCGCCAATGCGCTGTCGCGTCTGGGCGTCAAATATGGCGATCGCGTCGGTGTCATCGGCTGGAACACCTATCGTCAGTTTGAAATGTATTACGCCGTCGGCGGGCTGGGCGCGGTCCTTCATACCGTCAATCCGCGCCTGGGGCCGGAAAACGCCGCCTTCGTCATCAATCACGCCGAAGACGATTTTCTGTTTTACGACACCACCTTTGCGCCGCTGGTGTCGGCGCTGCGCGGCAAGCTGAAGACGGTCAGGAAATTCATTCTTATGACCGACGAAAAGCATGCGCTTGAGGCCGGAACGGGCGATGGCGATTATGAAAGCCTGATCGCCGGCGAAAGCGACGACTTCGAGTGGCCGGAATTTGACGAAAACACGGCGGTCGCCATGTGCTACACCTCTGGGACGACAGGCGATCCCAAGGGCGTCGTCTATTCGCACCGCTCCTGCGTCATCCAGACGCTCGCGAGCTGCCTGCCGACGGCGCTCGGCTGCAAGGAAGGCGATGTCCTGCTTCCCGTCGTTCCGATGTTTCACGTCAATGCATGGAACACGCCCTATTCGGCGCTGATGGTCGGTGCCAAGCAGGTGTTCCCCGGACCAAAGCTCGACGGCGAAAGCCTTTATGAACTGCTTGCGGCGGAAAAGGTCAATTATTCCCTCGGTGTGCCGACGGTCTGGCTAGGCCTTCTTCAATATATGGAGAAAACCGGCAAGGAGCTGCCACATTTGCGCAAGGGCCTGTGCGGCGGGTCGGCGCTCCCGGAAGCGCTCATTCGCGGATTTGAAAAGCACGGGATAGAATTGCAGCAAGGCTGGGGCATGACGGAAATGAGTCCGATCGGCACCGTCAATGTTTTGCCGCCGTCGATCATGGCGCTGCCGCAGAACGAGCGCATCAAATATCAGCTGAAGGCTGGGCGCGCACTGCCTTTTGTCGATATGCGCATCGTCGCGGACGACGGGAAAGTGTTGCCGCGCGACGGCGTTTCGGACGGCCGCCTGCAGGTGCGGGGACCCTCGATCGTCAATTCCTATTTCAAGGCGAAGGACCAGACGCTGACCGGCGACGGATGGTTCGACACCGGCGATGTCGCGATTATCGACGAAGACGGTTTCATGCAGATCACCGACCGCGCCAAGGATGTGATCAAGACCGGCGGCGAGTGGGTCTCGTCGATCGACATTGAAAATGCGGCATTGATGCATCCCGGAGTCGCCAACGCCGCTGTGATCGGCGTCGCGCACCCGAAATGGCAGGAGCGTCCGCTGTTGATCGTCGTCAAGCGCGAAGGCCAGAATCCCGATCCCGACGAAATCAGGGAATTCCTGAAAGGAAGGCTCGACAAGATCGCGTGGCCGGACGCCGTCGAATTCGTGCCGGAATTGCCGCTCGGCGCCACCGGAAAAGTATTGAAGACGGAACTACGAAAGAAATTCAGGAATTACGTGTTGCCGGCCTGAGGCGCGGCCGCGGCGACGCGCAGATCATTGCGGAACCGGACGCCCGCGACCCGCTCAAGCCCTTTGCAGATGTCGGGCGTCTTCTTGCGCTCGTTTTCGATGAATTCGAGCCCGGTTTTGCGCGAATTGATCCAGACCGAAAGGCGCTCGTGCAGCCTCGCGCGCTTTTCATCCGACATCGTCAGGTCTTCATCGAGCCGCTCCGTAATCGCGGCGATGCGGTCGCTGCCTTCGATGATCGCTTCCAGCGGAAATATCTCGCTGATCACATGCACATGTATTCGGGCGCGCAGATCCATATCCTGGATATCGAACAGCCTTTCGCGGTTGCGGTCATAAACTTCCGCCTCCCGCATCGCGGTGCGGAATAGGCGCATCGTCACCGGTCCCCAGGGGTCGCCGAATTTTTGCGAGCGCATCGCGCGGTCGACAAGCTCGTCGATTGATCCGAGAATTTCGCCAAAGAATCGCGCGGCGTCGCGCTCGCGCCGCCGCCGCTCGATCGCATCTTCATAATGCTCGCTGACGACGCCGCCGATGGTGGCGAGCATCGCGCCGATGACGACCGCCAAAAGCGTGTCGAGGTTTCCGATGAAATCAAAAGCGTCCTGGCGCATGTTTCGCCCCTGTTGACCGAAACGCCGAAAATAAATCCTTATACTGTTCGATTAAAGTCGTATAGCGCGGGTCCAACACGCGGGGCGACGGGCGCTAATTTTTCTGGCCGCGCGACCATGGAAAAATCGCAAACGCCCTTTCCTGTCGCGCCTTTGCAGTAAGGCGCGCGATGCGCCGGCGGACGGCGGAAGCGCGATCAGGCCTTTGTTTCCTTGCGCATCTTGTCGCGCAGGAAATCGATCGGCTTCAAGCCCGTCCTCGTCTCGTAATGCCAGAACGTCCAGCCGTTGCAGGCGTCGGATTTTTGAACATGCGCGCCGATTTGGTGGATTGACCCTTCGACGGCGCCGTCCGGTCCGTTGACCGTGATCGACCCGTCGGCGCGGACCTTGGCGGCGTGCGCTTTCTTCGGCGCGTAAAGCGTGGCGCCCGGCTTCAACAGGCCTTTTTCGACGATGGAGCCGAAGGGAACGCGCGCCGCCGCCCGCTTCGAGGGCGTCACCGACAGGGCTTGCGCGTCCACCGGTTTTACGGCGGCGATGCGTTTGGCCGCCGCCGCGATATAATCCTTGTCGCGATCAATGCCGATGAAATGACGGCCGAGCATTTTGGCGACCGCCCCGGTCGTGCCAGATCCGAAAAAAGGATCGACGACGATGTCGCCGGGATTGGTCGTCGCCAGCATCACGCGATAAAGGAGCGCTTCGGGCTTTTGCGTCGGGTGCACCTTCGATCCCGACGCGCCCTTGAGGCGTTCATTGCCGGTGCAGAGCGGCAAAAACCAGTCGGAGCGCATCTGCAAATCGTCATTGGCGGTTTTCAGCGCCGAATAGTTGAAGGTCGGCCGCGATTCCTTCGATTTCGAGGCCCAGATCAGCGTTTCATGCGCGTTGGTGAAGCGCGTGCCGCGGAAATTCGGCATCGGATTGGCCTTCACCCAGACGACGTCGTTGAGAAGCCAGAATCCGATATCTTGCAGGCACGCGCCGACGCGGAAAATATTGTGGTAGGAGCCGATCACCCAGATCGCGCCGTCGGGCTTTAAAATGCGGCGCGCTTCGGTCAGCCAGTCGCGCGTGAAGCGGTCATAATCGCCGAATGACTCGAAACGGTCCCATTCATCGTCGACGCCGTCGACGCGGCTGTTGTCTGGCCGGGTCAGCTCGCCGCCGAGCTGAAGATTATAGGGCGGGTCCGCGAAGACGAGATCGGCGAAATTATCGGGAAGCGAGCGCAGCACCTCGATTGAATCGCCGGCGAGAATTTTGTCCAGATGATCGGCGGGATCGCGCAGCGGCGCGTCGATCGACGTCAGGCGAACCGCTTTCAGCGGCGGCGCTTTTTTTCGTTCGGTTTTTGTTTGCGACACCTGTCCGCCTCCCGATCAAGGACGCGGAGAATGAGTCAGGCGGGACTCGCCGTCAATAAAAACCTTTTGGTATCAATGTATTAACAATGGTTACCGAGTCGTTGACAAAAGCGGCTTTGACGACTCTTCATACAACATGTTGTGGATCGGCGAGAATGATCGCCGATGATGTGGGGTGACGCCGAAGCGCAGCAAAGCCTCGCGATGCGCCGGCGCCGCATAGCCTTTATTCGCGTGCCAGCAATAATTCGGATAATCGCGTGCGAGTTCGCGCATCATCCGGTCGCGCGTCGTCTTGGCGATGATCGACGCCGCCGCAATCGACATTGATTTCAGATCGCCTTTGACCACGGTGTAGGCGGGGCATCTGAGTTTCGGCTTGATGTTGCCGTCGACGATAGCGATCGCAGGCAAAACCGGGAGATTGGCGACAGCGCGCGCCATCGCAAGCAGGGACGCGCGCAAGATATTCATCGAATCGATTTCTTCAACGCTGGCGACGCCGACGCCGATGCGCGCCGATTGCCAGAGCGCGGCGGCAAGCTCGCGCCGGCGCTTTTCGGTCAGGGTCTTCGAATCGCGTAGGCCCTCCGGCGTGTTCGCGCGGTCGAGAATGACCGCCCCGGCGACGACGGGTCCTGCCCACGGCCCGCGCCCGGCCTCATCGACGCCGGCGACCAGGCCGTCAAACTGGTCCTCGATCTCGAATGTTGGCGTTTCAACCATGACGCTCCCCGGAGCGGTTCAGTTCGCTAACAATGCTTCGCCGATTCGCACGGGGCCGAAACGAAGCTTCGGCGGCTTGTGGGAAACCAGTCGCCGTCGCCCGGCCAAGTCGTCGACCGGTCATCCCTTCTTCTTGTGTGCTTCCTCGAAGGCCGCCAGCTGTTCGGCCGTCGCCTCTTTGTGGTGGCGCTTTTTCCACTCGGCGTAGGGCATGCCGTAAACCGCCTCGCGCGCCTCGTCTTTGGTGAGTGCGATCCCCCGCGCGTCCGCAGCCTCCTTCATCCAGTCGCCAAGGCAGTTGCGGCAGAACCCCGCGAGAATCATCAAGTCGATATTCTGGACGTCCGTCCGCTCCCCCAGATGCGCGACAAGCCGGCGAAACGCGGCGGCTTCGATGTCGGTTCGCGATTGTTGATCGGCAGTCATTTCGCGGCCTCCCGGGTTGCGCATGGCCGGATTACTTTAGCGCTTGCGTTCAGAACAAGGAAAGCTGCGTGATCTTTTCCTCCGGCCGACGGAAGAGTCCGGGGTCCAGACGCGGCGAATCGATGGCGATTCCCGTTCGTCTCGCGCCTTTTTTAAATCTTTCATCGAGCAGTTTGGCGAAAACGCTGCGCGGCCCTTTGGCCCTAGACCACTCGACATCGTAATCGCGGCCGCCGTTCATGTCCTGAATATGCCGCATGACGCGCGCGGCCCTGTCCGGATACGCCGCTTCGAGCCATTCCCGGAAAAGGCCGGATACTTCAAGCGGCAATCTTATGATCGTATACCCGGCCCATTGCGCGCCGGCGTCTTTCGCCGCTTCGAGGATTTCCTCCATCTCGTGATCGTTAAGGCCGGGGATCATCGGCGCCGTCATCACGCCGACCGGAATGCCAGCCTCGCTCAGCGCGCGGATCGCCGCGAGGCGCCTCGCCGGCGCCGAGGCGCGCGGCTCCATCGCGCGCGCGAGCTTTCTGTCAAGCGTCGTCACCGACAGCATCGTCTTGACGATCCCGGCGTCGGCCATCGGCTTCAAAAGGTCGATGTCGCGCGTGATGAGCGACGATTTCGTCAACACGGAAACCGGGTGATTATATTTCGCGAGCACGCCGAGAACGTCGCGCATAATCGCGAATTTCTTGTCGATCGGCTGATAGGGGTCGGTATTCGTGCCGATCGCGATATGCCGGGCCCGATAGGATTTCGCGGCGAGTTCGCGGTCGAGGAGCGCGGCGGCGTTCGGCTTGGCGAAGAGCTTGGTTTCGAAATCGAGGCCCGCCGAAAGCCCGTAATAAGCGTGGGTCGGACGCGCGAAACAATAAATGCAGCCGTGCTCGCAACCGCGATAGGGATTGATCGAGCGGTCAAAGCCGACAAAGGGACTTGCGACGTAATTGATGATCGTCCGCGGCGTTTCCGCCGTGACGTCGGTTCGAAGCGGCGGAAGGTCTTCGTCGCGATCCCAGCCGTCGTCCGCGCCTTCGCGGGCGAGCTTTTCGAACCGGCCCGAAACATTGGAACGCGCGCCGCGGCCCTTCGCTGGGGCTGGCGGTCTGACCTCTAATGGGCGGTTAGAGGAGGAGGAAGGGCCAACGGCGCGCGTCATTTGGGGATGTTAGCGTCGGAATAGAACAAATCAAGAACATTTTTTCCCCGGCCCGGCGTTTCAGCGCTCGTGCATCGGTGAATTGCCGTCAAAATCGCGATCTCGTATCTTCCGCCGCCGCCGTAAGGGCCTTGTTGCGTTTATCGGCCCGAGCAGAGAGCGGCAGCCCTATCAAAAGGAATTCCAATGGCGATTTTCACGCACATGGTGGTCGGCACCAACGACCTCGAACGTTCGAAGAAATTCTACAATGCGGCGCTTGGCGCGATCGGCCTCAAGAGCGTCGGCCCGATGGGCGCCAACGGTCACATGTGGGGCAAAGAGGGCCCTGAATTCATCGTGACGAAACCGGCGAACGGTTTGCCGGCGACTTACGCGAATGGCGGCACGATCGGTTTTGCGGCGCCGAATCGCAAGGCCGTTCACGCCTTTCACGAAGAAGGCCTAAAGGCCGGCGGCACCTGCGAAGGCAAGCCGGGCCCGCGCAGCTTCACGCCGACAGCCTATGCGTCCTATCTTCGCGACCCGGACGGCAACAAGATCTGCACCTACTGCTTTGCGGCGGAATAACCAAAGCGCGGCTGAGGTCGCGGCTTGATCTGGAACGGCGCGCGGTCTCGAATGATCGCGCGCCGTTTTTGCATGAAGGGGCTTTTGACGATGGCGAGAAAAATCGGATTCGCGCTGGTCCTGGCGATTGCGGCCGCCGCCGGTGTCTTCTTTTTTGTCGTACCCTCGCGCGTCGACCGGTCGCTGAACAAGATTGTTCCGCATGCGCCCTATGAAGTTAGCGAGGAAGCGCAGGCGCTCCACGAGAGCCTTCGCCTCGCCGATTTGCATGACGATGCGCTGCTCTGGGACAGGGATTTTTCAAAACGGCAGACGCGCGGCCATACCGACGCGCCGCGGCTGATCGAGGGCGGTTATCGACTGCAAATCCTCGCGGCCGTCACCAAAACGCCCAAAAACATGAATTATGACCAGAACAGCGGCGATACCGACAACATCACCTTGTTGACGATCGCCCAGCGGTGGCCGGTCAAGACCTGGTCGAGCCTCGCCGAGCGCGCGTTGCATATCGCAAGGCGGGCGCATGAGGCCGAGCGGCGCTCGTCCGGCGCCGTCGCCATTATTCGCTCGAAGGAAGACCTGCGCGAGCGAATGGAGGCGGAAGGACTTGCCGTCATCCTGGCGACCGAAGGCGCGCATCCCTTGGAAGGCGATCTTGAAAATATCGACCGGCTCTACGATGCCGGCTACCGCGTTCTCGGCTTGCAGCATTTTTTCGACAACGAGCTTGGCGGGTCGCTGCACGGCGCATCCCATCGAGGGCTTACGGAATTTGGGCGAAAAGCGGTCGCCGCCGCGCAGGAAAAAGGCATGATTATCGACATCGCTCATTCGTCGGAAGCGGTCGTTCGCGATGTCCTCGCCATTTCTTCCGCGCCGATCATCGTCTCGCATACCGGTCTTCGCGGAAATTGCGACAGTCCGCGCAATCTTCCTGACGAGTTGATGATAGAAACAGCGGCGAAAGGCGGCCTTATCGGCGTTGGCTTCTGGGACGGCGCTGTTTGCGACCCGAGCGTTCCGTCGATCGCCCGCGCCATCGCCTACGCCGTCGACCTTGTCGGCGCGGATCATGTGGCGCTCGGATCGGATTACGACGGGGCGACAACCGTTCCTTTTGACGCCTCCGAGGCGGCGGCGTTGACGCAGGCGCTGCTCAATGAAGGGCTCGATGCGGCGACGATCAAGGCGGTGATGGGCGAGACCGCCATCCGGTTTTTTGAAGAAAATCTGCCCGAGAAATAATATGCCCGCCGGCTATTCCGGAACGCCGCTTTGGAAAAAACTCGGCTACAAACCGGGGACATCCGCCTATGTGTGCGACGCGCCCGGGAATTATCGCGCGTTATTGGCGCCGTTGCCCGAGGGCGTCGTCTTTCGCAAGGCGCCCGGCAACAAACTTGAGCTTGCGCATATATTCGTCGCTGAACGGCGGCGCCTCGAAATCATGGCGCCGAAATTGGTCGAGGCGATACGTCCCGCCGGCATGATCTGGGTCTCCTGGCCGAAAAAATCGTCCGGCGTCCGGTCCGACATGACCGAAGACGTCATTCGTGAAATTGCGCTGTCTTTGGGGCTCGTCGACGTCAAGGTCTGCGCGGTCGATGAAATCTGGTCTGGATTAAAACTAGTGATCCGAAAGGAGCTTCGATAGACGGCAAATTCTGGCGCCGCAGAATTCGCGTCAGGAGACAGCCTTACTTTTTTCGTCACGCGCGGCAAAAGCACGTTAGAAATTCATGCGGAAGGCGAGCGTATAACGTCGCCCGATCGGGTCATAGAACTCCGGCGCGAAATTGCCGACATCGTTGTAGGCGGTAATGTCCGGTTCCCGGTCCGTCAAATTTTTGACGCCAACCTGAACATAGGCGTTTTGGGTGATTTCGAAACGGCCGGTGAGGTCGATATATAGCGCTGCGGGAACGCGCGCTTCGGAGCGTGTGGTGCGCGTTGTCAGCGCTTTCCCGCGGCGATTGGCATAGGCGACGAAACTCCACCGGCCGCGCTCAACGCCGAGGGAGGCCAGCGTTCTGTGATGGGGATAATTCAGCAGACCGTCGAGTCGCTGCACCGACCCAAACCGCTCCATGACGACGTCATCCGTGTAAGTGTGCAGAACGCTCAGCCAGATTGAATCGGCGAACGCGATAGCTTCCGGCTGCAGTGCATAGCGCAACTCGACATCCATGCCGCGCCAGCTCAAATTGCCGTCGTTGGTCAAGATGCTGTCAAAGGAGACGATTTGGCGAGTCGCCGGATCGCGCACGATCGACGGCGCGCCGGTACGGGGATTGATCAGGCAATTCGGGCTGGCAAAGCCCGGACTCGAATAACAGTTGAATAGCGCGTCCGATGGCTGGGATATCGAATTCCTGATCTTGAAATCGAGCCACGTCGCCGTCAGCTCCATGCGCCCGGGAATTGCGGCGAACAAATCGGTCGGCGACACGGTGACGCCGTAAGCTCCGCTACGGACATGTTCCGGGTTCAAATCCGGGTTTCCATAAAAAGTTTGCGAAGCAAGCGTCGCCGTCTGAACAAATCCGGGCCCCGCGCCGAGCGGTCCGGCGTCGGCGCAATTGGCCTTGATCGTTTCCGTCTGCTCTGCGGAATCCGCGCCGCAGGGGTCAAGGAAGAACGATTCAAGCGTCGAACCTATTGAATGCAACTCGATAATGTCAGGCGTTCGGTCGCCGATATGCTGGCGCGTGAACAGCGCGACTCCCTCGATCGGCCGCCAATCGACGCCGGCTTCAAAATTCGTCGCCGCCTCGTAATTCGGCGAGTAGGCGAGGCGAACGGCGAGCGATCCATCAAGCTCGCCGGGAAGACCGTCCGAACGGAATAGAGGCGTGTCGATTTCAGCATAGGCGTCGACGGTCTCCAGCGCGCCTTTTGCGCTTGCGCCGCCAAGATATCCGACGGGCGACGCGCCGGCGGGCGTAAGATCTCGGTCGTGATACGCCGCGCGACGCAGCTCGACGCCGGCGGAAACGCGTCCGTCATGATCGCCGTCGAAGGGGACCAGTGTTGACGCGTTGACGGAGATCTCGTGTTCGTCGATTCCGAGAACGCGCGTGATTTCAGGAATGACAATGAAATCAAGCGCCGCGCGCGATAAGGCCGGCGCTGAAAAGAAATCCGCCGCCGTGCAGCCGGGCGTCAGGGAACACGCCGACGGGTCGAGCGCGATTTTGAGTTTTTCCTGATCTACACGGTCTTCTTCCCGCGATGTCGCCCGGTTGCTCCCGAAACGATAGGCGACGGTAAGCGCCCGATCATTTTCGTCGCCAAACGCAATTCCTGTCGAAAGCGCGAAATGCCGACGATCGATTTGTTGCCGACGCGGGCCAAGCTCGGCGTAACGGCGCTCAAAGACGATTGCGGAAACAGTCGGCCCGAACGCCGCTTGGGCGGCGTCGATCGCCGACTGGGGAAGGAACGGGTTCGAAAGAGGGATCACGGCTGCGTCGCCGGCGACGGGATCAAGCCCGCGGAACCGCGATGCCGGCAGCGGCGCGAGAACGTTGTCTGTTGCAACGACGCCCCCGTCGGCCTCGAGGAAAAAATTGACGCCATCGGACAATTTCGACTGGAAGGATAATTGTCCAATGATGCGATCGCTCGGCAAGGTGACGCTTTGCCATTGCGCCCAATTGAAAAGCTGGCTGGGCGCGCCGACATAGGGGGAGATCGATCCGTCAGTTTCCGGCACATAGGTTACGCCTTTTGGAAATGCCGAAAATGAGCCGTCCGACAAAATGACCCCGGCGATGGTTCCCCGATCAGTGATCGAGCTTCCGCCGTATCCCGGCAGGAATTCAGCCGCCGGCGAATTGCTTTTCACGCCGTTCAGCGCAAAGCCGTAAGGGATCGCTGAAAATTCGCGGTCAGCGCCGACCAGACCCTCGCTGCGCGTCATATTGAGGCCGACCGTGAGCAAGCCGAGGGACGCAATTTCTCTGCCGGCGAGCGCATGAAGGGAGATTTCCTCGCTGTCGCCTCGCTCCGACATGCCGAAACGCACGCCGGATTCCACTCCTTCGAAGTCGGATTTGGTGACGAAATTTATCGCGCCGGCGACGGCGCCCGCGCCGAATCGGGCGCCGGCGGGGAGGCTTTGGACTTCGATCCGTTCAAGCAGCGGCTCGGGAATTGATCCGAGATCGACGCCGCCGATGACATCGTTGCCGCCGGTTGTTAATGTCCGCCGGCGTCCGTTGACCAATACCGTGGTGCGCTTTGGGCCAAGTCCGCGCAGGTCGGCGAGGCTGATGCCGGCCGCCGCTGCATATAGCGCGGTATTCGACGGCGTGAACGACGCCAAGGACTGCGGCAGGCTATAAATCGCTTCCGCCGGAGAAGCGACGTTGAGGAAAGCGAGGTCGTCGGCATCGATTTTGAATATGCGTTTCGATCCGGAGGTCGCCGGCGCAATCGCCGATGAACCCATGACCAAAATCGTATCGATCGGCATTTCCGGGCCGCTGACCGCAAGCGTGTCGATTTCCGGTTTCGTCGACGCATCCGGCCTTGAGGTGATCGCAAAGGAGTTCTTCGCCACCTGATGCAGTTGCAGGCCAGCTGGAACCAGCGACGCCGCAAGGTCGCGTTCCGTGCGAATTGATTTTCCCATTCCGGCGATTGACTTGCCGGCGACGAGCCGGGCATCGAATATGAATGACCATCCATGCGAACGGCGAAGGCTTTCCAGCGCCTCTTCCACCGGCACAGAGGCGGGCTCGGCGTCGATTTGATCGAGGGCCTGCGTTTCAGCGGAAAAATCTCG
>MEMM01000162.1:50285-62362 GCA_001767925.1 Alphaproteobacteria bacterium RIFCSPHIGHO2_12_FULL_63_12
TCTCGCGCGGATGCCGCCATCGGCGCTGAAAACGCGCCAAGGCCGGCGGCCATCGCGAGACGAAACTTGCGGTTCACTTTATCTCCGCGGGTTTGAGAACGATCCGGGCGGGTTCTTCTTCGCTCTCAAGATTGAAGATTAACGCGAGTGCGGTCACGGCGGTGTCGCGGTCGCGAATGTCGAATTCGCCGGTGACGGGCAAGGAGGCGAGCGAGCGGTCCCCCAATTCGATCGGCGTTTCGAAATAGCGGTTTAGCGTATCGAGGACCTCGCCCAGCGGCTGATCGTGAAAACGCGCCTTGCCGCTGCGCCAGGCGAGCGCCATGCTTGGATCATAGCGGGCGATCGCTCCGGCGCGGCCGTCTTCGCCGACCTCGATCATGTCGCCAGCGAGCAAAGTCGACGCAGGCCCTTCCCGGGGTATTACGTCAACGACGCCGGTCAGGACGCGGACGATCAGTTTCCCCTTCAGGTCGGATACGCTGAAGGACGTTCCGGTGACGACGACTTCCGCCTGATCGGACTTGACGAGAAACGGGCGGGACTTGTCTTTTTCGACATTGAAGAACGCCTCGCCGGACAAAAGCGTCACTGCCCGCCGGGATTTTTCATAGTCGACCATGATGCGCGTGTCGGTGTTCAGTTCAGCGGCGCTCCCGTCTTCGAGCGTGACGGTTTGATGACTTCCTTTCGCTGTTTCGTAGGCGATGACGTCCGGCGCGCGGTATTGCCCGGCGAATATCGCGATGACGGCCGCGATCAACGCGGCCGCCAATGTTGCGGCGATTTTCATGAAGGGCCCGGATCTTTTTATAACGCCGCGCTCTGACTGAATCGTCAAGTCACGCTCGAATTCAGACGCAAGCAAGGTTTGCGCATGACAATCGGCCGCTTCCAGCATCCGCTCGAGAACCGCGAATGCGCGGGCGTTTTCCGGAGATGACGACAACCACTGCGTCAAGGCGGCGCGCTCGTCGTCGTCCATTGAGCCCGACTGTTTGCGCATATGCCAATATGCGGCCGCGTCGTCGGGCGGGGTTTCGTTTGCAGGTCGTTTGAGCCTCTGATCCATTTTTATCTCTTTTTTTCTTATCGCGGGTTACGTCTGTTCGACAGATGTATAATGTTTGGCGACCGGCCGGTTTCCTCCGCCGCCGCCCGCAACGCCTTTAACGCCGCGATGATGTATTTTTCGACGCTGCTTTCCGACACGCCGAGAATGCTTGCGATTTCGCGGTAGGTCTTTTCTTCAAACCGGCTCAGCACGAAGGCGCGGCGCGCCTGCGTCGGCAGCGATTCGATCGCCCGCAAGGACGCCGCGATCTGCTCCTTCGCGACGGCGACCGCTTCGGGCGAGGGCTGTTCGCCCGCGACCTGTTCCACCAGGAACTCATTTTGATGTGTCGCCGACTCGAACTTCAGCGCCTTGAGGCGACTGCGCGCGCGAAACTCGTTCGCCGCGAGATTGGCCGCGGTTTTGAAAATCAGCGCCTGAAGATTGTCGATTTGCCGGGTCTGCGCATAGCGCCATACCCTGAGGTAAGCGCTTTGCGCGATATCGCGCGCCGTTTCGATGTCGCCGAATTTTTGCGCAAGCCATCTGACCAGCATTCGGTCATGACGCCGAAACGCCAGTCCGACCGCGCTGCGGTCCAGCTCTGACGGCGGCGGCTTACGCTCTTCGATGTCCTCCACGCGCTCGCACCTTCGTTGGCGGCCGGCGCCCTTGGCGCGGAACCGCTTGAAATCAGGGCCGCCCTACTTTCCCGCCGCGTTTCCCGATTTTTATTTGAGGGAAATTTCGCGACCGGTGTCTGATGACCGTGACGTCGATGGTGAGCCCGTCGATAGTCCTCCAGTGAAACTGGTCGGAATGCCTGCAATGCATTCCGACCGCTTTTGGAGCTTAGCGCCCAAACCTGATTGGACGCAACGAGGCAGACGGCGCAGGACTGTTGCCGAACGGCCACAACCCCGACCCAATACCGAAACGAGACTGAGGGCGCATCCGCTGAGGTTGTCTCACCGCATGCGCAGGGCTTTTGCGGACCAAGTTTCGGGTTCCGGAGGTCGTTTGCGCGTCAACAAACCTCAACCGGATAGGGGCTTTCATGAAAAACAAGATCAACAATCGACGGGGGAGCGGGCTCCTGTCGCGCGCGTCTGTTGTCGCGCTGGCGGCGGCGGCTCTCGCGCCGCAAGCTGTCTTCGCGCAGGAGACCGACCAGCAAGACGAGATCATCGTCACCGGTTCGCGGATCACGCAGCCGCAATTGACCTCAACCTCGCCTTTAACTGTCGTTTCTCCCGATGACATAAAACTTCAGGGCACGGTTCGGGTCGAGGATGTGCTGAATTCGCTGCCGTCGGTGTTCGCAAGCCAGGCGTCGACGCTTTCGAATGGTTCCGATGGGACGGCGACAGTCGACCTTCGCGGCCTTGGCACCGCGCGCACGCTGTCCCTGGTCAACGGTCGTCGCCTTGTTCCGGGCGACGTTACGTCATCTTCGGCCGCGGACATCAACATCATTCCAGGCGCCATCTTGAAACGCGTCGAAGTGCTGACCGGCGGCGCCTCGTCCGTCTACGGCGCCGACGCTGTCGCCGGCGTCGCAAACTTCATCATGGACACCGACTTCACGGGTTTCAGGATCGACAGCCAGTACAGTTTTTACCAGCACAACAACAACAATGACTTTTTCCCGCCGATCTTGAACGCGCGCGGATTCCCTTTCCCGACCGGCAATGTCACCGACGGCGAATCCTTCGACGCCACCGCCATTTTCGGCTTCGATTTTGAGGACGGCCGCGGCCATCTGACCGCCTATGCCGGTTACCGGAAGATCAACGCCATCACCCAGGATGCTCGCGACTACAGCGCCTGCGTCCTTCAGAACACCGGCGGCGGCGGGCCGCGCTGCGGCGGATCGGCGACGTCGGACAATGGCAACGTTCTTGTGTTCGACACGTCAGTTACGGCCGGCACGTCGACTTTTTACACCTTCACGCCCGGCGGCGGATTTGCAAATTCCACGACGCTTTTCAACTTTGCGCCGCTGAACTATTACCAGCGCCCGGATGAGCGCTACACAGCGGGGTTTTTCGCGAATTACGAAATCAACGACATGATCCAGCCATATGCTGAGTTCATGTTCATGGACAATCAGACGGTGGCGCAGATCGCGCCGTCAGGCGATTTCGGCAATACGCAGACCATCAATTGCGACAACCCGCTGATGTCCGCCGCGCAGTTCGCCGTCGTTTGCGACAGCGACAATTTGATCAACGGGTTCCTCGGCGGATTTCCGCTTGCGACCTCGGCGGCGTTTAATCCGAATCCGGGAAATCCGGCGATCAATTTCGTCGATTCGCTCGGCAACACCTACAATCAAGGCTACTTCACCTTGTTGCGTCGGAACGTCGAAGGCGGACCGCGCCGTTCGAATCTCGGCCATACGACTTTCCGCGCGGTGATCGGCACCAAGGGCGATCTGGGCGAAGCCTGGTCGTACGATGCTTATTACCAGTTCGCCAAGGTGAACTATTCGCAGGTTTATGAGAATGAGTTCTCGGTCGCACGATTGAAAAACGCGCTGAACGCCGTCACCGACACAAGAGCCGGGAGCCCGACCTTCGGTCAGGTCGTCTGCCGTTCGGTCATCGATGGAAGCGATCCCAATTGCGTCCCCTATAATGTGTTTTCGGGCGCCGGCGGCGCGTCCCAAGCCGCCATCAATTATCTTGCGGCGACCGGCTTCCAGGACGGTGAGACGCGGGAGACCGTCTTCAACGCCTCGATCACCGGCGACCTTACCGGCTACGGGTTCAAATTTCCGTCAGCTGATGATGGTGTGAGGGTCAACGCCGGCGTCGAATGGCGCAAGGAAGTGCTTGACCTTAAAACCGATAACGCCTTCCAGACCGGCGATCTCACTGGTCAGGGCGCGCCGGCGTTTCCGATCAGGGGCGACTTCGAAGTTCTTGAATTCTTCGCTGAAACCCAGATCCCGGTCATTAATGACGGCTTCGTGCATGATTTGTCGCTGAACGCCGGATATCGCCGGTCCGATTACGATACGAGCGGCGGCACGGAATACGGCACCAACACCTGGAAGGTCGGGGCCGAGTTGGCGCCGATCCCCGATATCCGTCTGCGCGGCAGCTATAACCGCGCGGTAAGGGCGCCGAACGTGCAGGAGCTCTTCGCCACAAACTTCGTCGGCCTTAGCGGGTCGAACGATCCCTGCGCCGGCATCGTGATAACCGCGACGAATTTCGGCTGTATCGCTCAAGGTCTCACGGTCGGCGGCGGCACGCCGGCGAACCCGGCCGGTCAGTATAACGGCTTCCTCGGCGGCAACCCGAACCTTACGCCGGAAACGGCGAAGACATGGACTGTCGGCGCCGTCATCCAGCCGAACGCGCTTCCCGGTCTCGCGTTGACGGTCGATTACTACAACATCAGGGTTGACGATGCGATCAACGGCTTTGGCGCGGACGCAATCCTCGCCGACTGCGTCGCCAATGCGACGGCAACCTTTACGCCGTCGTCTTGCGGACTCGTCAACCGCGATCCGAGCGGCTCGATCTGGCTGACGCCGGGCGGCTTCGTCCGCAATCTTCCCGGCAATGTCGGCTCGGTCAAAACGAATGGCGTCGAAGTCAGCGCCATTTACAACCGCGATATCGGCAAGTTGGGCAGCCTCTCGGCGAGCTTCCAGGGCACGAAGCTGTTGACGTATGAGGTCAACAACGGACTGACCGCGGCCTACGATTGCGCCGGCCTTTATGGGCCGACCTGCAGCGGCGGCGGCACCACGAGCAGCGGCGCGCCGCTACCCGAATGGCGCCACAAGGCGCGGCTGACCTACAACACGCCGTTCAATATCGGGCTTTCCGCCCAGTGGCGTTATGTCGGCTCGGTCGTCGCCGAAACGACTTCCGCGAACCCGACGCTCAATGGCGCCAACAATTTCGATCCAGGCCTCAAGCTCGGCGCCCAGAGCTATTTCGACCTCGTCGCGACCTACTCGTATAGCGACAGGTATACGCTGCGGCTCGGCGTGAATAATCTGCTCGACAAAGAGCCGCCATTCGTCACTTCCGGAAATGGCGGGCGTCCGGGGTCAAACCTTTGCCCGACAGGTCCGTGCAACGGCAACACTTATCCGGCGACGTACGACTCGATGGGCCGGTACGTGTTCGTTAACGCGACGCTCGACTTTTAAGCCGGGCCAAGTCTCGTCATCGTACGAGACGGAGGACTCCCTAACGGGAGTCCTCCAATCTATTTGGCGGCGTGTCGCGAAAAGCGATCGTCGACCCGGAAAATTCCACTGGAGACCGAAATGCGAATGCCAAACCAGATGCCTTCGCCTCATTTCGAAATAGATTTGCTGACCCAGGCGGTCGCCGCCGCGCGCCATGGCGACAATATCCGCGCCCGCGATATTGCTCGTCGCGGCCTTGAGAGCGGACAAGGAGATCCGGCCGGCTATCACGCTTTCCTCGGCATGATATCGGCGCGGGCCGGCGAACACGCCGACGCCGCCGCGCATCTGGCCATCGCGCACCGTTATCGCCCTGAGGACATCACCATTGCGTGCAATTTGATTGCAATCTTGATGCAGGAGGGCAAGGACAGCGAGGCGCTTGAGATCGCGACGGAAAAATTGGCGCTCTCCGACCCAAGCTTGCGCATCGCGCGATATCGCGGCTTTCTCGCGCAGAAACTCGAGGCGTTCAGCGATGCGGTCAGCGCCTATGACATCGTATTGTCGCGCATCCCGAACGATTTTGAGTGTCTGAACAATATAGGCAATGCGAAAGCGGGCCTTGGCGACCACGCGGGCGCGGTTGAAGCGCTGCAGCGCGCGGTCGAACTCGATCCGCGGGCGGCGCCGACGCGACTGAACCTCGCTTCGGCGTTGGTCGCGCTCGAGCGAAACGATGAAGCCGAAGCGGCGCTTCGAAAGGCGAGCGACGATTTCCCGAAGGATTCGCGCCCGCCCTATCAACTTTATGCGCTGTGCAAAGCGCAACATAAGCAAAAGGAAGCGCTCGCCGCGATCGAAACGGCCGCCGCCCGCGATCCGGATGTCGCCGGAATCCAGTTGAAGCTTGCGATTGAATATGGCGTCGAACGGCAGGTTGCGAAGGCCGAACGCGCCTTTCGCCGGGCGATCGAGCTCAATCCGCTTGAGAAAGACGCGTATCTCGGTCTCGCGATCCAGTATGAGCACACCAATCGCGAGGACGATTTCGCGCCGCTGATCGATCTGGCGCGGCGCAACGGGCTTGACGACGGCGCGCTCGCTTTTATCGAGGCGCTCGAACTGCGTCGCCTCGGACGATTCACCGAGGGGCTCTTGCGCCTTGAGGCGACGCCGAAGGATCTCGAAACTATCCGTACGGTTCATATTCGCGCGACCCTGCTCGAACGGCTGAACCGGACCGACGAGGCGTTTGCGTGCTTTAGCGAATCTAACCGCCTGATGACGCTGACGCCGACCGAGCCGCTTGCGCGTGCGGAAAAATTGCGCGGCGATCTTGGCGCCGAACTCGCGCTGCTGACTCCGGCCTGGCGCGATTCGTGGCGAGCCGCCGATATCGATGACGGCCGCGACGACCCTGTATTCCTCGTCGGCTTCCCGAGATCTGGCACGACACTGCTCGATACGATCCTGATGGGCCACCCGGACGCGATCGTGATGGAAGAGCAGCCGCCACTGAATATCGTGGAAGAAGAATTGGGCGGGCTGAAGAAACTGCCCGCGCTCGATTCGGCCGCGATCGCCGCCGCGCGGCGACGCTATTTCGAAGAGGCCGAAAAGATCCAGCCGCTCGAACAGGGGAAAGTTCTGATCGACAAGTCGCCGCTGTTTCTTTACCGCGCGCCGCTCATCCGCCGTTTGTTTCCGCGCGCGCGGATCATTCTTGCGTTGCGTCACCCATGCGACGTGGTGCTGAGTTGCTTCATGAGCAATTTCCGTCTGAACTCGGCGATGGCGAATTTCCTGCGCCTTGAGGATGCCGCCGCTTTCTATGATTTATGCTTCAGCCATTGGGCGAAGTCGCGCAGTCTCTTGCCGCTCGATGTCCACACCGTCGTTTATGAAGAGCTTGTTGAAGATGTCGGCGCCGTCGTTGGTCCGTTGCTCGACTGGCTAGGGCTTGAGCGCAATGAAGCGATGCTTGACCACCAGAAGACAGCCAGGGCGCGCGGCCTTATCACGACCGCAAGCTATTCGCAGGTGACGGAGCCGATCTACAAGCGGGCGTCAGGAAGATGGGAGCGGTATCGATCGCATCTCGCGCCGGTTCTCGACGTCTTGGCGCCATGGGCGACAGCGTTCGGCTACGAAGATCCGCGAGACTCCGCTTCCGGTTGATCCTCGCCGATCGATCACGCGCTGTCGCGAAAAATCCGTCCGCAGGCGGACGGATTTATCCGGGGCGTGGCGCCCGGAAGCTTAAAATTGAGCGTGCGCGGCGGGGGCCTGCGCCGATGCGAGCTGCGATTCGCTCACCACGCGTTCGAACGGCTCTTGCTCGTTCTTGATGCGGTATTGCAGCTTGCCCGCCTGCGGCGGCAGCGCGGCGGTGACGCGGTAGTCGATGCCGTGCTTGAACCACATGCCGGACGTCGAGATCACGCGGACCTGGTCGCCGACCGAGAAACGGTGACGTTCGACCGGGCTCGGCTCACGCTGAGGCGTGATGGCGATTGGGGCCGGCGCCGGCTTCGGGGTCGTCGTCTTGCGACGGCGCGCGGCGGCGGCGGCGATCAGCTCCAGACGGCGGTCCGGGTCGAACGAGGATGACGGCGAGGGTTTCGCGCGCGCGGCGGCGGCCGGCTTTTTCGCCGGCGCGGCCTTCTTTTCGGCCGGCTTTGGCGCGGGGGCCGGGGTCTTGGCCGCCTTGACGACCGGCTTGGCGGTCGCCTTAGAGACAGCTTTGACGACCGGGGTCGCCTTTTCAGGCCGTTTGGGCGCCGCCTTCGCGGTCGAAGGCGTCACCGCCTTGCGGGCGCTGGTCTTGGTCTTCGTCTGTTTCGCCGCGACGGGGTTACGGGCGGCGGTCTTTTTGGCGGTCATCAAATTCTCCCTCGCGACCCCGCATCAGCGATTACATGCACGCGGCGATCGTTTCCCCGGTTAAAGATTGGTTAACGGCCGGGGCCTGATCGCACTCTACAGCGGGGGCGGGCCATCTCCAAAGGGAATGGCATTTTCGACCCTCTACATGGCCTCATGGGTGGAAAATTGCAAGTCTTTTGCACTGCAGCGCAGTTCAAAATCGCTTGTTTTTCCATGATTTAAGCATGTAATGTCAATAATGTTTGACAATTCGGCTTCCACCTCCTAATGTAAAAGAAATTGGACATACACCGGCAATGGGAGATGCAAGTGAGTCGAGCGGAACAATATTCCTGGGCGTCGCTGGCGGCCCTTCTGGTCGTCTTCTGGTGGTTCCAGATGCGCATGCTGGACGGGCTGACAATCGTCGACCAGACGGCGGGCGCCCTCTTTGAAATATATCTCATGGTCATCGCCGCCAGCGTGTTCCTCGAAATCGTCATCGCGGCGGTCATCTCGCCCGGCGCATCGATCGAAAAGGACGAGCGCGACCTCGCGATTGAGGCGCGAGCCAATCTCAACGAACGGCTGTTCATGATCGGCGCGGTCAATGCGGTGGTCTGGCAGGCCCTGTGGGAGGGGCATCTTGAACGGCTGGATATCCCGCGCATCAACCTCACCAGCCTGCCGACGCTGTTCTTCGTCCTGTTCGCCATTCTCTTCGCCGGCGAAGCGGTGAAGCGTGTGTCGACGATTGTCCTCTACCGCGCGCAAGCCGTGCGCGGCTGACCTCGGGAGGGAGACATCGGCAAGGGCCGCGTTCTCAACACCATCCGCGCGCACCGTCTGCGCCTCGGCCTGACGCAAGCCGATCTCGCCGACCGGGTCGGCGCGACGCGTCAGACGATCATCGCGGTCGAGGCAGGAAAATATGCGCCCTCGCTGGAGCTCGCCTTCCGCATCGCCCGCGCCTTCGATGCGCCCTTTGGCGACGTGTGGACTTTTCTGCCCGACGACGGCTGAGCGCGCGGTTACGCGAACAGGGGTTCGTATCTGGCGACGACGTCTTTCAGGCTGATCTCGTTGAGGAAGGTCGAATAAGCGAGATAGGAGAGAAGATAGCGCAGATCGCTCGCCCATGGCGGCATGAATTTCGGCGCATCGATCAGGCCCTCTGCGCGGAGCAGTTTCATCGCATCGAGATCGGCGAGATCGACCTTGCCGACAAATAGCAGGCGAATGAATTCCGCGTCGCCGGTCTTCACGGCCGCACGCAGGAAATTGTGCACTTCAAGCAGGCCGCCGAGATAAATCGTGTCCTTGGTGAAAGGCGCGCCGCCGGTAAGGACGCCGCCGCGAAACACCCGGCGCGCGCTCTCAAAAGCTTCGAATTCTGCGTCACCCTGCCCGCGGTCGCGGAAGAAATTGAAAACCTCGATGAAGTCGGCGCCGCTCGCGGCCATGTCGATCGCGATCACCCGATCGGCGAGTCGGCGAAAGCGTTTTGGATCGAGCGCGCCGGAGATGAATTCGGCAAAGACGGCGAGCCCTTCCTGCGTCTTGGCGTTGCCCGGATAGCTCTCCGCGAGAATCGGAAAGTTCGCCTGCGCCTCGCCGTTCTTGCCGGTCGCGATATGTACGAAGGCTTCGTGCTGCAATAATTGCGTCACGTCGAGATCGGAAAAGAGCGCGTCCTTGCGCAGCTTGATATAATCGCGTCCGGCGGCGGCTTTGCCCGAAACGTTCATCGTCACATCGACGCGCGGCGCGCTGTCGCCGAAATGGGCCGGCAATTTCGCATCAAGCCGCGCCTTGATATCGTTGGCCGACAGCGTTTCCGGCGGCTCCAGCTTCATGCCGCCTTCAAGATCGGCAAGTAGCGCGTCGAGGCGCCGCGCCAGTTCAAGTGCGGTGCGCTTGCCGTCGGCGATCGGCGATGAGGGTGCGCCATAAAGCGCGACTGAATGCGCGTAAAACTCTTTGGAGCCGATAGAGGAGAGCAGCATCGCCGTCTCGTCGGTGACATCGGCGAAGCGCGCGAGCCAGCGATGGACGGGGGTGTCGCCGTCGATCAGCGCGCGCGCCGCGGCGACGCGCTCGCGCGAGGGCGCCGGGTCGATTTTCGGATAGACCGGCGTGGGGAGCTTTTCACCCGCGCTTTTCAGGAATCCGTCGCCGACCGCGCGATCCCAGGAAAGGCTGCGCAAGACCGGCAGGCGATCCTCGGCCTCCAGAAGGAGCCCCGCCGCCCGCTTCAGCCGGTCCAGTTCCGCCGCCGGAAAGATCGCCATAGGTCTCCCGCAAAATCGCGCCGGCGATGAACCGGATTTCGATTGCGAACGACCTTATCATCAAACGCACGGAAACGGAGCCGCGTTCATGGACCGCCGGCAGGGTCGCATCTTCGATGAATACCTCGCCGCGGCGGCGCGCGCGGGCGATCCGCGGGCGCTGGCGGCCCTGGCGCGGCGCTGGGAACAGCGGCTGCTGCGCCACGCGTACCGCCTGACCGGAAATATCGAGGACGCCCGCGACGTTGCGCAGGACGCATGGATCGACATTGCGCGCGGGGTTCGACGGCTCGACGATAGCGCCGCCTTCCCGGCTTTCGCCTTTCGCATCGTGACGCGCCGCGCCGCGGATTTCGTGCGACGCGCGCGAAGGGCGCGTCGCGGCGCCGCCGCTTTCGCCGCCGAGCCCCGGCCGGCGTTTGACGGCGCCGAGGGGATCGAAACGGGCGCGGCGTCGCCCGGACTTGTCGCGGCGATGGCGGCGCTGCCGGCCGAGCAGCGCGCCGCGATAGCCCTTTTTTATCAAGAGGACATGAGCGTCGCGGAAATCGCCGCGGCGCTCGGCGTTCCGGCGGGCACGGTGAAGACCCGTCTGATGGCCGCGCGCGAAAAACTTAAGGCCGCGCTCGGCGTAATGAAGGAGAGTGAAAATGAACAAGCTTGACCGCATGATCGAAGACGCGCTCGACGCGGAAGACCGCGCGATCCTTGCGCAATATGGGGAGAAGGGATTGTTCGGCGAGGTCGGCGAACTGTTCACCGGCAAAATGGCGCCGTGGAACATGATCCATGCGATTGCGCAAATCGCGCTCTTCGCCGGCGCGCTTTATGCGGGGCGTCAGTTCCTGGCGATCGACGATGTCGTGGAGATGACGCGCTGGGGCGTGCTGGCGCTCGGGATATTCATGGCGATGGGCGTCATCAAGATCATGCAATGGCAGCAGGTGCAGGCCAATCGCGTCATCCGCGAGGTGAAGCGCGTCGAGTTGCAAATCGCGCGGTCGAAGACAGTGTAAGGCGCCTCGCGCGCAAGTTGCCGGATTTGTCCGTATATTGCGGATTGCATCCGCCGCGGCGATGGATTTGACTCGAGGCTCCATGCGATCTGCAGCGTTTTTGTCCGTATTATCCTCAACCCGGCGAAAGGCTCAAATTCGCCTTCGGTTCGCCTGTCCGGGGAAATGGAGAAAGCAGACGCGCGCCCGCCCTCATCAGGAAATCGACTTGTCAAACAGCCGCGCGCAGCGCGCGCAAGAGTTAAACGGAGGAGATGGAAAATTCCGTCGCAAATTCAAGACGCGATTTTGGCGTATTTGCGCCGGCGTTTTCGCCTTTCCGGCGAAATCGACGATCCGGGGCGCGTCGCCGGAACGAGGCTTCACCCACGCAGTTTGATCACTTCCGCCGAGCGGCCGAGCGCGCGCATCACGGCCTCGACGATGTGCGGCGCGTTGAGGCGCGCTTCCTCGTACATCTTCGCCGGCGAATTGTGGTCCTGATAGCGGTCGGGGAGGGTCATCGTGCGAACTTTAAGCCCGTTGTCGAGCAGACCTTCGTCCGACATGTAGTGGAGAACCCAGGCGCCGAAGCCGCCGCGCGATCCTTCCTCGATCGTGATGACGACTTCGTGGTGGCGGGCGAGCTGTTTGATCAGCTCATGGTCGAGCGGCTTGGCGAAGCGCGCATCGGCGACCGTCGTTGAAAGCCC
>MEMM01000163.1:0-11957 GCA_001767925.1 Alphaproteobacteria bacterium RIFCSPHIGHO2_12_FULL_63_12
ATCGAAGATCGCGCCCATCTCGTCGCTGATGTCGTCGGGCATGCGGTAGACGTTGAACGCCGGCGCCGAGATATATTCGGCGAAGGCGCCGGCGCGATTGACGCCGATGCCGAGCGTGTTGCGGCACAAATGCCGCTGCCCGGCGCGGCAGTTGCGGCAATAGCCGCAGGTGACATGCCCCTCGACGGAAACGCGGTCGCCGATCTTCATCTTTGAATGTTCAGGGTGGACCTCCGAGCCGATCTCGACGATCTCCCCCATGAACTCATGCCCGACCGTCATCGGCACCGGGATCGTCTTTTGCGCCCACGCGTCCCAGTTATAGATGTGAACATCGGTGCCGCAGATCGCGGTCGTCTTCACCCTGATCAGGACGTCATTGGGGCCGATCTGCGGGACCGGCACGTCTTCGAGCCAGATGCCTTCTTCGCGTTTGGCTTTGACGAGCGCTCTCATTCATGCACCTTCCGATTGGGGGGCGTTGTTCGCCCAAGACCTATGACAAGAATTCGCCTACAGCAATCGGGTCGGAGCCTTGGGAGCGGCCGTAAAGGGCGCGAAAACGCATGTTTCAAAAGCCGAATAAACACAAACGCCTGAAACAGGCCGCCAGCTTGCGGACGGCGCGCGAGCGGGGCCTTGCGGTCGGCTCAGTGATCGATGTCGGCGTCCAGCGCGGCACCAGCGCGCTGATCGAGGTTTTTCCGGACAAGCCGCATCTGTTGTTCGAGCCTGTCGCGGAATTCCTTCCCGATATCGCCCGCGCCTATCGTCATATCGACCATGATCTCTTTGAGCTCGCCTTGTCGGATGTCGACGGCGAGGGCTTCCTGCAATCAGGCAGTCACAGCGGCGGCGGCGTCACCCACGCCTGGGTCTCGTCGAGGGGAACGCCGATCCGGCTCGCCCGTCTCGACACGATTGTCGGCAGCAGCAGCCGCGCCGGACCCTATCTCCTTAAAATCGACGTCGACGGCGCCGACGCGCCGGCGAAGATCATCGACGGCGCCGTCGCCATTATGCCGTCGGTCTCCTGCATCGTCAGCGAGATGGTCGCGGAAAGGTTTCTCGATCTCGCGGGCCGCATCGAACGGCACGGTTTCGTTCTCTGGGATATCGTCGAGGGCTCTTATTATGACGATGTTTTTTATCAGTGCGACGCCGTATTCATCCGGCGCGACCTGATCGCGGCCAATCCGGGATTGAAACCGTTCTCGATGGCGTCATTCGATCAGCGCAAATGGTGGTCGAGCTGCGACTGACGGCACCGGTCAGCCGTTCAGCAGCCTGGCCGCGCGCGGCGCGAAATAGGTGATGACGCCGTCGGCGCCGGCCCTGCGGATCGATGTGAGACTTTCAATGACCGCTTTGTCGCCGTCGATCCACCCGTTCTGCGCCGCCGCCATGATCATCGCATATTCGCCCGAGACCTGGAACGCGAAGGTCGGCATGCGGAATTCATCCTTCACGCGGCGGATGATGTCGAGATAGGCGCCGGCCGGCTTCACCATGACGCTGTCGGCGCCTTCGGCGATATCCATCGCGACCTCGCGCAGCGCCTCGTCGGAATTGGCCGGGTCCATCTGATAGGTGCGCTTGTCGCCCTTCAAAACGCCGGTCGACCCGATGGCGTCGCGATAGGGGCCGTAAAAACAGGATGCGTATTTCGCGGCGTAGGACATGATCTGAACATGGTCGAAGCCGTCGCCGTCGAGACCGCGGCGGATCGCGCCGATGCGTCCGTCCATCATGTCGGACGGAGCAATGATGTCGAAACCGGCGCGCGCTTCAACAAGCGATTGCCGGACCAGCGCCTCAACCGTCCGATCATTGACAATCTCGCCGGCTTCGAGAAATCCGTCATGGCCATGATCCGTGTAGGGATCAAGTGCGACATCCGCCATCAGGCCGATGTCAGGAACCGCGTCCTTGATCGCCCTCGCCGCGCGGCACATCAGATTGTCGGGGTCGAAGGCGAGCGCCGCGTCGGCGCTGCGGTCCCTGGCGGACGTATAGGGAAACAGCGCCAGCGCCGGCACCCCGAGCGATTTCGCCTCGCGGGCGGCCGCGACCGCCTGGTCGACCGACAGCCGCTCAACGCCCGGCATCGAGGGAACGGGCTCGCGGACACCGTCCCCGTCGCGGATCACCATCGCCCAGATGAGGTCCTGCGGCGCAAGGCGCGTCTCGGCGACCAGCGCGCGCGACCAGGCGGTGCGGCGCGTCCGCCTGAGGCGGGTCGACGGAAAGGATTGGGAAAGATTTGAGGGCATCAAACTGTCGAAAATCAACTGCGGGGAATTCATGCCCCCTTACCGCCGGCATTGCAATTTGATTGCAAATTAATCTGCGGCATTTAACCGGCCTTTTAGGGAATTCGCTTAGCGTCGCTTGAGGATCCTGTTTTTTGTGAGGCGTGACATGGCGGCAGTGGAGAATTCTATGGTCGGATCGGCGATTGGCAAAAATGAAAAATCGCCTACCGACCCGGATACGCTGCGGGGGTCGTACCTCCAGCTGCTGCATCTGGTGGAGCGCCTGCACCGGCAGCTCCTCGATGTCATCAAGGACGAATTGGAACGGCTCGCCCAGACCGACATTAATTCGGTTCAGGCGCTTCTCCTTTACAATATTGGCGACGCCGAGCTGACCCCCGGCGAGTTGCGCTCGCGCGGCCACTATCTCGGCTCGAACGTCTCCTACAACCTTAAGCAACTGGTTGATAAAGGGTATATCCGCGACCAGCGCTCGGATGTCGACCGGCGATCGAAGCGGGTCTCGCTCACCCCCGCCGGCCTAAATGTGCGCGACAAGCTCGCGGAACTCTTCTAGCGCCAGCTCGGCTCCGTCGAACAGGTCGGCGGCGTCGATGTCCCGATGATGGACCAGACCAACAAGGCGCTGCAGCGCCTTGAACGCTTCTGGGCCGATCAGGTGCGCTACCGGCTCTGACCGGGCTGATTGAGAATCATTCTTAACAGTCGAAGGCAAATGCGGCGATAGGTCCGCGTTTTTCTGTCGAATTGACTGGCGCAACCGCGCGCACGCCCCTTAATAAAAGTCATGAGGCAACGCGGCGCACCGGTAGTGACCTACGATTACCAGAAAGCATTCGCCAGCGCCGTAAGCGCTGTTCGCGCCGAAGGGCGATACCGGGTCTTCGCCGATATCGAGCGCCAGCGCGGCCGCTTTCCGCGCGCCATTTACCATGGCGGCGACAAGCCGAAAGAAATCACCGTCTGGTGCTCCAATGACTATCTCGGCATGGGGCAGCACGAATGCGTCATCGCCGCGATCAAAAACGCCGCCGATCGCGTCGGCGCGGGCGCCGGCGGCACACGCAACATCGCCGGAACGACGCATTACCATGTTCTGCTCGAACGCGAGCTTGCGGGCCTGCACAAAAAAGAAGCGGCCTTGCTGTTCACCTCGGGTTATGTGGCGAATGAAGCAACGCTCGCGACGCTGTCGAAGATCCTGCCGGATAGCGTGATCTTGTCGGATGAGCTCAACCACGCCTCGATGATTGAAGGCATCCGGGGCGGGCGGGGGGCGAAGCTGGTCTGGCGACATAACGACGTCGCTCATCTTGAATCCCTGTTGAAGGAAATTCCGCCGGGCCGGCCGAAAGTGATCGCGTTTGAATCCGTCTATTCGATGGACGGCGATATCTCGCCGATTGGGGCGATCTGCGATCTTGCCGAAAAATACGGCGCCTTCACCTATCTCGATGAAGTCCACGCCGTCGGCCTCTATGGCGCCGAAGGCGGCGGGGTCGCGCAGCGCGACGGCGTTGAGACGCGGATCGACCTGATCGAGGGTACGCTTGGCAAGGCGTTCGGCGTCATGGGCGGCTATATCGCCGCCAGCGCCGCTGTTATCGATGCGGTCAGGTCCTATGCGTCCGGCTTCATTTTCACCACGGCGTTGTCGCCGGTTCTGGTCGCCGGGGCGCTTCGCAGCGTCAAAATCCTGCGGACATCAAATAATCTGCGCGAACGCCATCAGGAGCGGGCGGCGACTTTGAAGGCCCGCCTCGCCGCGGAGGGCCTCCCGGTGATGCCTTCGGTCAGCCACATCGTGCCGGTGAGGGTAGGCGACCCAGTTCAGTGCAAGGCCGTCTCCGACTATCTGCTCGACCGCCGGTCGATCTATGTCCAGCCGATCAATTATCCGACCGTGCCGAAAGGAACGGAACGCCTTCGGCTGACGCCGACGCCGTTGCACACGGATAACGATATGGATGAACTGGTCGATGCGCTCAACGAGGCATGGGACGCTCTGCGCATAGGACGCGGCGCCGCGCCTGCCGTTTTGGCGAAGGCGGAAGCGGCCCTGCCCTGATCGGGCAAGGCCGCGATCCTTGATTTCTTACGCTGCTTTTTTCGCCTTGCCGCGGCCCTTGGAGGCTTTTTTCGCGGTGCGTTTAGGAGCGGCTTTCCCGCCCGTCCGGCCGAGACCGATTTCTTTCGCGAAGTCGGAACGGCGTTTGGCGTAGTTCGGCGCCACCATCGGGTAATCGGACGGAAGGCCCCATTTGCGGCGGTAATCCTCCGGGGACAGGCCGTATTGGGTGCGCAGATAGCGCTTCAGCATTTTCAGTTTCTTGCCGTCTTCAAGACAGATCACATAGTCGTTGGTGACCGATTTCTTGACCGGCACCGCCGGCTGCTGGCTTCCGGCGCTCGCGGTCCCGCCCGAGGCGAGCGCACGAACCGCGTCATGCACTTCCTGCAGGAGGCCCGCCAGCTTGTCCGCCGTCACAGCATTGTTGCTGACAAACGCCGCGACAATGTCTGTCGCCAAATGCAGTGTTTCGCCTGTGGAAAGCGAATCCGTATCATTCATATAGTGCCCGTCCTTCGTTGATGGGTTCTCGTCAGGCGTGAATTGTGATGTGCGAAAACCCAGTTGATTTCCTAGTCGCCCAAACCCGCTAGGACGGGCGTCCAAATAGCCTTGCCCGTTTTAGGTTTCAAGGGAATAAGTCGATGGTATCTTTGATTTAACCGCTATTTCGTCGCTGATTGTCTTCGTCTGGTCGCCGGGCGATAAACGCGAACGACGCCTTGTTAATTATTGTGCGTGCTGACCGATGGTCCGCCGCATTGCCGCCCCAGCCGACGGCCGCTATATGGGGCGCACTCGCGGCAGGCTGAAGGATAAGAGAATGCGTCCGGCTGAAGCATTGAATCATAACGATTATTTCCGCTCCGGCCTCGGCGGCCGCGACCCGGAATTGCTCGTCATCATCGAGCGTGAATTGCTGCGCCAGCAGCAGCAGATCGAACTCATCGCCTCTGAGAATATTGTATCGAGAGCCGTTCTTGAAGCGCAGGGCTCGGTTCTGACCAATAAATACGCGGAAGGCTATCCCGGCCGGCGGTATTACGGCGGCTGCGAGTTTGTCGATCAGGCCGAAAACCTGGCGATCGAAAGGGCCAAGAGGCTTTTTGGCTGCTCTGAGGCGATCGTTCAACCGCATTCGGGAAGCCAGGCGAATCAATGCGTGTTCATGGCGCTGATGCAACCCGGCGATTGCTTCATGGGGATGGATCTTTCCGCGGGCGGACATTTGACCCATGGCGGGAAGGCGAACCAGTCCGGCAAATGGTTCAAGGCGGTGCATTACGGCGTTCGAAAAGACGACCATCTCATCGATTTCGAACAGGCGGCGCGAGTCGCTGAAGAACATCGGCCGAAAGTCATCATCGCCGGCGGCAGCGCCTATTCGCGATTCATCGACTTCAAGAAATTCAGGGCGATCGCCGACAGCGTCGGCGCGAAGCTGATGGTCGACATGGCGCACTTCGCGGGGCTGGTGGCGGCCGGAATTTACCCGACGCCGGTCGGTATCGCCGATGTGGTGACAACGACGACGCACAAGACGTTGCGCGGGCCGCGCGGCGGCCTGGTGCTGACCAATGACGAAGAGCTGGCGAAAAAAATCCGGTCGGCGCTGTTTCCGGGAATTCAGGGCGGGCCGCTGATGCATGTGATCGCCGCCAAGGCGGTCGCCTTCGGCGAGGCGCTGCAACCGGAATTCAAAACCTACGCCAAACAGGTCGTCATCAACGCCAAGGCCCTGTCGTCGACGCTGGTCGAGGCGGGCTACGCGGTGGTCTCCGGCGGCACCGACACCCACCTTGCGTTGATCGATCTCAGCCCGAAGGGCGTCAAAGGTAACGCCGCGGAACAAAGCTTGGAGGCCGCCGGCATTACCTGCAACAAGAACGGCGTTCCCTTCGACCCGGAAAAGCCGACGGTCACGTCAGGCATTCGCGTCGGATCGCCGGCCTGCACGACGCGCGGATTCGGCGCCGCGGAATTTCGCGATGTCGGACGCTTGATGGCGGAGGTGCTCGACACGCTCGCCGCGGGCGGCGATAGCGCCGCCTGTGAAAAAAGCGTCAACGCCAGAGTGAAAGCGTTGACGGCGCGCTTTCCGATTTACGGTTGACGACAGGACGCCCGGCTTATGCGTTGCCCATTCTGCGGATGTGAAGATACGCAAGTCAAAGACTCGCGGTCCGCGGAAGACGGCTCGTCGATCCGTCGCCGGCGCCAGTGCACCGCCTGCAGCGGCCGCTTTACGACGTTTGAGCGCGTCCAGCTCAGAGAGCTGATCGTCGTCAAAAGCTCCGGCCGGAAAGAAATATTCGATCGCGACAAGCTGATGCGCTCGGTGCAGATTTCAATGCGCAAGCGCAAGGTCGATCAAGAGCGCGTCGAACAGATGGTGACGGGTGTCGTTCGCCGCCTCGAAGCGATGGGCGAGACAGAGATTGACTCAAAGGCGATCGGCGAGCTGGTGATGGAAGGGCTGGCCGGGCTCGATGATGTCGCCTATGTCCGCTATGCGTCGGTCTACAAGGACTTCCGCGAAGCCCGCGATTTTGGCGAGTTCATTGGTGAACTTGGCGATCAGGAAGGAGAGGACGACGCGTAAGCGGCGTCCGGACATCGTGTGAATTCTGATCCGATGCAGGCCCGAACGAATTCGCGTCTCGCCGCCGTGCAGGCTCTCTATCAAATGGAGGCCGGCGGCGCCGGCGTTGAAAGCGTCATTCTCGAATTCCGCACTCACCGGCTGGGCGGCGATATCGACGGACGACTGCTGCATGAGGCCGATGAAGACTATTTTGTCGACCTCTTGCGCGGGGTCGTCCGGCTGCAGGCGAAAATCGATCCGCAGATCGAAAAGCGACTGGCGAAATCGTGGACGCTGGCGCGCCTCGATTCAACCGCCCGCGCGATCCTGCGCGCGGCCGCTTATGAACTGATCCACCGCGCCGAGACGCCGGCCCGGGCGATCATCAATGAATATCTCGAACTCGCAAACGCATTTTTGGGCGAGGACGATCCGCGGTTCATCAACGCGGTGCTCGATGCGATGGCGCGCGACATTCGCGCCGACGAATTCGCAGGCGATCAGGCGCGCCGTCCTTGACCGGCGAATTCGACATTATCCGGAAATATTTTGCGCCGCTCGCCGCCGATTTCGACGGCGCTTTCAATCTGGGCGATGACGCCGCAAGCCTGCCGGCGCTGGAAACCGTCATCACCAAGGATTTGCTGGTGGAGGGCGTTCATTTTCGCGCCAGGGATTCGCGAAGCTCGGTCGCGAAAAAGGCGCTTCGCGTCAATCTTTCCGACCTTGCGGCCAAGGGGGCGCGGCCCCTCGGCTATTTTCTCGGCTGCGTCTGGCCTCTTGGTGTCAAGGAGGAGACGATCGCGGAATTCGCCGTCGGCCTTCGCGAGGATCAGGACCAGTTCAAGATATCGCTGATCGGCGGCGATACGACGGCGCATATCGTAAAAGGCGCGCCATTGACCATCTCAGTCACGATGATCGGCGCGCTAGGCTCCGCCGGCATGATCCGTCGTTCCGGCGCAGCGCCCGGCGATGATGTTTATGTCTCGGGCTCGATCGGCGACGCCGGGCTCGGCCTTGCGGCGCTAAACGGCGAGATCAAATTCGCGGCGGCGCACAAGTTGTATCTTGCCGGCCGTTATCAGTCGCCGTCGCCGCGCGTCTCGTTGGGCGGCGCGCTTGGCGGTCATGCTTCTTCCTCGATCGATATTTCCGACGGATTGATCGCCGACGCCGGGCACATCGCCGAGCAATCGAAGGTCGCGATCGACATCTTCGCCGATAAACTGCCGTTGTCGGACGCGGCGCAATCATGGATCGAAAAGGCCGATGATGCGGACGCCGCGTTGGCTCAACTCGCGTCCTTCGGCGACGATTACGAAATCTTGTTCACCGCGCCGGCGACGCGGCGACGCTCTGTCGAGCTTGCCTCGCAGGTCACCAAAACGCCTGTCGCGCGGATCGGGACCGTGGTCCGGGGAAAAGGCGTTCGCCTGCTGAGTGCGGCCGGCGCCCCTATCGCCGTCGCGCGCGCGGGCTTCGATCATTTCGCCGGCTGAAGCGCCAGGCGTTCTTTTCAGGCGCGGCGGGCAGGCCGCTTTTGCCGGGAGCGCGCGGCGGCTGTATAAGGATTTCGGGGCCCCTTGGAGATTTTCGCGTGTCCGGCGGCGGCTACGAGTATGCGGCTTTCATCAGCTACAACAGCGCCGATCGCGACGCGGCGCGGCGGCTCCAGCGCGACCTTGAAAATTATGCAACGCCGAAGGAATTGCGCGGAACGACGACGCGCTTCGGTCAGATCGGCGACCGGATCGGCAAGGTCTGCCGGGACCGCACCGATTTCAAATCCGGCGAGAGTCTCAGTCAGGCGCTGAAAGACGCGCTCGGCAAGTCCTGGTGCCTTGTCGTTCTTTGCTCGCCGGACAGCGCGAACTCGAAATGGGTCAATTCGGAGATTGAATATTTCAAGGAGATCGGCGCCGCCGCGCGCATCTATCCGCTGATTGCGCGCGTCGACGAGACCGGGGCGGTCGTCAATTCCTTCCCGCCCGCCTTGCGGCGCGCCGATGGCGATGAGCCGATCGCCGCGGATTTGCGGCCGTCTGGCGACGGCTGGCAGGACGGGGTCCTGAAAACGCTCGCCAGCATTCTCGATGTCGACTACGACGCGCTTCGGCAACGTGCGCTGATTGCGGCGCGGCGGCGCGCCCGCATCGCCATGGCGATCGCCGGCGGCATGGCGGGGCTCAGCCTGATCGCCGTTGCGGCCGGCGCGACGGCGTTCCAGCAGCGCAATCGCGCGCTCGATAATTTCGAGGACGCGATTGTCATCGCCGCGCGATCGGCCTCGCGCATCAACCAGCTCACCGATGAAACGAAAGTGCCGCGCGCGGTCATTCAGCGATTTCTCACCGAAACGGATAACGATCTTCAGGAACTGAGCGCGCTCGATGCGATGCGCCGCCATCCCAAGGTCAAGCGCATCGGCGTCGAATTCGAATTGCTGTTGTCGGATCTCTATGCCGAAGTCGGGCGTTCGAAGGACCAGCTCAACGCCTCGCGCAACGCCGCGAAGCTCATGACTCTCGTCGAACGCGCCGCGCACGATCCGATGAAACGCTTCGCCAATTCGCTCTTGTATGGCGAACTGAACGAAGAATTTCTCGCAGATGAACTTTCCGGCGAGGTGTCGCAATCGCTGGGAGCGGCGTTTCTAAGCAATGGCGAGCTCGAAAACGCTCATGCCGAATTCGAGCGGTGCCGCGATTTGAGCCGCGCCGCTCTCGACAAATGGGAACTTGACGACGCCGAAGCGGCGGAGTTGCAGGACGACGTCCTCGGCTGCGCGGCGCAGGCGGCCAATGTCGCCTCAATGCTGAACGAGCCGAGCCATGCGCTGAGCGATCTTGAATCGGCGTTGACGGCGGCGCCGTCGGGACTTGCGTCGGCGCCGTTCGCGGAGCTCGTGCGGGCGCAAATCTACGCGGACAATGCTCGCCTCGCCGAAGCGATCGCGCTGCTCGATCGCGAAATCGCGGCCCGGTCGGATGCGACCGGACGCCAGCAGCTGATCGAACTCGGCGAATTCCTGTCGACGCGGTCAAAGGCGCTCGAATTCAACGGCCGGCTCGCCGAGGCGAGCGCCGATCTTGATCGCGCGCACGGGGTTCTTGACGCCTTTCTCGTCAATGACGCCAATGACCGGCGCGTCATCTTCGTCAAGAGCGGCGTCGACATGGCGAGCGGCGAGATGCTGGCGCGGTCGGGCGACCGGGGCGGCGCGGCGCGCAAATTCGCCGACGCCGAGACGCTCATCAATTCACTGGTCGATTTCGATCATGAACGCCGCGACTGGCGGCTGGCGCGCGCGGACCTTTACATCGCGAAAGCGGACAACGCGTTGCGGCAGTTCGAGAATGATCCGGCGAACAAGCCGGCACTGGACGCGTCGCTTGACGCCGCGCGCGCCGCGCGCGCCGATATCGACGCTGTCACGTCGAAAGGCGACATTTACGCCGCGCGAAAGGCGGTAATCGCGAACGTCGCGATCGCCCGCGCGCTTCGCATGAAAGGCGAGGCAGGGCGCGCCGGCGCATCGCTTGACGCCGCGGGCGAGGCGCTGAAGGCGGCCTCGATCGGGAGCGAGGAAACCGCGCCGCAATCGGGCCTCCTTGCGGCGCTCATCGCCGATGAACGGGGCGATCTCGCCGCCGCTTCTGGCGGGCATGACGCGGCGCAAACCGCTTACGCGACGGCGATCCGGCTGCAGCGCGACTTCCTTGAAAACGAGCCGGCCGCGACAATTGTCATGCGCGATCTTGTATGGACGGAGCTCGCCAGCGCGCGCAATTTCCTGGCGGCGGGAAAAAGCCGCGAGGCGCGCGATCAACTTGTCGCCGCGTGCAAACTGAAAGCCGACGCGGCGCTCGCCGAATACAGCCTCTTCGTGCGCGACTCAAAAAGCATCGACGCGCTCGCCCGGCAAATCGGCGCCGACTGCTGACGGATCAGGGCGTGAAGCGAACGCCGGCGAATACGCTGCGCGCGTGAAGGTAATCATGCGCGGCGTTGGTCTCGCCGCCGATGAACAGCTCTATGCCCTCGCTGACGCCGACCGCGCCGAGCAGGCCGAAGCGGGCGAACGCCTTGTCGAGATCATCGACGCGATAGGAAAGGACATAAGGCTGGGCGCGCAGGTCCTGGTCGAATGTCGCGGTCCTCACCGGCGTCGCCGCGTCGCCGACGAGGACGAGATCGCCATACGCTTCAAGCCGCATGCCGAAGGGGCCGGCGTCAAAGCTTCGCGAAATTGCGCCGCCGATCCGCGTCTCGCTCCACTTGTCCTTGAAGCGCGAATAGGAAAGCGCGAGCCCGTTGTCGAACGCGTCGGTCGCGCTTTCGCTATAGGCGTCCTGCTTGAAGGTGAAGCGCGTATATTCGACGCCCGGCGTCACGACGAGGCCGCCGAGATCGAAGCTGACCGAGGCGGCGGCGGAAAAGCCGTAATTGCGCGTGTCATAGTCGCCGTGAAGTTCATCGGAAATCAATGTCTGGCGATCGAGCCGGATCGTGTCGACGACGTTGATGGGGTCGCTTACGTCGATGAAATAAGTCGCTGCGCGCTGCGTCGTGAAGGTGCGCGCGATCGAACCGGAGCCTTGTCCGTAAAAACCGCCGACGGAAAGATCGAGACTTGACTGGCCAGCGCCGATCGGCGCCGACCAAATGGCGTAAAGCGCGCCGGAATAGTTGCGGTCGCGAAATTCGTTGGCGCCGCCGCTCGCCGAGGTCGCGTCGAATTCGCCTTTCGCGCGCTGATAGGCGAAAGAACCGGCGAGCGCGAGACGGTCGGAAAACTCGGCGGAGAGGGCGCCCTGGCCCCATATCGAATGTGCGTCAAAACCGTTCTCGAGCGCGGTCGCGTCGCGGTTGATATCGGTATAGCCGCCGCGCAAATCAACGCTCGTCCTTACGCCGAACGGCCCGACGCCGGCGGCGTCCGACGCGACGCCAAGCCCGCCGTCGGCGCTGGCAAGCCGGATATAGGCGCCACTGTCGGCGCTATCGCGATCCTTCTTGCGCT
>MEMM01000163.1:11981-15691 GCA_001767925.1 Alphaproteobacteria bacterium RIFCSPHIGHO2_12_FULL_63_12
CGGCAAAACCGCCGGAGCCCGCCGAATTGCCATTGGTGTTGGTGCGCGCCTCGACGATGGTCTGGCAAAGTCCGCCGAGTCCGGCGCCGAAAGCGCCGTCCGCGAAACGATCGATGACAAGGCGCTGCACGCCGAACTGTTCAAACTGCGCGGCGATTTCCGCTTCAGTCAGCGTCGCGACGACCGCCGGGTCCTGAAGGACCGCTGTCGACTGGCGCACTTCAAACAGGCGCCCGACGCCGTCGCCGACGATGATGACGGGATTGAGCGTTTGCGCCGAACGCGCCGGATCGGTGCTGGTAAAATCGATTGTGTTGGTGTTCAAATCCCACTGCCATGTGTCGCGATAACGCGGCGTTGCGCCGCCGAGCGCCGAGCACTCATTCGCCAGGGCGGTGTTGATCGCGTCAGAAAGCGACTGCGCCTGCGCGATTCCTGAGAACGCCATACAAAAAGCGAGCGCCGAAGCGCTTTTTAACAATTTCATTGGAGCTTCTCCCAAACCCGCGGCGCAAGCGCGCTGGCGCGCCGGCCTCCCATCGGGCCAATTATGAGGCCGGAAACAGGCCGCCGTCAAACGCCGGCATATGGGCGGCGAACAGGGAAAAAGCGCGAAAAATGGTCGGAGCGACAGGATTTGAACCTGCGACCCCTTGACCCCCAGTCAAGTGCGCTACCAGGCTGCGCCACGCTCCGACCCGACTTTTCCGCGTCGCGGGCGGAAAAGAGGCGCGGACCATAGCGGCGCCGCGCGGCCGCCGCAACGCGGAAATCGGCGCCTCTGGAGGTTATTCGAGGTCGATCGCTTCGATCGCGACGATCGCGTCATCGAGCGCCTGCTGGGCGCGCTCAAGGCGCTGAAGCAGCCCTTCCAGCTTCCTTTGCACGTCGGGAGGAAGGCTCGCGATGTCCTTCGCGTCGAGCTGCAAGGGCGCATCGACCTCCGCCTTGGCGTTCAGGACGATCTGTTCGCGGTCGTCGGCTTCCTCATTGACGAGGGGGCGCAATTCGACTTCCTGGCCCGCCGCCGCCATGCGGCCGAGCTCGGCGACATATTTGACGCCATTGTCGCGGAAAATTTTCTGGACGCCCTTGGTCGTGTAGCGCTGCCCGTAGAGCAGCACGCGCACGCCGCGCAGCACATCGATGTCGACGGGTCGGTAATAACGCCGTCCGCCGGCGCGGCGCATCGGCCTGATCTGGCCGAAGGCTTCTTCCCAATGCCTTAATACGTGCTGGGGAACATCGAGCTCGCTCGAGGCTTCACTGATCGTGCGGAACGCTTCCGCTGCCTTGGCGACCGCCATGATATTTAGTCAACCTATTCCGCCGCCGCCGCGCTCCTGCCGGCAAGCGATTTGTTGATCTGGTCTTTCATCACATGCGATGCGCGAAACGTAGCGACGCGGCGCGGCGTGATCGGCACTTCCTCGCCGGTTTTCGGATTGCGTCCCATGCGCTGCTTTTTCCGGCGCACGGAAAATGTTCCGAAGGAAGAGATTTTCACCGTCTCGCCGCGTTCGAGCGAGGCGGAGACTTCCTCGAGAATCCGCTCGACGAAATTCGATGATTCGTTTCGTGAAATGCCGAGCGACCGGTAAATCGCATCGGTTAAATCCGCCCGCGTCAAAGTTCCGCCCGTCATAATCCGCCTTTCTCCCCCCGCATCGAGAAAACCCTAATCCGTTCCGTGGGATAGCGTCAACAACCGTTTGATATTCCTAGGCTGTCTGTCTGAAACTTCACCCGTCAAGCGCGCAAGAGCGCCGCGCCCCAGGTGAGGCCGCCGCCCATCCCTTCGAGCATGACGAGATCGCCTTTCTTGATGCGGCCGTCCGCGACCGCCTCACAATAGGCGAGGGGAATCGACGCCGCCGAGGTGTTGCCGTGCCGCGCGATCGTCGAGACGACCTGGTCGGGCCGAAGATCGAGTTTCTTGACGACGCCAAGGAGAATGCGCTCATTCGCCTGATGCGGCACGAACCAGTCGATCTCGCGCGGATCGATTTTCGCCTCGCTTGCGACGGCGACCATCGCGGCTGAAATCCGCTCGACCGCTTCGCGAAAAACCTTGTTGCCCTGCATGCGGACATGGCCGGTCGTCTGCGTCGAGGAGACGCCGCCGTCGACATAGAGAAGATCGACAAGGCGCCCGTCGCATCTCAGAAAACTTCCCAGCACGCCGCGGCCGTTCGCCTGTTCTTCGTCCATCGCTTCGATGATGAAGGCGCCGGCGCCGTCGCCGAAAAGGACGCAGGTCGTGCGATCGCTCCAGTCGAGAATGCGCGAAAATGTTTCCGCGCCGATCACCAGTGCGCGTTTGTGCTGCCCGCTCGCGATGAATTTCTCCGCGGTTGCGACCGCGTAAACGAAACCGGTGCAGACCGCCTGGATGTCGAAGGCCGTTCCCGCGGGCGCGCCGATTTTCGCCTGCACGATCGCCGCCGTCGACGGGAAGGTGAGATCGGGCGTCGTCGTCGCGACGATGATCAGGTCGAGATCGTTCGCCGTTCGGCCGGCCGCCGCCAGCGCCGCTTTCGCCGCCTCCGCCGCAAGGTCGGACGTACGCTGATCATCAGAGGCGATGTGGCGCTCGCGGATGCCGGTGCGCTCGCGAATCCATTCGTCGCTTGTGTCGACGATCGCCGAAAGATCGTAATTGGTCATCACGTCAGGCGGCAAATACGATCCGCAGCCAGTCACCACCGCCTTGATTGTCATTCAGCCGCCTCTAGTGCTTTACCCGCGCGCTCGTGGACGATCGCGATTGTCTGGGCGACTTCCTTGCGAAATCCCTTGCCGACGAGACCGGCGGCCATGGAAATCGCCGCCGCGACGCCTTTTTCGTCGGCGCCGCCGTGGCTTTTCACGACAATGCCGTTGACGCCGAGAAAGACCCCGCCATTGACCGACGAGGGATCAATTTTCGCTTTGAGATTTTTCAGTCCGCCGGTCATCATCAGCGCGCCGATCTTGGAGAGGAGCGAGCGCGTCAGCTCCTCCTTGATCCAGCCGCCGACGAGGCGCGCCGCGCCTTCCGCCGATTTGAGCGCGATGTTTCCGGTAAAGCCGTCCGTGACCACGACATCGACAGCGCCCAGCGAAATGTCGTTGCCCTCGACAAATCCCTTGAACGCCATGTCGGGATCGGCCTCGCGCAGGACGCGGGCGGCGTTGCGGATCAGTTCATGGCCCTTCAACTCCTCGGCGCCGACATTCAAAAGACCGACCGTCGGCTTTTTCGTTCCCGTCAGGGCGCGAAAAAACGCTTCGCCCATGATCGCGAAGTCGACAAGTTCATGTTCATTGGCTTCGACATTGGCGCCGACATCGAGAACGACCGTGCGCCCGCGCGGGGTCGGCCACAGCGCCGTCACCGCCGGACGATCGACGCCCGGCAACATGCCAAGCTGCATGCGCGAGACCGCCATCAGCGCGCCGGTGTTTCCGCCGGAGACGACCGCGTGAACGCGGCCCTCCTTTTGGGCCTCGATCGCTTTCCACATCGAGGTGTCGCGGCCGCGGCGGAGCACATGCATCGGCTTGTCGGTCATCGCGACGGATTTGGCGCAATGTTCGACGACCGCGTTTTTGAGGCGCGGCTCGGCGGCGATCAACGGCCTGAGCGCTTCCTCGTCGCCGAAAAACACGATGCCGGCTGCGACGCCCGTTTTCAGCGCGAGCGCTGCGCCTTTGACCAGCGCGGCGGG
>MEMM01000163.1:15726-17624 GCA_001767925.1 Alphaproteobacteria bacterium RIFCSPHIGHO2_12_FULL_63_12
TCCCGCCTCCCGCCGCTACGATTCACGGTCGACCAACCCTTTGAGCGAAGAAAAAGGCGACAATAATGTTGCGTCGCGGAATTTTCCCGCAAGGCTCTCGGCGTCCGTCTTGCGAGGGTAGGGATCGAGCAACAGCGACAAATGCTGGACAAGCAGTTCGCCAATGTCGATTTCGCCGCCCAGCAGAGGTTCGCGCAACACATCGTCCTCGCTGAAATCCTCGGCGTCGTCTTCGACGTAATTGCGATCGAACGACATCCGTATTTCTTCGCGTATCGTCTCAAGCATCGGCTCAAGACTTGCGACGCAGGTGCGGACCGTCTCGGCGTCGAGACGGAGAATAACGTCGGCGCCGGCATGCGTGGGCGTCAGTTCGAATTCGCCGCGAAGTTTGTTCACCGCGGGAATGCCGAGACGCCGCGCAATCGCCGCCAGCTCCGTTTGGGTCGGCTCCAGCACATGCCGGGCGCCCGTCTCTTCAAGCGAGCCGACGTCGATGACGCGCGAGATTGTTTCGGGAACAATATTTTCCGCCGTCATTTGGTTTCTCGTGAAATGATGCGATGTGAAATTTCTGCGAGCCCTTCGAAGGCCGCGTCAAGCGCGTCGATAGGCGCCTCAGCAAGATTTGACCGCGCGGCGCGAACATAGTCGGCGAGCGGCTTCGCCAGAGCCGCATCGTCGCTCCCCAGGAGATTGCGCGCGATCGCCGCGTCTAGCGCGGCGCCGGCATCGCGGAAGCCGGCCTCATAGGCGGCGTAACGTCCGTAGAAGGCTTCGGCGAGCCCCCGGATCTTGCGCCCGACGGAAAGATCACCGACGCCCATTTCTCGCAGAGCGCTGTCGAGGCGCTCGAAAAAGACCTCCTGGAGGCGGCGGACCAGCCGATCCGTCTGCGGCGTCTCCCGCCGCAGACGGTCGACCGCCAGGAACATATGCAACGCCAGCAGGTCGAAACGCCCTTCCGGCGTATCGGCGACGCCGGCGAGCGTATAGAATTCCGGGGCGCGCGAGCGCTCAGCCAGCGCCGCATAGAGCGTTTCGGCTTGGCTTCTGACCGGATCTTTCCTAAACAGGTTATTCAGGACTGGGGCGAACATCGCGGGCGCTCGGCTGTTTTAGACGACGGCGGGGATGACCTAAGCGCTCGCCGGCATGGGATCAAGAAATGAAGCTGGTTCAGTTTTTTGCGTTCGCGGCGGCCTTCATCGCCCTGACGGGCTGCGTCTCCAACCGAAGCGCCCATGGCTATGTGCTTGAACGCGGCGAAACGGGCCTCAGCGCGCTCCCCGGCGTCGACAGCAAAGACAGCATTCTCGCCAAATATGGCGAACCCTCGTTGATCGGGACTTTCGACCGTAACGCCTGGTATTACGTGTCGGCGCTCGACGCCTCCCGCGCCTTTTTCAGGCCGAAGACCACCGCAAGGACCGTCGTCGCTTTCCATTTCGATGATGCGGGGATGGTCGAAAAAGTTGACACGATCGATCTCGCCGACTCGGTCGACGTCAAGATCGCCTCGCGGACGACGCCGACGCGCGGCAAGGAGCTTGGCTTCTGGGAGCAGCTCCTCGGCAATGTCGGACAGCTTCCGGCAGGCGGCCTCGGCGGACAGGGCGGACCGCCGAACTAGGACGCGGCTGCGAATTCCGGGAAAGAGCGCCTTCATCGGGCGCTCTTTTTGTTTTCATCGGGCGGCTTTTCCATCCAGCGAATGAACGGAATGACCGGCGCCGCCCAGGCGAGCCCGGTCACGATGTAATAAACGAGCTGCACGAGCCAGAACGACGGCAGCCGGTCGGAAAACGTCACAACCGCGCCAGAATAGAGTAAGAGCGCCGGCAGAAGGATGAACAGGCCGAGCAGTTTTTTCCGGCGCGGGGTCATGGCTGCGCCGC
>MEMM01000163.1:17639-19477 GCA_001767925.1 Alphaproteobacteria bacterium RIFCSPHIGHO2_12_FULL_63_12
CTTTGATGGTGATTGTCGGCGGCGCGACGCGGCTCACCGATTCCGGCCTGTCGATCGTTGAATGGCGCCCGGTCACCGGCGCCGTTCCGCCGTTGAGCGAGGCCGACTGGCTCGCCGAATTCGAGAAATACAAGACCATCCCGGAATACGCCGAAGTCAATTGGGGAATGTCGCTTGAGGCGTTCAAGCAGATTTACTGGTGGGAATGGGGGCATCGCTTTCTCGGACGCCTGATCGGCGTCGCCTTCCTGGTCCCGCTCGTCTTTTTCGCGATGACCGGCCGCATCGGCCGTTCGCTCGGCATGAAGCTTGCCGGATTGTTCTTTCTCGGCGGTGCGCAAGGCGCGCTCGGCTGGTGGATGGTGTCGAGCGGCCTCACCGCGCGCGTCGATGTCAGTCAGTATCGGCTCGCCGCGCATCTGGCGCTCGCGGTCCTGCTTTTTGCGGCGATGTTCTGGATCGCGCTCGATCTGATCGGCCGTCGGCGCGACCGCGCGAACGCGCTCTGGCCTTTTGCGGTTGCGCTTGCGGGCGGTGTCTATCTCCAGATGATTCTTGGCGCGTTCGTCGCAGGTCTGCGCGCCGGGCGCACGTTCAACACCTGGCCGCTGATGGACGGCAAATTCTTCCCGGACGGATATTTCAACGGCGCCGCGGGGTGGGGCGATCTTTTTGAAACCGCCGCCGCGACGCAGTTCAACCATCGCCTTGGCGCGTATGTTCTGGCGCTCGCCGGCTTGTGGTTTTTCGCCGTCGCGCGGAAAACCGAGCTTAAGGGCAGGGCGCATGTTCTGCTCGCCGCGATTCTTCTCCAGATATGCCTTGGCGTCTGGACCGTGCTCGCCGCGACGCCGATCGCGCTCGGGCTCGCCCATCAAGCGGGCGCGCTGATCGTCTTGGCCGCGGCCTTGTACAACGCTCACGGCTGCGCGAACTCGATATCGATGACCTGCTCCAAATCCGCCGCCGGCTGAGGCGTCCTCGGATCGACGTTTTCGCCGGGGGTGATTTTCAGGGCGTCCATCACCGCATTAAACGGGACAAGCCGGATCGGCGCGCCGGCGCCCGACGCGACAACCGCGAGCGCGCCGTCGCGATAGACATTTCCGTAATTTCCATAACCGGCCGCGATCGTCCTGGCGGCCGCGACCGCGTCGAGATCGAAAGTCGATTTGACGCGAACCGCGCCGAGCGCATGACCATCGACAAGGTCGTAAAGGCTGACGACGCCGTTGGCGCCGTCGAGCATCATCACCGCGCCGCCCGCTCCGTTCTCCGGCTCCGGCGTCGTCATCAGAAAAAGCGCTGAAGCAGTCGCCGGATCGACGAAGGCCAGCCCGAAACTTTCGCCGGTCGCCGGATCGACGCGCCTGATCGCGCCGTCGGCGCCGATGACGATGACGTCGCCGGAACGATCGTCGACATGACAGGCGGCAATGCCCGGCGCATCCGCGACTTTTCGCGCCTCGCCGATGACGGCGCCGCCGGTCAACACCGCGATCTCGCGCGCCGAAAGCAAGTCGCGGCCTGCTTCATAAAGAACGCCGCTGCTGGCGCAGAATGCGTCAGCGCCCGGCGGCGCCCCGGTGACGGCGAGGGGGGCGAGCGCCGGCGCGTCATTATCGATGGCGTACATCGCATAGGAGTCGCCCGAGCGGGCGATCGCGTATCCTTGCGCGCTCGCGCCCGCGCCGAGATAAAACACCGCGACATCGGACGCCGCGCCCGGCGCCGAGGCGCTCAGATCGCCGGTTTCAATATTGTAGGCTTTGACGCCGCCGTCGCCGGCGGCGATCAAAAGACTCTGGAAATTGACGCTCGGATGCGACCAGAAGGCG
>MEMM01000163.1:19500-19632 GCA_001767925.1 Alphaproteobacteria bacterium RIFCSPHIGHO2_12_FULL_63_12
CGCGCCATAACCGTCCGCGGCCGCGACCTCGCGCGCGTCGACGGCCGCCGCCGCCGGGGCGGCCGGCTGGTCGTGTTTCGCGCGCTCGCAGGCGGCGAGGCTCAAAAGGACGGCAAGGAAAGTAATCGAACG
>MEMM01000164.1:0-4470 GCA_001767925.1 Alphaproteobacteria bacterium RIFCSPHIGHO2_12_FULL_63_12
CAGCAGATCAATCCCCGCGGCGGACGCCGCGGCGCGCGCCGCCGGGCCGACAATTCCAAGCGCCGCCACCATCGCGCCGACATTCAGCGCCTCGGCGTCGAAGCCGCGCGCCGCGAGCTGAAGACGTCGATCGACCGGCGTCGCCGTCGTCAGGAGATAGAGATCGCCCGACAGGCGCGTCAGGTCCGCGTAGTCGGCGACGAAGCCGTCCGTATCAAGAATGAGACCGCGCGCGCTTTCGCCGACCGACAATTCCTCAACCGGCGTCGTCGTCAGCCGCGTCAGGATTTTCGCGGCGTCCTTTCCGCGAACGGTATAGCGGCGCATCGGACCGAGATCGACGAGCGCGGCGTCCTCGCTCGCCGCCTTGTACTCTTCCTCGACCGTCGTATAGACCCGCGCCGCCGCGTAGCCGTTGACGGAGGTCCAGCTATTGGTCGCGGAAAGGCCGGCGGCGGCGGCGTAAAGCGGCGTCGCGCGCGGCTCGAGAGCGTCGTCGGCGGCGGGGAAATGCATCAGCTGAACCCGCCTTTCCTGAAATAGTCGCGCGCGCGATCGGCGGCGCGGCGCCCGGCGGAAAGGCTGACGCCGCCGCCGATGAGTGTTTCTGGGCCGCAAAAGAAATATCCCTCAAGGCCCGACGCCCCTGCGAGCCGGGTGCGCCGCTCCATCGCGGCGGGCAAGGGCGGCGCGGCGGCGGCGCTTTCTTCCGCTTCGATCGCGGCGATCTCGGCGCCGCCGACGAGGCGCGTAAACACCGATTTCGCGGTTTTCGAAATTGCCTCGCACCAGTGTACATCGTCGAGCGGCCGAGCGGCGAGCGGATGCAAGGAGAGTGCGGCGGTCGAGCAGCCCTGCGGCGCGAGCGTACGATCGAAGGCGCTCGGGAAAACGAGTTCGCCGATGGCGGTCTCGGGCGCGACGCCATTCGACGCGGCGCGAAAGGCGCACTCGATCTCAAGCGGCCCCGGCGCAAACAGGAATCGCCGGTCGAGACGCGCGCCGACGCGCTGATCCTCAAGCGCGCCGTTGATCGCGAGATTGAAGCGCACCGTCGCAAGGCTCGGCGCCGCGATATCGAGCGTGCGCGTGAATTCGATGTCGAGACGCGCGCGGCCGACGAAGTCGAGAAAGGTCTCGCGCGCCGGCAGGGACGACACGATGATCGGCGCGCGGATTTGCGCGCCGTCGTCGAAGGAAACGCCGGCGACGCGGTCCCATTCGACGATGACGTTCCGGACGCGATCGGTCTGGCGGATGGTGACGCCTGCCGCCTGGCAAGCGCGCCGCAGCGCATTATTGAGCCCGCGTCCGCCGCCTTCGATCGCCGCGACGCCGCCCTGAAGACCGGCGGTCTCGCCGGCGAGGCTCCGGATGAAGGAGAGATAGGTGAACGGTTCGGCCGGGCGCGCGCCGATCCCGAAGGCGGCTTCGGCGCGAAGATAATCTTCAAGGCGACGATCGACGAACCGCCCAACGATGGCCCCGTCGACCGAGGAGGTCCCCGCCTCGGCCGCCGCGCCGTCGAGGATCTCGGGGCGCTCGCCGCCAGCGAACCAGTCAGCGAGAAGGCGCGCGGTTTTTCGTTCAGCGTCAAGGAACGCCGTGAAAGCGCCAGCGTCGATTTCGGAGAACGCCGCAACCGTCTCGCCGGCGAGCGCCGGATCGCCCGGCATCGCCAGCGCGGCGCGGTCGCCAAAACGCACCAGCGTTTCAAGCCGGCGCGCGGAGAAGGCAAGCCCGTGACGATAAAGATCGAGCGCCTCGACGACGATATGATCGAGTGTCGCCGCCAGCGGATCGCCGTCTTCGGCGAAATAGCCGGGCGCGAATTCTCGCCGCTCACGCGGGCGGCTCGCTGGGGTCTCGATCAGCACGACATGAAAGCCGGCGCGCGCCAACAGCGCCGCCGCCGCAAGGCCTTCAGGCGTCGCGCCGAGAACGACAGCGTCGATGCCGCCTTCAATTTTCGGTCCGTTATATTTGCGCGTCTCACTCATCGCGGACGATCTCTAGAGCCAACGCGGCGGCGGCGCCGACCGGATCGTGCGAGGGCGGCGGCGCGGGGATCGCCGGGATGTCAAAGGCGCGGCGCGTCAGGCCGGTCGCGGCGTCGGCGCCGATCGTCACCTCGATTTCGCGCACCGCGCCAAGGCCGCCGCCAAGCCGCTTTTCGATCAGCGCCGCCGCCTGGCGCCCGAGAATCTGTTTGTCCTGCCCGGTCCAGTCGCGCGTTTCGCCGTTCTCGCGCAGACGCGCCGGAACGAAGGGCGCGCGCGCGATGATTTCCTTGCCGCTGACGGAAAAGCGCAGGACCGGCTCGTCGGCGAGGCGCCCATCGATCATGGCGTCGCGCGCGCGCAAGATTGCGGCCCGGTCCGTCGCGGTGAAGAAATCGCCCGGCGCGCGCAGCGCCGCCGCCGACGGCCGCTTGTCGCAGCGGATGCGGACGATCGCCTCGGCGCCGATCCGCCGGACCAACGGCGAGCCGTTACATGATACGCAAAGACCCGCGGCCTCGCCGAGCAGGACCGACGACGCCATCGCCTTTCGTCCGCGCACGTCATGGCCGTTGTCCATCACCGCTTTCCAGAACTTCCCGTCGGCGCGCGCGAGAGTTTGCAGACGCCCGGACAAGCGTTCGACGCCGGCCTTAAGCGCCACATCCTCCAGCGCCGCGTAAAGCGCGCTGGCGGAAATCCGCGCGCGCGCCGCATCGCCGGCGCCGGCGAGCGCTAAAGCCGAGCCGATCTCGTCGCCCGCCAGCCCAAACGGCGCGACGAAAGCGGAAATGAGATGCGTCTTCAGGTCCTCGTCGGCAAAAAAATCATTCAGCAGCGCGTTGGCGGACAAGAAGCGCTCAGTCGAATCGGGCGCGCGGCCGGCGGCGCCGCGCTTCATTTCCGCGGCGAATGCCGGCCATAAATGTTCAAGCGCCGGATCGCGCGCGGCAAGCGCATCGCCAGTCCGCATCGGATCAGCGGTTGTCGACAGCGCGCCTTTTTCCAAAAGCGTGGTTTGCGGCGCGCCGGGCGCCGGCCCGAGGTCGTGAAGGTGCAGATCGAGCATGCGCCAGACGAAGTTCGGTGGTTCCGCCGTGGCGCCGAGCGCCGGCGCTTCGCCGCCCGTCGGCGCCAGCGCGACGCTCGCCCCGCTTTTGGCCGCGCAGGCCGCCGCTGCGAGGCCTGCCGCATCGGCGCCGATAATGAGGAGATCGACCGCGGCGCGCTGCATGGTCATCGACCCTCCGCCGCGGCCGAAGCCGCCTTCACGCGCACAACCGCCTCATAGACGCCACGCACATCCGCCTGCATGGCTGTGAGGGTTTTCTCGGCTTCCTCGATGGTGTCGGCGTCAAAGAGCGACGCCGCCATCCGCCGCAGCGCGTCGCCCGCGGCGCCCGGCGCGAAGACGCCGCCGGTCGCCGCCCGGCTCATCTGCTGCAGCGCTTCGAAAGCTTTGTGGGCGGCGATGAGGATTTCCGCCTCGCGCGCCTCGATCGCCCCGCTTTGTTGAAACGCGTTTATCATCATCGCCATGTCACGGGAGGGCGCGGCGCCCGACGGCAGAGGATGCGTCAGCAACAGATACTGAACGGTGAAATCAATCTCGACAAAACCGCCGACCGCATTTTTGAGATCCCACGGACTGATCGCCGGCTTGGCGGCGCGAAGGCGCTCGCGCATTTCCTCGACATCGGCGGCGATTTTGGCGGGCGCGCGCGGGCGCGCGAGAATGGAGTCGATCTCGGCGGCGATCCGGCCCCCGAGCGAGGGATCGCCGGCGATCACCCGCGCCTTGGTCAGCGCCATGATTTCCCAGGTCCAGGCCTCGCCCTCATAATATTTTCGAAACGCGGAAAGGCTGACCGCCGGCGGGCCTTTTGAACCGGACGGGCGCAACTGCAAGTCGACTTCGTAGAGCGCGCCTTCCTCGGTCGGGATCGTCACCGCCGAAATATAGCGCCGGACGAAACGGCCGAAATAGGTGACGGCGTCGAGCGACGCCGCTCCGGTTGAGCGCGCGTCGTCCGGCGCGTCATAGACGACCATCAGATCGACATCGGAGGCGGCGGTCATCGTCCGGGCGCCGAGCCGCCCGAGCCCGACCACCGCCAGCGTCCCGTTAATCGCTCCAAATCGCGCCTCGGTTTCCCGCCGCGCAAGGTCGAGCAGCGCGCCAAGCGCGGTTTCCGCGATCAGGGTGAAGCGGGCGGCGGCGCCGGCGGGCGTCGCCAGTTCGACCAGCAATTGCGCCGACACCGAAAAAGATTCTTCCGACGCCCAGCGACGCGCCGCGCCGAGCGCCGCCTCGTAGCCGTCGGCGGCCGCAAGACGCATCGCGAGTTTTTCCGCGAGACCTTCGCGCGTCGGATCTGGATCGGGCCATTGCGATTCAATCAGCGCTTCGGCGAGATAGGCCCGCTTGGCGACTTCGCGCGCGAGAAACGGCGAGACCGTCATGATCCGG
>MEMM01000164.1:4485-8022 GCA_001767925.1 Alphaproteobacteria bacterium RIFCSPHIGHO2_12_FULL_63_12
GAACGCGGCGAACGCCTCGTCGGGGGCGCTGGCGCGCGCCAGCGCGGTGATCAGCACCGGCGTCACCTTGGCGAGGACGGAGCGCGATTTCTGGCTTCTGGTGGCGCGCGTTTCTCCCGCGTGCCAGCGGCGGAAGGCTTCCGCGATCTGTTCGGGGCGCTCGAATCCGAGGCTCCGCAGGGTTGCGATGGTTTGCGGATCGGTGTCGACGCCGGTGAATGACAACACGCCCGTCGTCGGCGCCTGTTTTTCTTCCGGACGAAACAACGGCGCCGTCAGCTCATGCGTCGAGCGGAATGTTTCGAGAAGCCGCGAGCGGAAGGCGTCAAGGCTCGCCTCGCCGAGAAAGACCGCAAGCCGCGCGGCGTCGGCCTCATTCGCCGGGATGCGGTGCGTCTGTTCATCGTTGATCATCTGCAACCGGTGCTCAACCTTGCGCAGATAGCGATAGCGCTCGTCGAGGCCGGCGCGCGTCGCCTCATTGACGACGCCGGCGCCGGCGAGCGCCGTCAGCGCGTCCAGCGACGCCCTCGTGCGGAAGGCCGGGTTCTTGCCGCCGCCGATCAGCTGTTGCGCCTGCACGTAAAATTCGATTTCGCGAATCCCGCCGCGGCCGCGCTTGAGGTCATGGCCGTAAAAATCCGCTTCGCTGAAGCCTTGCGCCGACGCGCCTTTCGATGCGTGGATCTGGCGCATGACGCTGTAGATTTCCTCGATTGCGGCGAAGTCGAGAAATTTGCGCCAGATGAACGGCCGCAGGCGGCGAATGAATTCCTCGCCGAGGGGGACGTCGCCCGCCGCCGCGCGCGCCTTGATAAAGGCGGCGCGCTCCCAGTTCTGGCCGTAGGATTCGTAATAGGTCTCGGCGGCGTTGATCGACACCGCCGCCGCCGACACGCCAGGGTCCGGACGCAGGCGCAGATCGGGGCGAAAGACATAGCCGTCTGCCGTCTGATCGTTGAGCCGCGAGACCATCGCGCGGGTCGCGGCGACGGCGATCCGCTTGGCGTCCGTTGCACCGCCGAGCGCCGCGCCGGCGCTGTCGAAAAGAACGACAAGGTCGATGTCGCTCGAATAATTCAGTTCATTGGCGCCGTGCTTGCCCATCGCGATCACGGTGACTCCGGACGCTTCTTCCGGCCGCGCTTCATTGACGGGCGCAAATCCGAGCCGCCTCGCCTGCCGCAGCGCCATGCGGAGCGCGGCCCCGACGGCGGCATCGGCGAATGTCGAGAGCGCCGCCGCCGCTTGCATCGTCGTCCACGCGCCGGAGATTTCCGCAAGACCGATCGCCAGCGCGGCGTCCGCTTTGGCGACGCGCAAGCCTTTCATCTGGGCCGCCGGATCGTCACTCTCCGCGGCGGCCCAGGCGGCGGCGACAGCGCGGGCGAGATTGTCGCGGGGCGACGCGTCGAGGATCGCGCGCGCGGCGTCGGGTAAACGAGCGATCGTCCGCGCGAGATAGGGTGAGCAGCCGGCGACGCCGAGGATCAGATCCGCCACCGGGCCGTCGCGGCCGATCGCCTCCAGCGCGCGCTCGCCCGCCGGCCGGTCGAACGGAGCCGGCGCCGTACGGACGAGGGAATGAAGGGGCGCACCGTCAGTCATCGGAACACTCATAGGCGCTGTCGCGAAGCGGTGACAAACGGATCGCCCTATCCCTTGTCGTAAGCGGGAAATGCGATCGTCACCTTCAGGCCGCGCCGCTCGCCGCTGGTCGAGGATTCGCCGAGCAGGATCGAGCCCCTGTGCGCGCGCGCGATCGCCGAGACGAGCGAGAGGCCAAGACCCGATCCCGGCGTCGAGCGGCTCTGCTCCAACCGGACGAAACGCTTCAGCACGCTGTCGCGCTCGGCCTCCGGCACGCCCGGCCCGTCGTCGAGCACCGAGAGGAGCACGCGGTTTTCCGATCCCTTGCGCACGTCGATCCGGATCGTCGTGCCGCCGACGGCGTATTTCAGCGCATTGTCGAGAAGATTGGCGAGCGCTTGACTGATCAGCGCGCGCGACCCTCTGACCGGCGGCGCGGGCGCGGTCTTCAGTTGCAGGATGAAGCCCGATTCCTGCGCGGCGGGTTCATAAAGCTCGACCATTTCCTGCGCGATGGCGACGAGATCGACCGCCTCCATCTGGCCGGCGCCCTCACCTGATTCGATGCGGGCGATCGACAGCAGCGCGTTGAAGGTCATGATCATCCCTTCCGCATCTTCGAGCGTCGTGCGCAACGCCTCTTCCTTTTCGGCGGGGCTGCTTTTCAGCGCTTCGTTGAGGCGGCCGCGGATGCGGTTCAGCGGCGAGCGCAAATCATGTGCGATATTATCCGACACCTCGCGCATGCCGTTCATCAGCCGCTCGATCTGGTCGAGCATGGCGTTCAGGTTGATCGCGAGATTTTCAATCTCGTCGACGGCGCCGGTGAGCGCGATGCGTTTGGAAAGATCGCCGTCGCGGATGGCGCGCGCGGTGCGGTTGACGCTGTCGACGCGGCGCAGCAGCGTTCTTGAAAACAGCAGGCCGATTACAATGCCGAGCCCGATCGTCGCCGCGCCGATGCGCGTCATCAGCGCCTGGCTTCGTTTCCGAAGCGATTCCCTCGTCGAAATATCGCGGGCGACAAAGACGAGAAACGAGGTCTCGGCGTCGGGCGTCGCCTTGAAGCGGCGAATTTTGCCGCGCGCCTCGCGGGTGTCGATGCCGATCTCGCGCCCCGCCGCATCGAGCCGGGGCCGCTCGAAGGTGAAATTGAAAAACCCTTCGCCGGCGGACAAGGCTTCGGGCGGCAGCGCCGAGAGATTGCCCGAGAGCACCGCGCCCGACGGCGCGCCGATCAGCATGTAAAGGCCGTCGTCGCGCCACGCCGCCCGCTCGCGCACGACCCTGCGGAGGACGCCCGCGCCTTCCGACGAGAAGACTTCGGAGAGAACCTGGATTTCCTGATCGAGGATCGAGTCGGTCTGCTTGGCGACGACGCCGAAGGTCGACTGATAGAAAAGATAGCCGAGCAACGCCACGGCAACCGCGAATACGACGACGTAAACGATCGTAAACCGGAAAGTCGTTGTGCGAAGGAGGCGGAACATGAGCGAGGTTGCAGGTATCAGGTTGCAGGTATAGCCGATATCGAAGCCGCAGCATTACAACCTGCAACCGGCAACCTACAACCTACAACCCCCTCCTAATCGCCGTCGGCGATCGTATAGCCGGCCCCGCGGATCGTCTTCAGGAGCGCGGTGTCGAAATCCTTGTCGATTTTCGACCGCAGGCGCGAGATATGGACGTCGATGACGTTCGTCTGCGGATCGAAATGATATTCCCAGACGTTTTCGAGCAGCATGGTCCGGGTGACCACCTGTCCCGCGTGACGCATCAGATATTCAAGCAGCCGGAATTCGCGCGGCTGAAGGTCGATTTTCTTGCCCGCCCGGCGCACCGTTCGCGTGATGACGTCGATCTCAAGATCGCCGACCGCATAGCGGGTCGTCACCGTCGAGGGCGCCGTATGACGGCGCCGGCCGAGCGCCTCGACCCGCGCGAGCA
>MEMM01000164.1:8030-47913 GCA_001767925.1 Alphaproteobacteria bacterium RIFCSPHIGHO2_12_FULL_63_12
AAGGCGTAAGGCTTTACCAGATAGTCGTCGCCGCCCGCCTTGAATCCCTTGACGCGGTCGTCGACCTCGCCGAGCGCCGAGAGGAACAGCGCCGGCGTCTCATCGCCGCCGGCGCGTCGCTTTGACAGCAAGGTCACACCGTCAAGTTTCGGCAGCATGCGGTCGATGACATAGGCGTCATAATCGCCGGCGCCCGCCATGTTGAGGCCGACCTCGCCGTCCATCGCATGATCGACGACATGCCCCGCTTCGCGCAGGCCCTTCGAGACATGCGCGGCGGCTTCATTATCGTCTTCAACAACGAGGATTCTCATCGTCTGCCTTCCTGTTGGACGGGCCGGCTGGCAGCCGGCCCCATCATTGAGTTTCCAGCGTCAGCCGGCTTTTTTTCCGATCGTCAGGGCGCTGAACTGTTTGATCTCGCCAAGCTGCAGGCGAAGCAGCACCGCTTCCTTGCCGGCTTTTTTCGCGTCGTCGATTTTCGCCTTTAGCGCGGCGCTCGTCGTCACCGGCGCGCCGTCGACCTGAAGGATCACGACGCCGGTGTTGAGGCCTGCTTTTTCCGCCGGGCTTCCCGGTTTGACCGCGGTCACCAGAACGCCGGCGACGCCGTCGGGAATGCGAAACTGCTGGCGCATATCTTCGGTAATGTCGGCGGTGCGAAGACCGACATCCTTCGACAGGCTGTCTTCGGACGCAGACGGCGCCGCGCCGTTCGACGCGACAACTTCCTTGTCACGCTGGCCGAGGGTCACCACCAGATCCTTTTGCACGCCATTGCGCAGCACCGTGACTTTCGCCCTGTCGCCCGGCGGCAGCGCGGAGACGCCGCGGGTCAAATCGCGTGGCGACGCTATTTCCCGGCCGTTCAGCTTCAGCACAAGATCGCCGCTCTTGAAGCCAGCCTTGAAGGCCGGCGTTCCTTCGAGAACTTCAGAGACGAGTGCGCCTTGCGTTCCTTGGCGGCCGAGCGCGGCGGCGATGTCGGTCGTCACCGGCTGGATCGAAACGCCGAGCCAGCCGCGCGTCACCGAACCGGCGGAAATCAGCTGGGCGACAGTTTCCTTGGCGACTTTCGCCGGGATGGCGAAGCCGATGCCGACGCTGCCGCCGTTCGGCGAGTAGATGGCCGTGTTGACGCCGACGACGCGGCCCTTGAGATCGAAAGTTGGACCGCCCGAATTGCCGCGATTGATCGGCGCGTCGATCTGGACGAAGTCTAGGAACTGGCCTTCGCGGTTCTGGCCGCCGATCGCGGAGACGATACCGCTGGTGACCGAGCCGCCAAGACCGAACGGATTACCGACTGCGATCACCCAGTCGCCGACGCGAAGATTCACGTCGTCCGCGAACTGAACATAGGCCTGGCCCTTCGGCGGATCGACCTTGAGCACGGCGAGATCGGTCAAGGGATCGGTTCCGACGAGCTTGGCGGGGATTTCGCTGCCGTCGGACAACCGCACCTTGATCTCATCGGCGTCTTCGACGACGTGATTATTGGTGACGATGTGGCCTTTCGCGTCGATGAAAAAGCCCGAGCCTTCCGCTTCAAGATGCTGCGGCCCGCCGCCGTTAAAGCCCTCGCCGCCATCGGAGTCGCCGCCATCCGGCGTGCCGAAGCGAAACTGGAAAAAATCCTGCAGCTCCTGCGGGACTTGCGGCTGGTCGACTTCTTGTTCAACGAGCACGCTGACGACGCTCGGCGCGACGCGCTCGACAAGGTCGGCGAAGGACAGCGATCCGTCAACCGCAGCTGGCGGCGGCGCGACGAGACGGGGCGCTTGCGCGCTCGCGCCCGGAAGGAGCAGCACGCAGGCGCCGCCAAGGGCGATCGCGCCGGCGGCGCCGGTCAGCAAGCCATTGCGAAAATTTCTGGTCTTCAACACACTCATATTTGTTCCCTACGCTGGCTAAGATGCGCCGCCCGTCCTGGTGATGATCACATGCGCCCTGTCGGTTGCAAAGATAAATGCCGGGATGACGGCGGAAACCCGGCGGGGCGAATTAAAATTTGTCAAGAATTTAGGGCCCTTACGCGCCGTTTCAATCCTCCTGCGACAAAAGGCGGGAGCGAATTTCGACGCCCTGCGTCACGATCCGTTGAACCGGGCACCGGTCGGCGATCTCGGCGATGCGGCGGCGCTGCTCGTCATTGAGAGGACCGATCAGCCGCGTCGTCTTGTCGAGAATATGCGCGGCGTGCGCATCATCGGGGGCGGCGCGCCTGATCTCGATCGACGCGCCTTCGAGCGGCCAGCCCTTGCGTTCGGCGTACATCCGCATGGTGATGACCCCGCAGGCGGCGAGCGCGGCTTCGAGCGTGCGCGTCGGATTGGGGCCGAGCCCCGCGCCGCCGTCCACGGGATCGGCGTCGATGATGAAAGGATGGCCGTCGATCGACAGCGCCGCGGCGAAACGCTCGCCCGGCATCGTCTCGGCGCGGGCCCCGCCGATAAAACCTGCCGCCGGCGCGGTCTTATCCGCTGGCGCTGCGACATAGCGCGAGGCCCAGGCGGCGATGATCATTGCCGCGTAGCGCGCGTCCGCCGGATTGGAGAGAAGGTGATCGGCGTCATCGAGGCTGACGAAACTTTTCGGATGCCTCGCCGCCATGAACAGCCGGCTCGCATTATCGACGCCGACGGTCTGGTCGAGCGGCGCATGCAGGATGAGCAGCGGCCGCGCCAGGCTCGCGGCGGCGCCTAGCACGTCGGCGCCCTCGACATCGTCGAGGAACTGCTTCCTGATGGTGAACGCGCGCCCGGCGAGCGGCACGCTCGCCGCGCCTTCGCGGATTATTTCGTCGCGCCTCGCGCCAAACTGATGCGCGACATGTGCGGCCTCGGCCGGCGCGCCGATCACCGCGACGCCTTTTATTTCCGGAATTTTTCCGGCGGCGACGATCGCCGCGGCGCCGCCGAGCGAATGGCCGATGAGGATTGCCGGCGCGGAAAACTCGCGGCGCAGATAATCGGCGGCGGAGACGAGATCGTCGACACTGGAGGAAAAATTCGTGTCGGCGAAATCGCCCTCGGACGCACCGAGCCCAGTGAAATCAAAGCGCAGCACCGCAAAGCCGGCGCCGCGCAGGGAACGGGCGATTTCGCGCGCAGCGCGGATATCCTTCGAACAGGAAAAGCAGTGCGCAAACAGCGCATAGGCGCGCGGCTGGCCGCGCGGCAATTCGAGCGCGCCCGCGAGCGTCGCCCCGGCGCTTTCAAAAAGCGTCTTCCGCGTCTCACCGCCCATCGCTGCTCATCTCCCGACTTCTGCGAATTTCGCACAGGCCCGCGCCGGCGCGAAATCACGCGCGCGCACGAATGCGTCAGTCACGCCGACACCGCGGCGACATTGGCGCGTTCTTTGAGGAGGGCGATCTCGTCCTCCGGCAGCAGGCCTTCCGCCGCGCGCAAGGTCGCCTCCATGCGCCGGCGCGCGGCGAGCCGCTGATCGCCCTCGGCGGCGCGGATTTCAGCGACGAGATCGCCGGCATAGCGGGCGGTTTCGCGGACCGCATCCGCGAAGTGCGTGCTGGCGGCGCTAGGCCGCGCCATCCTCTCACCGAGGCTCTCCGCTTGTGCGAGAAATCTCGCGGCGGCGCGCGCGTCTTTTTCAATCGCGCGATCGAGCGGACGGTCGATGTCCGGGCGCAGCGCCATCAGCCGCGTCGAGCCGCCGGCGTGCCGCACCGGATGATGACGACGCAGGCGCGCCAGCGCCGTCTCGGCGAACCGCGCGAGCGCGCTGGCCGCAACATCGCGGCAAGCCTCGACGCGGGCGCGGGCGACGCCGTCGTCCCACTGCGCCGCTTCCGAGTCGAGACCGTGCGCGAAGTCGGCGAAATGCGACAGGCGCGCCGGCGCATCCTCCGTATCGGGATCGTCATCGGCGTCGCGCTCAAGCCCGCGCGCGAGACCCTCTAGATCGTCGAACAGGGTTTCGGCGACAGTCGCGGCGTCAGCGCGCGCATGCGGCAAGGTTTCATCTTTGGCGCGCGTCAGATGATAATAAAGGCGCATCGCGCGCCATGGCGCATCCATGCGCGCGGCGATCGCGGTCAGCACATAACCCGCCGCGGACGGCGCGTCGCCGGCCGCGTCCGCATAAAGGCGCCGGATGCGGTAGAGATCTTCTTCCGTCAACGTCGACACCGGGCGGGGAAACGCGTCCTGCGCCCGCAGCAGATGATCCGCCGCCGGCAGCAGCAGCGCAAGTTCGGCAAGATCGTGCAGCGCCCCGGGTCGTGCCTGATCGCCACCCGCCTGATCGGCGCCAAGCCGCGCCGACAGATCGGCGCGGAACGCCGCGTCGTCTTCGGCGTGCGCGATCAGGATCGCAAAACCCTCTGCGGCGGCGGCGAACAAATCGCGCCGCAGCGGCGCCAGCTCGGCTTCGCCGCGCGCGATCGCCTCATCAAGTCTTGTCGCCGCGCGCGCCGCGTCCGCGCAAGCGGCGTCGCCAAGGACGAGCGCCCAGATCGGCCCCAAAGAGGCGCGATCGATCCGCGCCCGGCGCTTGCGCCCGCGCCGGTGGGAGACGAAGAAATCCTCGAACGGCCCGAAAAACAGACGCTGCGCCGAAAGCTTTCTCGGCGGAAACGGCGCTTCCTCCGAGATCAGCCGTGCACGGAGCGACTGGAGCAGCGCCCCCGAAGGCAGCGCCCCGCCGGCGGGCGCGGCTTCGAGCGCCGCGAACAGCCGCGCCGCCGCCGCCGGCGGCAAGGCGCCGAGAAACGAGGACAAGCGCGCCCATTTGCGGGGCGTGACGCCCGCGGGCGGCGAAAGCGCAGCTTCAGAAAGATCGATCATCGGGAAGGATGTCTAGCGCAAATAGAGGGCCGTGTCTTGCGCGGCGGCTAACGGATTTTGTCCTTCGGCGCCGTCGCTCCCGGGCTATTGTGAGGCGGCCCGCTCCGCCGCGCGCCTGATGCTCCGTATAGAGATCACCTCGCGCTTACCCCGCGCCAGCGAAATGCTTGCGCGGCGCGTGGGCGGCGGCGCCGCTCCAGCCGCGAACAAATTCTTCAAGTTCGGCGTCGCCGCCCTCGGGCAGGACGATTTTCAACTTCACATATTGATCGCCCGCGGGTTTTCCGTCGCGCGCGACGCCGCGGCCTTTAAGGCGCAGCACCGCGCCCGAGCTTGAATTCTTCGGCACCGTGATCGAGACCTCGCCGGCGATCGTCGGCGCGGTGATCTTGCCGCCGAGCACGGCTTCCTTCAGCGTGATCGGCGCGTCGATATGAATATCGTCGCCGTCGCGCTCGAACAAAGGATGCGGCAGCACCCGGATGTCGACATAAACGTCGCCCGCCGGCCCGCCGGAAACGCCGGGCTCGCCCTGCCCGCGCAAGCGCAGCGTCTGGCCGTCTTCAAGGCCCGCGGGAATCGCGACGTCGAGCGATTTGCCGTCCGGCATGACGACGCGTTTCTTGGCGCCTTTGACGGCGTCGAGAAAATCGACCTGCAATTCATATTTGGCGTCGCGCCCGCGCATCGCGCCGGGGCCGCCGGCGCCGTGACCGGAAGCGCCCGAAGCGCCCGGCCGGCCGCGCCCGAAAAGATCGGCGAAAATGTCGCCGAGATCGTCGAAATCGCCCTTGTTGGCGAAGCCGCCGGAATAAGCGGAGCCATAGGCGCCGCCGGGGCCTTGGGCGCCCGCGCCTTGCGCGCCGTGTCCTGAAGCGCCGGGGCCCGTCCATTGCCGGTAGTGCGGCCGCTCGCGGCCCTGTTCGTCCAGCTCGCCGCGATCGTATTTTTTGCGCCGGTCGGCGTCGCCGACGATGTCGAAGGCGGCAGAGACTTCCTTGAATTTCTCCTCGGCCTTCTTGTCGTCCTTGTTGCGGTCCGGGTGATATTTTTTGGCGAGCGTCCGGAACGCAGCGCGAATTTCCGCATCGGTCGCCGACGGGGCGACTCCAAGCACGCTATAAGGGTTTCTCGTCAAATTAAGACAAGCTCCTTTCGGCCACGAAACATTAAAGCCGGGGGTCTCTCCCCGCCTTTAGATAAGCGATCCTGCCACGAAATGAAGAGAGCGCGGTTAATTTCGGCGGCGGGCGGGGGCTGAACCGGCCGCCGGGGCGGCGTGACAGGGGCCGGAAATCTCCCGGCGTACGGGCGCGAAGATGACTGCGTCGCCTTCGATGCTTGCCATGTCTTTATTTGCCTGTAATCTCGCTTTTCAAGTAAAATTGGCGGGGTAACATAAATGAAAAAACTACTGTTATTGTGGGGGATTCTTGCGTCGTGTTCCTGCGCGACGGTGGTGCGGGGGACGAAAGACAACGCCGCATTCGAAAGCCGGCCTTCGGGCGCGACGGTGACGGCGGAATCGATCAGCGAAGACAAGCTTGGTCCTTTTACCTGTGTCGCGCCGTGCGAGCTTGAACTGAAGCGCAAGCGCACCTGGGCCGTCGAATTCACGCTCGAAGGATACAAGCCGGCGTCCGGCCTTCTCAAACCCAAGCTGACCGGCGGCGGGCTCGCTTCAGGCGCAGGAAACGCGCTGCTCGGCGGCATCGTCGGCGTCGGCATCGACGCCGGCACCGGCGCCAATCTCGATCTGCGGCCGAACCCGATGATCGCCGAACTTGAGCCGCTCGATTCCGCGCTCGCCTCGCGCGTGCTTGACGCCGATCCGGTCGTCGAAGCGGCGGCCGCTGGGGACGAGGCGACGCCCGCCGAAGCGCCAGAGGCCCTCGCGCCTGACGCAGCGCCCGACACCGCGCCCGACGCAGCAGTAGATGACGCCGCCGACGCGGCAGCCGACGACGCCGCGGACGCGGCGGCCAGTGTCGCACCCGATGTCGATGAAACCGCCAGCGTGGCGACTTCCACGACGCCGGAGCAGCCGGCGGCGCAACCCGTTCGCCTGTACAAACCCGGAGAGCGGGCGCCCAATGACGAAGAGTCCGACGATCTCAACCGCCGGCAGCTCGACAAGATCGAGAACCTGCCGCAGCCCTGACGATCGCCGGTAAGCGATGATCGCACTGTAAGGCGCGCGCCGTCCCCCACAAGGGCGGCGCGCGCCCGCAGCGGAAAGCTGGGAGCGTCGCTAATTTTGAGAGGCGTCGGAAGCATCAGAATGGAAGAATTGACGTCGTCGCCGCCGCCGGAGAAGCGCGAAGAAAAGATCGACGTCGCGACTTTGGCGTCGATCGCCATAGGGGCGATCATCTTCGTCAAATTCGCCGTCTCCGACCCCGTCTTCGATAATTTGCTGTTGGACATTCCTTTGTACCTAAGCGTTGGTCTGGCGGACGTCGTTCTTTTCTGGGCGACGTTCTGGCTGACCGGCGTCGCGGTCGGCCGGGAAAAAGTGATGCGCGATGGCCGCGTCTCGAACACCGGCTGGGCCATCGCGGCGTTTTCTTTTGTTGTCGCCGTCAGCGCCCTCGCGGCCGCATTGATATTCCTCTGGCGAGCTTGAAAATTTACGAATCAGGATTGCAGCCGGTCGCCTGCGCCGCACCCAAACCGTTCGTAGGCGTCGACGGCGTCGAACAGTTTAGGTCGGTGATTTCGAGAACGAGATCCGTACAGGATTCGCCTCGTTTTCGCTCCACGGCGCTGCACGATTTCCGATAGGCTGCGGTCGCGCGTCTGATTGCGCCTTGCATCGATTTATCATTAAATTCATTCGTCATGCCTTCTACACTCCGTCGCATCGCCCGCGGCGATTGTTGAACCTGTCAGCCAATAGAAACCTCCCCGCCCGTCACGCCCCGACCTCCCCCCAGGCGCCGGCGCCGACCAGATCCGAGAGTTGCGCGACCCTGATCGTGAGCGCGGGGCGGCCGCCCGGGAAATCGGCGGCGAGCATCGCCGGCGTATAGGTGAAGGCGGGGGCGGAGACTTCCGCCGTGCGGATGAGCGCGGCGCCGGCGTAAATCTCGACGCGGTAGCGCTCATACGTCTCGCTCAAGGGGACGTCTTCGCCCGCCCATGAATCGCCGCCCTTTCGGGTGCGCCGCTTCCAGGTGACGTCAATCGCGCCGTCCGCCGTCTCGACCGCCATCAGATGGACGGGCGACAAGGGCCTTGCCCCCCGCGCCTCGCCGGTGAAGTTCCGTGTGCGGAAGGTCGGCGCCGTCGGGTGATCGTCGGCGGGCCCTGCGGCCCAGTCGAAAGCTAACCCGCGCAGGTCGAAGGGGAGCGACGCCTGAACGATGGCGCCGGTCAAAAGGACGAAACGCGCGTTTGCGGGCGCGCCGGCGGCGGCCTCCTGTTCCGAGCCGCTCTGGCCGCGCAAAAGCCCTGTGAGCGTCCACGCGCCGTCGGGCCCGAGTGAGGCGTCGCGAAATTGCAGGATTTCCCAGCCCGCCGGGGTTTCGACGGCGGCGGCGTTGGCGCCGGCGAGAACTTCCTCCGCGCTTTTGGAGACCAGCGCGCCGAAGGACAGGCGCACCCGCATGGACCGCTCGTCCCAGCGCCCGGAGGCGCCGGGGCTGAGCGGCGCGTCGAGCCGCCCGATGACGGCGCGCGCGGTCGCGGTCGCGGCGAGCGCGTCGCCGCGATAAAGCGCGATCGCGCCCGGCCACGGCTCGGCATGGACGGCGAAATAAGGCGCCGCCGGATCGTCATCGTCGCGCAGGAGCGGCAAGTTCATCAGCTCGAACGCCGGCGGCCCGAATTGCGGCGCAATCGCCGGCGCCTTGAAGCCGCCGGTCGCCGGCGCGTCCTCATATACCGCGCGGGCGACGCGCACCGCCTCAACCTTTCGTGTCGCGCCGTCGGTCATCGACACGATGCGATAATCGCGCGCCGTCGCTCCAAGATCGAGCCGCACCGCGTCGCCGGGCTCAAGCGCGGCGAAGGAGGGCGGCAGCGCGAAGCTCGCCGTCTCGCGCATGACGCCGGCGTCGGCGAGGATCGAGCGCGCGCGCGCCGCGGCGGCCGCCTCGTCCATCACGGCGGGAAGCTCCATGCCGATTTCGCGAATGTCGTCGGCGAAAGGAAGCCGCGCCTCGGCAAGCGCGGGGAGATAATCGCCGCCCTCGTCGATATAGCCAAGGCGCACCGCCGTCGGCAGGTCTGCTTTGTGGCCGATCGTCACCGCATAGGCGCCGCGCGCTTCGCGCCCCGCCGCGTCGTCGGCGAGCATGGACGCATCAAGCGAGGCGACGCTCGCTCCTCCTCGGGGCTGAAAGCGCAGGCCCGTCGCCGTCTCCGTCATGTCGAACTGAAAAACATCCGCCAGCGGATCGATCATCTGGCGCGGCGACAACGGCCGGTCGACGACATAGCCGGCGATCGAGCCTTTGAGACCGGAAGCGTCAACGCCCTGAATATCGGCCTGCGCGCACAAGGCCGCGACCAGCGCATCGAGCGGCGCGCGCGTCAACCGCCCGTTCAGCCAGTGACCCTTTTCCCAGTTCGCCGCGTCGCCCCAGATGTCGGCGCGCGCCGGAAAATACGGGAAGGGGCGCGCGTCGAAAGCGTAGACGTAAAGCCGGTCGGTCTCGATCATCGAAACGCCGCCGGCGCTTTCATTGTGCGCGCGCCAATACTCATGCACGGCTTCGAGCGTCCGGCGCTGCGCCAGCTCGTCGCGCGCGCCGCTCGAAAAGGGCGGCAGCGCGGATTCGGAGGATTTGGGATCGACAAAGACATTGGGCGCGTTCGCCCCCTTGTCGACGGCGGGACAGCCGAATTCGGTGAAGCGCACCGGCTTCGATTTCGGAACCCAGGGCGTCGGCGCGGCGTCGCGGATGAAATTCGGACGATGGTGATGCGTGTTCTTCCACCAGTTGCGGATGTCTTTCGCGCGCCACACCCACGCCTCGTTATAGGCGGCGTCGTTGATCGGCGTCCGCGCTTGCGCGTCGCGATCGGCGGGGCTTGCGTAATACCAGCTGAAATTTTCGCCGCCCTCGATATTGGCGGCGATATAGGCGCGCTCGTGCTGGCCATTCCATCCGGCGTTGAGATCGGCGTGATCGACGCCGTCGCGCCAGTCGGCGAGCGGCGGGTAATAATCGATGCCGATGAAGGCGACATTGGGATCGGCCCAGAATTCGTCGAGATGGAAATATTTCCCGTCCGCTTTCGTCACGCCCGACCATTCCGACCAATCGGCGCCATAGGAGATTTTCGCCGCCGGCAGGATCGCCTTCACCTCCGCCGCGAGGCTTATGAGCGCCGCGACCGCCGGGAAGTTCCCCTGATGGTCGCGCGCCGTCGTCAGGGCGCGCAATTCCGAGCCGATCAGGAACGCCTCGACGCCGCCCGCCGCGGCGCACAGATGCGCATAATGGAGGATCATGCGGCGGAACGACCATTCAGCGGGACCGGCATAGGCGACAGCGCCATTGGCGAGCGAAAAATCGCCCGGCGCGGCGCTTCCGAAAAACGCCAGAATATCGGCGGCGGCGCCCGCGCTTCCCTCATGCGCGCCGACGCCGATGCGCCCGCGCCAGGGGTAAGCCGGCTGCGCGCCCGCGCCCTCGGGACTGGGCAGATTGTTCGTCGGCGGAATATCCATCAAAATGAAGGGGTGAAACATCACCGCGAGGCCCTTCGCCTTCAGCGCCTGTATCGCCTCGATGACGCCCGTGTCGTCGGAGGTGCCGCCATAAGCGGGGCGCCCATCGAGCTGCGAGACGAGGCGCGCTTGCCCGCGCGCGACGCCGCCGCCGCGCCAGTCGGCGGGCGTTGTCGTCTTGTCATAGGTTTCAACGCCGGGCGTCAGCCGGCAAACGCCGGCCCTTAGATCGTCGCCGAACCAGGCGACAACGAGCGAGGCGGCTTTCAGGTTTTTCGCAGCGCCCGTCAGCGCGGTGAGCGAGGCGGAAAAATCGGTGACGCCGTCATTATTGTTGACGTTCTCCGACGCGGTGACCCCCTCGCCCGCCTCGCGCGTCACTTTGGTCGTTCCGTAAATGAACTCGCCCGACCCCGGAATAAGGGTGACGGCGGCCAGCGCGTTTTCGAGCGCGACGGGATCGTCTTCGCCGAGGGCCTTTTCGATCTCGAAGGAGAGCTGCGGGATGCGGTTACCGAAATCCTTCAGCGGCAGATCCTCGAACACGATGTAAGCGAGCCCGCGAAAGGCCGGGGCGCCGCCTTCGACCGCGTCGATCAGCGCGTCGGGCGTTTGCGTCGGCGTGCCGCGATAAACGCGGTGATTGACTTTCGACAGATCGAAGGGTTTTCCATCCGCCCACACGCGCGCGACGCGGTCGATCTCGCCTTCGCAGAGGCCCACCGCGAAGGAGAGCGAATAAACATATTCGCGGAATGTCGTCTTCGACGCGGCGAGGCGCCCGCCCTTGCCGCCGGAGGATTCGGTCGTTTCCGCGACCGTCTCCTTGAAATTCGCCGCCCAGATCAATTGCCCGGCGACACGCGCGCGGCCCCAGACCCGCGTGACGCCCGCGCCTTCGGTCGATGACTGGATAGTGAAGCTGTCGAGCCGCGGGCCTTCGACGGTGCGCTTTCGCGGCCCGAAGATCAGCCGCTCGGCGGCGCCCGCGACATAGGAAGCGGCGGTCGAAGCGACCGTCCGTGCAAGGATCGTCCCGATCCCGGCGCGCCCGGCGGCGGCGGCGGCGGAAAGGATCAGTTGGGCCATGACGACGCCCCCGCTCGGCGGGCGCCGCTCCCCTCTCCCGCCGGCGGGAGAGGGGTCGGGGGTGAGGGTCTGCCAAACAGGAGATCGGCGCCCGTTGACGCCCCCTCACCCTGCCCTCTCCCGCAAGCGGGAGAGGGTTGGCGCGCCCATGCGGGCGATGTTGCGCGACTCATCATTGTTCAACTCCAGGAAATTCGAAAACGCCGGCGAGGCGCGTCATCCACCAGCGGCAGAGCCAGCTTTCGATGACGGCGCGCCCGGCATAGGCGTGGATGAAGCGGTCGCCCGCCGAGACGATCCCGCAATGTTTGGCGGGTCCCGTCGGAACGATGCGGAAGATCAGGATCTGTCCGGGGCGCAGCGGCGTCGCCTCCGTCAGATGCCGGCGCGCGGCGGAGAGCAGCGGCTCGTCGCAGGGGCGGCGCTCGTTCCAGTCGGGCGTGTAGGGCGGCGGCGTTTCGGGCGCGGCGCCCAGTAATTCCGTATAGAGACCGATGACGAGGCCGAGACAGTCCGTCCCCGCCCCCTTCGCCGACGCCTGATGCACATAAGGCGTCCCGAGCCAGCCCCTTGCCGCGGCGACGATTTGGTCGCGGGAAAGCGCGGATTTTGTTTCGAGACGCGGGCGATCCTTCGAGACGCCTCGCTGCGCGAGGCTCCTCAGGATGAGGAAGCTTCTGAAAAAGGCGCCCTTCACCTCTCCCTTGGGGGCAAGAGGTCGTCGCCTCTCCCTTGGGGGCGAGTATGCACTTTACATACCAACCCCAAGGGAGAGGCCAGCGAGCGCATGGCGCGCGCGGGTGAGGGTATTTCAACCGTCGCTGTCGCCGTCACGCAGGGGTGTCGCCAAAGGCGGCGGCGCAAAGCCCGCCCTATCAAAATGCGATGACGCGGCGGAGGATCATGGGGCGGCCCTCTCATTTACGGGTTCCGTCATCCCGTGCGCGCTGCAACATGCAATGTTGCGGCGCTGACACGGGATCGCATCCAGACGGAGCACTATCGCCCAACCCGCGCCCGATCCCGGACCAGCAACGCGGCATTACATGCCGCATTGCATCCGGGATGACGAGCGTGTGGGCGCGATGATGGGATGCCGCATCATCGGCTCTTCCCTCCCGCATCCTTGCCAAGCGCTGCGTCGACCGCCGCGCGCATGACGGTTGCGTTGCCGAGGCGGTCATTGCCGACTTGCGCGGCGACCTGCATCGTCGACATCCAGTATCTGAGCTCCGCCATCAGCGCGGCGTCGGTGCGGATCTGATCGACGATTCGCGCCGCTTGCGCCTCGTCGAGCGGCGACGCGCAGTCGAGCATCATCTGGCGCGCCTTGATGTCGGACGTATAGCAGTTTTTCCAGATATAGTTCTGCACGCCGAGCGGAATGACGCCGCGCACATGCTGGCGATAGGGCGGGCGTTCGGCCATCGCCGGATTGATCCCCAGAGAATAATACTGCGCGAGGTCATTGCGCAGGCCGGTGTCGGCGATCAGCCCGATCTCGCCGGCGCTGGTCAGCTCGTCATAGGTCGTCTGCGTCGTATAGAATTCCGCGACCTGGCTCGACTGGAAAAAGGCGAGCAGCAAATCCCATTGCGAGGCGCCCCTCGCCTCGCCGGTTTCGGCGTAGTCGAGGCCCTTCGCGCCATAGTCGGCGACCTTCGCCCAGAACGCCAGACGGTCGGTATAGGTCGCGATGTCGGCGTCGAGATCGGCGCCGATGCGCTGGAGATAGTCATGCGCCCGCACCCGGCCCTCGCGCGCCTCATTCCAGTTCGAGACCTGCAAGCCGACGAAGACGCCGACAACGACGATGATGAAGTCGAGAAAGATCGCGGTCCATTCCTGCTTGCGGAAATGCGCGATGACACGGCGGAGGATCATGGGGCGGCCCTTCGTAGGGCGGGCCTTGGCCCGCCGTCTTCGTTTTCCGACAATGTCCGTGCACGTTGCAACTTCGCCGGCGGGTTAAAACCCGCCCTACAGGATTGGGCGATGACGCGGCGCAAGATCATGGGGCGTCCTCCAGATATTGCTTGAGCCGCGCCTGCAGCGCCGCGGCGCGCGCGGCGGCGGCGGCGACTTCGCCGCGATGAAAGATCACGAACGTCGCCATGATGCGGATCGTCGCGGCGAGCTGGGGATTGTCGGCGACGAGGCGGAAATAATCTTGCGCCGGCGTATATGCGAAGGGCGCAAGGCCGTAGAGAGCGCCCGTATTTAAGGCGTCCCTTCGCAGCGTCAGAATTTTTTCGTTCTGGTCGCCGACGCTCGAGACGAGATTGTAGTATCCCTGAATTTCCTTCGCGAGTTCGGCGTCGCGGATCAAAGTGACGTCGCCGGCGCCGGCGATCGCGTCATAGGTCATGGTGCTCGGCGTTGGATGAAACCCCAGAACGATATCCGTCCAGAGCCGGTCACGCCCCGCGTCGGGCGGCGTCGCCAGTCGCGACAGATCGAACGTGTAATCGACCGTGCCGGCGCCCTGGTCGCCGGCCTCGAAGTCGAGGGGCGGCAGGCCGGCGCCTTCGAGCGACGCCATCGCGGCGACGACCCGCTTCTCGGCGGTGTCGAGGCTCTGCGCGTATTGCGCGCGATCAATGTCGAGATCGCCGATCAGCCCTTCGACGATCTGCGTCTCGCGCTGGCGGTCGTTGAGGTTCCGGCTCCATTCCTGCGCCTGCAAGCCGACGAAAACGCCGGCGACGACGATGACGAAATCGAGAAAGATCGCCGTCCATTCCTGCTTGCGGAAATGTGCGATGACGCGGCGGAGGATCATGGCTTCACCTCTTCCCGTCCTTCGAGACGCGGGCCTTCGGCCCGCTCCTCAGGATGAGGAAGAAAACTCCCCTCAACCTGAGGAGCCTCGCGCAGCGAGGCGTCTCGAAGGATGCTTTGAGGCGCCGGCGTCGCGAAGGGCGGCGGGCTGAAGCCCGCCCCACGGGACGGCGTCACGCAAGAGAGACTCATCGCCCATTCCCCTTGTCGATCGCGGCGGCGACGCGGTCGGCCTCGGCGCGCAGCTCTTTCATGATTTTCAGATGGCGGTTCGTATAGAGCCAGTAATTCCGCGCCGCGGCGAGCAGCACGGCGTCGCCGGCGAAGGCGTTGACGATTTCGCCCGCCGGCATCGCATCGACCGGCGACAGGCCCGCCTGCTGCTGCGCGTCGACAAGTTTGACGCGGTTGACTTCGAGCGAGGTTTCAAATGTCAGCGCCTTGTCGACGTCGGCGTAATAGGACTGGATCGCGCGCAGCAGCGCCGCGTCGCGAATGACGCCAATGCCGCCGGTGTTGACCATCGTGTCATAGGAAAGCCGGTTGCCGTCGAATGTCGTCAGGATGAACATCGCGACGCCGATCGTCTCCGGGCTTTGCGCGTCGTAAGGGGGCGCTTGTTCGATCTCGATCCGGCCGCGCGCCGAGTTGAACCCGTCCGGCAGGGGCGCGCCGCCCGCTTCGCGCAGGAGAAAGCTCATCGCCGACATCCGGTGCGCTGAAACGCGGATGATCTCCTCGATCTCCGCGATGTCGCTGCGAATGTCGGCCGCGACGCCGGCGAGATAGACGGCTTCCCTCGTCCGTTCGCCGCGCGCCGCGTTCCAGTTCGAGACCTGCAAGCCGACAAAGACGCCGACGACGACGATGACGAAGTCGAGAAAGATCGCGGTCCATTCCTGTTTGCGGAAGTGTGCGATGACGCGGCGCAGGATCATTTCGCCAGCTCGCTGTCGATCGCCGCGGCGAGCGCGGTCGCCGCCGCCGTGTCCGGCTCGACGCTTTGCGCCAGCTGGTCGAGATTGGTGATCCAGAAGCGCAGGCCGTCGACCAGCAGCGGGTGCGCCAGATAGACCTCGAGAATTTTCGCCGCCTCCGCCTCGCTGACCGGCGCCGGACAATCAAGCATGCGCTGATTGACCGGGCCGTGCGAATGACATTCGTTGACGATGTAGCTGGCGACGGCGATCGGCGTCGCGCCGCGCACCGCCTGGCGATAGGCGGGGATAGCGGTGTAAACGACGGCGCGAACGATTTTCGCGCTGTTGCTGTAATAGTTCGAGAGCGCGATGCGCAGCTTCTCCGAGCGGATCAGCGTGACGTCGCCCGCGCCGCTCATTTCACTGAACGCCGTGTCGTTCGGGGAGTAGAACCAGACATTGGAGGCCCAGAAGAACGACCGCACGGTTTTCCACGCCGACCCGTCGACGAGCGCGCCGGTCTCGGCGTAGCCGGTAGCCATGCGGCCGGCCGCGGCGACATCCGCCCAATAGCGCTGACGTTCGGCGAGGCCGTCGATGTCGCCCTGAAGATCGGCCCGGATGCGCGTCAGATACGAAATCTCGCGCGCCCGGTCCTGCCGCGCCGTGTTCCACTCGGTGATCTGGAAGGCGATCAGAATGCCAGCGACGACGATGACGAAGTCGAGAAAGATGGCGGTCCATTCCTGTTTGCGGAAATGACCGATGACGCGGGAGAGGATCATGGCTTCACCTCTTCGCATCCTTCGAGACGCGGGCCTTTGGCCCGCTCCTCAGGATGAGGTTGAAAACTTCCCTCACCCTGCCGCCGCCGCGCCGAAACGGCGCTCTGGCGCGCCGTGCAGGCGGGAGGAGCCGGCGAAGCCGGCGTCTCGAAGGGCGGCGGGGTGAAATGCTCGATAACGCAAGAAAAGCTCATGAGCCAGACTCTCTCAGCTTCTTGAGGGCTTCGCGAATGTCGCCGTTCACAAGGGAGAGCATGTCGCCACGCCGCGAATCGAGATTGGCGATGCGCAGGCGCAGCAGCGGGACCGTCAGGGGGTTGGCCCTTAGCGCCGCCGCCGCGTCGCGCAGGGCCGCCGGGGGCAACCCGGTCTTGCACGGATAATCGAGCTGATCGACGATCGATGCGTAGTCGCCGATGACGACGTCGCGATCGCCGCAGGACCGGCTGAGCGCGCGTTGGATCGCGGTCGGCACGGCCATCCGGAACAGCTCGCGATAGCGCGAGTCGACGCCTTCCCGGCGAATATTATCGAAAATCGGCGTCGTGTAGACCCTGATCGCCAGGCTGCGGAACGCGCGGTCGCGAATGAGCCCGATCCCGCCGGTGGAGATCAGTTCGTCATAGGTCGAGCGCCGCCGGCGCGGCTCGCGATACTGGGTCGCGCGATAGGCGGCGACGAGGAGCGCCTCGTCATCGAGCGCGGCGCGCCCTTCGAGCGCGTCCATCGCCGTCTCGGCGCTCTTGAGAACGTCGTCGTTGTATTCGAAAATATACTGGAAGCCCCACGCCTCGAAGAGAAGATCGTCCTTGAGCCGCGCGCTGAAGACCTCGCCCCGCGCGCGCGTCTCCCGCTCTTCGTTCCAGTTCGAGACCTGCGTGCCGAGAAAGACGCCGAGGACGACGATCGCGAGATCGACCCCGACCGCGAACCAGTTATGCGTCTTCACGTGATCATAGATGCGGCGGGGGATCATCGCGCGCTCCCGTCAAGGCGCGCGGCGATCTTTGCGTTCATCGCCGCCGTCGCCTCTCGCATTCTTTGCGCGAAGGATTCATTCGTCCCCGCGACCATCGCGCGCCATGAAAGCAGCGCGTTGATGTCGGCCCAGACGCCGGCGTCCGGCGGCGCTTCGAGGGCGACGCCCGGCGCCTTGTACAGGGGACCGGCGTAAACTTCGGCGATGAACCCTTTGTCGTCGAGCCCCGTATTGAAGCGCGGCGCGCCCATCAACTCCTCGTTCCACGGGCGGGAGGGAACGCCCAGCGCAAACATGCGGGCGACAAACCCCGCATCGACGTAATACATGTTGTTCCGGTCGATCGCCGCTTCCATGCGGCGCATGTTGAAGAAATAGGAAACGACCTCGGCGCGCAGCGCATCGTCGAAGATGACGTCCATCTTGCCGGAATTTTGCAAGTCGACGAAGGTCGGGCTTTCGATCCGCAAGGTGCGGCGCATGGTGAGTTGCGAGAGGCCGATATTGATGCGCCGGACGCGATCGGGCGAGGCTTCCTGCGCGATGTAGTCGTAGGTCTTGCCCGCAAGCTTCGCCTGATATTGCTCGAACGCGATCTGGGCGCGCGCCTCGACGTCAATCAGCCGCAAATCATTTTGCAGTTGCGACAGATAGGTCGCCTCCGCCCGCTTGTCCTTCGCCGCCTCGTTCCAGTTCGAGACCTGAATGCCGACGAAAACGCCCATGACGACAATGACGAAGTCGATAAGGATCGCCGTCCATTCCTGACGGCGGAAGTGTTGAATCACGCGGCGCAGGATCATGGCTGTCTCGCGAGGTGATCGTTGATGAGCGCGACGGTTTTTTCCGCCTCGTCCGCCTGCTGGGCGAGCGTCGTGCGGACTACCGAGACGGTCGAAAGCCAGTAAGTGAGCGAGCCTTCAAGTTCGGGCTTGGCGCGCAGCGCCGCGACGACGGCGCGCGATTCTTCGGCGTTCAGCGCCGGCGGGCAATCCTCGATGAAAACTTGCCGGCGGCCTTCGACGCGAAAACAGTTCCGCCAGAAATGCTCCTGCGCCGCAGCGGGAATGATCGACCTCACTTCGCGGCGATAGGCCGGAAGCTCGGTGACGATCGAGGCGAGCTGATCCTGAAGCCCGTAATAACGCATGATGACGGATTTGAGCGCGGCGTCGCGCGGCCGCCCTGTTCTTTGAACCTCGACAAACGCCGTGGTGTCGCCTTTGACGCTCGCCCATTGCGAGGCGAGGAAGAAGTCGCGGATCACACCCCAGCAATCGTCGGCGCAAGGTTCGGCCGCCTTCAGCGCGGCGAGCGCCCGCGCGCCGAACTTCGTATCGTCGTCAAGAAACGCGATATAGCCGCGGATATCTTCGGCGTCGCCCGAAATCGAATTGCGCACGATCTCGATGAACTCGCGCTCGCTCGACCGTTCAAGGCGCGCCGCGTTCCAGTTGGTGACCTGCATGCCGACGAATACGCCGACGACGACGATCACGAAGTCGATGAAGATCGCCGTCCATTCCTGCTTCCTGAAATGGGCGATGACGCGGCGGAGGATCATGGCTGTTTCTCCACCGACTGCGCGTGGTCGGCGCCGGTCTCGTCGTCGATCGCCTTGTGCAGCATAGCGAGCTTGGCGCTGACAGGCAGCACCGCGCGATTGGCGTAGACGTTATACATATAGGCGTTTTCGCTGAGCTCGTTTCTGAAGGCGGGATCGGCGCGCATCGCATCGGCCCGGCAATCCGGGTTCACCCAGACCTGATCGCCGACGGAGCGCGAGGGGCCGAGATGATGCGTGATAAGATGGGGATACGCCTTGCCGAGGTCGCGCCCTGAATCGGTGATCACCATGATGAGGTCATGGGCGCGCGACGCCTCCTGCATGTAGGTCAAGATGGCGACGCGGACGGTCGGCGCGGTGAGCTGGTCGAGCCGGCCGGTCGACAAAAGCTCGGTCACCGTCGGCAGATCGGCCGGCGGCACGGTCGTGTGCGCCGACCCGGCGATGGCGTCGCATTGATCGGGCGACAGCGTGATATCCGCCGCCTCCCCGTCCAGCAGGCCGACGGCGGCGATCAGGTCGGCCGAAAACTTGCCGCGCGTCCGGTCGTATCGCTCCCGCGTCGCGATGAGCTGTTCGACCTCGCCGTGAAGGCGCGCGAGATAGGCGCGCTCGCTCTTCTGGCGATCGCGCTCGACCGCGAGCGCCTGCACCTGCATGCCGATGAAGACGCCCATGACGACGATCAGGAAGTCGATCGCGATGGCGGTCCATTCCTGTTTGCGGAAATGGTCGATGACGCGGCGGAGGATCATGGCTTGTTCTCGCCGGCGATCGCACGGAGATTTTCGAGAAGGCCGGACGTGCCCTGTTCCAGATTGAATATCGCGGTTTCAAGATCCGCGAAGCGGAGTTGCAGCGCCGGGAGAAGCAGCGGGTCGGCGCGCAGCGCCGCCGCGGCGGCGACGATCTTTCCGGCCGGGAGATCGAGGGCGCAGGGGTAATTGATGGAGCCGACAATGCCGGCGTAATCGCCTTCCGCGGCGATGCGATCGCCGCAATCCGCCAGAAGCGCGCGCTGAACATCGACGGACACAATGCGCCGGAACATCTTGCGATATTCCGAATTCCTGGCTTCCTCGCTGTTGGTAGCGACGGTCGGGTCCGCGTAATAGGCAAGCGCCGTCTCGCGCAGGCGCCGATCTGCGATGATGCCGATGTCGCCGGTCGCCACCATCTCATCGAATGTCGCGCGCCTTGATCCGTTGTAGATATACTGGCTGGCGCGATAGGCGCTGATCACCAGCTGCTCGTCGGAGAGAGCCGGCCCGTCGGTCATCGCCGCGGCGGCGCGCAGGGCGTTCGTCCGCACCTCCTTGTAATAAGCGATCTGATACTCATACGCCCACGCTTCATGGCGAAGATCGGCGGCGAGCCGCGCGCCATAGATGCCGGCGCGCACCTGCGCCTGCCGCGCCGCGTTCCAGTTCGATACCTGCAGGCCGACAAAGACGCCGACGACGACGATGACGAAATCGAGGACGACGGCGGTCCAGTTCTGGGCTTTCACATGCTCGATGACGCGGGAGAGGATCATGATTTCTCCTTTGCATCCTTCGAGACGCGGGCCTGCGGCCCGTTCCTCGGGATGAGGTCGCGCTCTTCCTCATCTAGCGCCGCCGCGATCGCGTTGCGAAGGTCCTGCGCAAACTCAATGCGGTCCCTGGCGATAACGGCTGCGACGCGCATCGTCGATAACCAGTAACGCAATTCCGACATCAAGGCGGCGTCGCCCGCCAGCGCGTCGACGATTTCCATCGCCCGTTCTTCGCTGACCGGCGCATCGCAATCGATCATCGACTGACCGTTATAAGGGTCGGACTTGAAGCACCTCTCCCAGATATAGTCCTGGATATCGACCGGCATGGCTCCGCGCACATGCACGCGATAGTCGGGCGACTCCGACAGCGCCTGGAAATAGGAATTGCTGTAGTAGACCGACAACCGCTTGCGCAGCGCCACATCGCTGATCAGTCCGAGTTCGCCGGCGCTGGTCATTTCGTCATAGGTCGCCTGAGTGACGGCGAAAAGGTCGGCCTGGCTCGCCTGGAAAAATGCGACGAGCAATTGCCAATAGGTTTTTCCGCCCATGTCGCCCTTGTCGGCGAAGTTGATGGCGCGGTAGCCGTAACCGGAAACTGCTTTCCAGAAAGCCAATCCTCTTCGCCGGTAGGTGGCGATGTCCGCGGCGAGGTCGTCGTCCATTCGCTCCAGATAGGAAATCGCGCGCGCATGTTCGGCTCGGCGGTCATTCCAGTTGGTGATCTGAAAAGCGATCAGGATGCCGGCGACGACGATGACGAAGTCGAGCGCAATCGCGGTCCATTCCTGGCGACGGAAATGCTCGATGACGCGGCGCAGGATCATGGGGCGGCCTCAATCCTCTTTGACGCGCCGGATGACGTCGATCTTCTCAAGCGTTGCGAGATAGTCGGCGACTTCCGGCAAGGAGACCGGCCCGTAGGCCGCGTCGAGGATGTTACGGATCGCGGCGACGTCGCGCGTCCCGTCGACGAGGTTCAGGGCTTCGTAAACGAGCAGTTCGTTGTCCGGCGGCTGGGTGTTGTTCGTGGCGCCGTCGCCGCTGAGCTTATCGGCAAGATAGGAATAGCCGAAGGCGTTCATCGGGCCTTTCACTTGCGGATTGCGCGCGTAAACGCGCGCCGCTTCTTCGCCGTCGAACGCCATCGCCGCGCCGCGACCGAGCGCTTGCGCCAGAGCGTCGAGCCAGGCGAGCGCGGCTTCCTCGCCGTTCCACGCGCCAAATCGGCTGATCGACGCGATCACCGCGCGCTCGCCGCGCCAGAATTCGAAGCGGAGATTGGCCGCCTCATCGGGCCGCAATTTTTCCGCCGCCGCCTCCATCGACGCGGCGCGGCGCAAAATCGCCGGGCGCGCCGCGTCCCACAGCGCGTCGCCGTCGGCGTATCCGGCGAGGGCAAGCCCGCTCGCCGCCGCGATGAACGCGACCCGCTTCAGTTTCGTCGGATCGATGTTTTCGGGGCGGTCCTTGTTGGTGTGAATGAAGCGATCCGGCCAGTCGTTGAAGTAAAGGGCCGGGATCGACCAGCTAGAGTCGAGATAGATCTGATTATCACTGCCGAGTTCAAACGGCGCGAGGCGCGGCGCAAAGGCGCCTTTTGTTCCTTCCGTGGCGATCAGCGGAAAATCACTCTCTTCGCCGCTCGCAAAAGCCAGCGTCTCCTCGCCGACGAACAGCGCGAGCGCGCCCGCGACATCGGAAACGACGCTCGGAAGGCTCGCCGGCGTGCGGGTGACGCGAAACACCGCGCCCGTTTCATCGCCGCCGCCGACCATGTCGAGATGGATCGCCGCCTTGAAGCGTTTGGCTAGATCCGGGCGGCCGCTCAACAGCGCGAGCGTTCCCTCGATTTCCGGCGGAAAGACGAAACGCAGCGTTCGCACCGGGCGGGCGATGAGCTTCTCGTTGATCAGGCGCGCAAGGCTGATCGCAACTTCATGGATCGTCACGCAGCCCGAGGCGTTATCGTTCGCGCCCGGCCGTTGATGATCGAGATGGCAGGAATAAACGATTTCGCCGGCGTCGGGGTCGGTTCCCCGGATCCTTGCGGTGAGAATCTGATAGCCGCCTTTCGACCAGCCGGCGTCGACCTTCGCACTCAGCATGATCGTCTCGCCGCCGGCGAGGCGCTTTTGAAACTCCCGCGCCTTTTCGAGCGAGACCGCAAAGGCGAAGGTTCCCGGCCGCGCGAAACTGTCGAGATGCGCCCAGCGCAGGAGCGATGCGTCATCGCCTTGCCACGCGGTTTTCTGGTTGAGCGCGTATGTGATAATGCCCGCGGCGCCGTATCGGTCGACCGCGAGTTTTTGAATCTCTTCCGGCTGGCTCGATGTCAGGACAAGCTTTCCCCGGACGTCTTTTCCTTCATAGTCCGCCGCCGACACGCCGGCGCCGATATCGACGAGCGCGGCGGTGACGGCGCCGGACGCGCTGTCTTGCGCGAGCGTCACGGGCTGCGTCTCCCAGTCGGCGAGGCGAACGGACTTCTTCCAGCCCTCGCCGTCGGGCGTCATTTCCCAAAGTTCGGCGAAGCGCGCGTTCCACGGCGCGCGCGAGCGCTGCGTGCCGTAGAATATTTTCCCGTCCGCCGGAAAATCGAGAAAGCGGACATCCTCGAGGCCGCCCGCCTTGAGGCTTTCGGCGAGATGATCGGCGGCGGCGCGAAATTGCAGCGACCCGCGCATGCGGTGATGCCGCGTCACGCCTTCAAGTTCGCGATAGGCGCGCTCGCCGGAAATTTCCTGCGCCAGCGCGTCGGCGACGGAGCGATCGATGAGCGGGGGATCTTCAGCGGCGCGGGCGGGCGCGATGGCGCATGCCAGGGCGACAATCAGCGCGAACGCCGGATTTCTTCCGCATGATTGACCGCTCATATTTTCCTCCAAACCCTATCAAGGTTGATGATCGCCCCGCGCGAGCAGATCATCGGGCGCACCGTCCCTTCAGCGTCACCGCCTCACGCGCATTCGAAATCGGCGTTTTCAGAATTCTGGGGGCCTTTCGGCTTGCACTGCGGCGGGAAGCCGTGCGCGCGCCAATAATCGTAAACGCCGCTGTCGCGAATATACGCCTTGAACTGCGGCGAACGGCGATAGCGGGCGTAATCGGCGCCCCAGAGGTGAAGGGGGTACGGCGCCACGCTGAAATCGCCGAGCGGGATAAGCAGGGCGCTGACAGGATTGGCGCCGCGTCGCGGTTGGGTGCGGACATCGACCTTCGCCAGCACGTTCAATATTTCCTCCGCCATGCCGTCGGAGAAATATTCCTGGTCCTTGCCGGGCGATAAATCAGCGAACGGAAGGACGGCGATCGAGGCGTCCTTCGAGACGGCTTCGCTTCGCGAAGCCTCCTCTAGATGAGGGGTGCTGCTTTCCTCATCCTGACGGGGCCGCGAAGCGGCCGTCTCGAAGGATGAAGGCGCAACGCGATCAACGACGAACATCACCGCGATCAGACCAATGCCGGCGAGGATCGCATAGTCGAGCTTGCGTCCTGTTTTGGCGTGGATGCTCTCGCCCGCCGCCACATTGGCGGTCAGCTTCACCCCTTCCGGCGTCATCTCGAACGCCCAGGCGAGGATCATCGCAATCGGGAAACCGACGCCGAACAGAACAATCACCAGCGTGTCGGTCCACGCCGGCAGGCTCAATGGCGCTTCGACCGCGACCACGACCTGCACCAGCAGCCACGCAACGACGGCGTAAACCCCCGCCACGCGAAACACGTTGCGGCGTTTCAGCTCCTCGAACAGCTTCATCGGCGGCGTTCCCTCTCCCGGGCGGGACCATCAAGGCGTTGCGCCGCGCGGTCAAGGTTTGGGGCTGCGCAAACCCTTGTTGCGGCGCGACATTCAGCGCCTCGCTGGCGACGCGGCGCGGCGCGCGCGGGACCGGCGCGGCGCGGCCGCTCTTTTCCGGCGGGGCTTGGGCCGCACCGCGACGACGTAATCCCAGATGTCTTCCGGATCGACGCTGTCCTCGCTGACGGCGGACATCACGGCGACGCCGGCGTCCTCGACACTCTTCTTCGTGCCGGTGATCAGCGGGTGCCAGTCGGCGAGCCCCTCCCCGCGCGCGAGACGGCGATAGGCGCAACTCTCCGGCATCCAGTCGAGCGCGCCGGAATTGCCGGGCGTCAGCTGCACGCAGTCTTTAACCCGCTTCGTGCGGTTTTTATAATCCGTACACCGCCGTTTCTTGACGTCGAACAGCTTGCAGGCGACATTGGTCTGATAAAGCCGCCCGGTATCGGTTTCGTCGAGCAGCACGAGACAGCACCGCCCGCAGCCGTCGCAGAGGGATTCCCACTCCGCGTCGGTCATCTCATTCAACGATTTGGTTTCCCAGAACGGATCGGCCATCGGCAGCGCTATGCGCCGATCTTCCGGACTTGAAAAGGGAGGGACGAAGCGCGGTGCGCCAAAGCCTAAAAAAATCCCGGCGGCCGCGACGCGCCATGCGCCGGACGCATGAAGGCGATCCGCAAAAGCGATTTGCTCGCGTCGCGCGCGCGACTTAAGATTGAGGCGCGCCGGAAAAGCGACAAGGAAGAGATGATGCCAGGCATGATCCGCGGATTTTTCGGGCAATTCTCTGCGGCGGCGATCGCCGCCGCCCTCCTCTTTTCCGCCGCCGCGGCGCGCGTCCAGACCGACACCGGCCTCGTCGAGGGCGTCGCCGAAAACGGCGTTACGGTTTTCAAGGGAATTCCCTTTGCCGCGGCGCCCGTCGGCGCCTTGCGCTGGCGCGCGCCCGAGCCGCCGGCGTCGTGGCCCGGCGTCTGGGACGCCGATCGCTTCGCGCCGATCTGCCCGCAGACCGGCGCCTATCCCGACGACTCGCCGCCGGAGCCCCAGAGCGAGGATTGCCTCTATCTCAATATCTGGGCGCCGGCGAACGCGCGCGCGGGCGCGCCGCTGCCGGTCATGGTCTGGATACATGGCGGCGGGCTTCTCAACGGCTCCGGCTCCAATCCGGTTTACGCGGGCGACGCGCTGGCGCGGCGCGGCGTCATCGTCGTCACCTTCAATTACCGCCTCGGCGCGCTCGGCTTCCTCGCGCATACGGAATTGAGCCTGGAGTCGCCGAAAAAAATATCCGGCAATTACGGGCATCTCGATCAGATCGCCGCGCTCGAATGGGTGCAGCGGAACATCGCGGCGTTCGGCGGCGATCCCGCCAATGTCACGGTGTTCGGACAATCGTCGGGAGCGATTTCAATCAGCGCGCTGATCGCCTCGCCGCTCGCCAAAGGGCTGTTCCATCGCGCAATCGGGCAAAGCGGCGGCCTCTTCGAGCCTCTGGACGCCGCGCCGGAATTCAAGCTCGCCGGCGCGCAGGAGGTCGGCGCGGCCTTTGCGCAAAGGCTCGGCGCGCCGACGCTGGAAAAAATGCGCGCGGCGCCGGTCAATGATATTCTGGAGCAGCGCTTTTATCCGCAAGCGACGATCGACGGCTATTTCCTCGCCGAAACGCCGTTTGAGACTTTCGCGGCGGGCCGCCAGAACGCGGTCGACGCGCTGGTCGGCTCGAACGAGGGCGAAGGGCTCTATTTCATCGCCGGCCGCGAAGTGAACGCCGCCAACATGACCGATGAATTGAAGCGCGATTTCCCGCCGTTCATCGTGTCGCTGATCGGGCCGAAGCCGCAACCGGACGACGCGGCGGCGCGCGCGGCGTTCATCGCGTTTGAAGGCGACATGCGCTTTTCCTGGAACATGCGGACATGGGCGCGCCTTGCCGCCGCATCGGGACGCAGCGCTTATCTCTATCGCTTCGCGGCGACGCCGCCGGGCGAGGAAGGCGCCTCGCACGGCGCCGAGTTGCGCTATGTGTTCGGTAACCCGCCGGCAAGCGGCGCGTGGGCCGACAAGGACCGCGCGCTGTCGCAAACGCTCATCGCCTATTGGACGAATTTCGCCGCGACCGGCGACCCGAACGGCGAGGGCTTGTCCGAATGGCCGCGCTTTGCCGCACCGGACGAGCGCGCGCTGCTTATCGGCGACGAGATTGCCGCCGGCGCGCTTGAGAATGCGGAAAGCCTGAACGCCATCGACCGGCTCTACGCCGCCGTGCGCTTTGCGCTGAATTACGGCTACGCCGTCGCCGCTGTCGCGGCGCTGTTGATATTGCTCGTCCTGTACAAAATCGCCGCCGCGCTCGCGCGCGCGTTGCGGCGGCGATAACGGCGCCTGAATCATCGGGCGCGATTTCTGAATCGCGACCGATGATTCAGCTATTATTTCAGCGCGCCTCTTTGCGCAAAACCGGTTTCCACTATTGCGCCCGGCGCCCTAGCGTCCCGCGATCTCACGCGCCCTACCTTGCTTCAATTAATTTGTCGGGGCGCCGTCGCTGTTGAATATGTCCGCCGCGACTTTCCACTGACCGTCGACATTGCGCCAGACTACGACGTATTTCCCGATGTCCTTCATCGCCCCGTCCGGGCCGTCGAGCGACAACTGATAGACGCCCCGGTCGAGCGCCATGTCGCCGCCCGAAGCGACCACGATCTGATCGGCCTCGAAGGTGAGAGCGAATCCCGGCATCTGCATCAGCCCGCCCCAGGCTGTCTCCAGCGCCGGCTGGCCCTGCGCAATGGGAGCGCCAGGCGCCATCATGGCGCCGTCCGCGGTGTAAAGCATCGACACGGCGGCGGCGTCGTGATCGCGAATGAGCGCGAGCCATTGCTCGTTGGTCTTGCGGATGGCTTGCTCGTGCGCGGCGGCGCTGTCCGGCGCCGACTTGTCCGATACGTCATTCGCGCTGCAGGCAACGAGCAGTCCGCTCAACCCCGCGATCATCAGCGCTTTGGCTTTAAGCATCAATCATCCTCCCTCGGAATAAGTGAGACTTCATTGTAACGCGCGCGGGAAATCCATGTCACCTACGGGAGAAGTTGGTCGTCGCTTACACCGGCGGCGAACAGGGCGGGTATAGCGCCGCGATGCCCGCCATCAGGCTTCTCCAAGGCGCCATGGCCGCCAATACAGCAAATAGGGCGGCGGGACTCGCTGCGATTCTTCGTTGCAGGCGCCTGAAGTAAACTCTACAGTTTACCCGCAAACCGCCCTATGATCGCTGGAACCAGCGGAGGCCTCCCCATGGACCATTTCGACGTCCTGATCGTCGGCGCCGGGATTTCCGGGATCGGCGCGGCGCGCCATCTGCAGCGCTATTGCCCGGGGAGGAGCTTCGCGATCCTTGAGGCGCGCGCGGCGATGGGCGGGACGTGGGACCTTTTCCGCTATCCCGGCATCCGCTCGGACAGCGACATGTTCACTTTGGGCTACGGCTTTCACCCGTGGCGCGAGCCCAAGGTGATCGCCGACGGGCCCTCGATCAAATCCTATGTCGAGGCGACAGCGCGGGAATACGGGATCGACCGCCATATCCGCTTTTCAACGCGCGTTGAAAAAATCGACTTCGACAGCGCGGCGGCGCGCTGGACTGTCACGACGACAACACCAGCGGGCGAGAAGAAGCTCACCTGCAATTTCCTGTGGATGTGTTCGGGCTATTACCGCTATTCGGCGGGGCATACGCCGGACTTTCCGGGCACGGATCAATTCGCCGGCGAGATCGTCCACCCGCAGCTCTGGCCGGAAAATTTCAACTATTCGGATAAGAAGGTTGTCGTCATCGGCTCGGGCGCGACGGCGGTCACGCTGATTCCGTCGATGACCGACAAGGCGGCGCATGTGACAATGCTGCAGCGCTCGCCGACCTGGTATTACAACCTTCCCTTCCGCAGCAATCTCGTCGCCAGGATGGCGAAGCTCCTCGGGCCGGCGATCGCCTTCCGCCTCGTGCGCTGGTGGCGCATCGTTTTCCAGCAGGTCATGTATGCGATGATCCGTGCACGGCCCGAAAAGGCGGGCGCCAATCTCCTGCAGCATGTGCGCGAGCAATTGCCCGCCGGCTATGATGTCGAGAAACATTTCCATCCGCGCTACAATCCGTGGGACCAGCGTTTGTGCGTCGTTCCGGACGGCGATCTCTTCAAGGCGATCCGCGAGGGAAAGGCATCGGTCGAGACCGACGAGATCGACGCCTTCGTCAGCGACGGCATCCGCCTCAAATCCGGCAAGACCTTGAAAGCCGACATCATCGTCACCGCGACCGGCCTGCATCTTGAGCCGATGGGCGGCGCGGCGGCGAGCGTTGACGGGCGCAAGGTCGATCTCGGCAAGACCTTCACCTATCGCGGCTTCGCCTGTTCGGGCCTTCCCAATCTCGCTTTCGTTTTCGGCTACACGAACTCGTCCTGGACGCTGCGCGCGGACCTGATTTCGCACTATGTCTGCCGCCTGCTGAATTTCATGGAGAAGGGCGGCTACGCTATCGCGACGCCGGTCAATGACGATCCGACGCTGAAAGAGGAGCCGTTCCTCAATCTCAGCGCCGGCTACATCGTCCGCGCCGCCGATCGTTTGCCCAAACAGGGCGACAGGGCGCCGTGGCGCAATCCGCAGAGCTATTTCCGCGATATCGCGACGCTTCGCTTCGGCCGGCTCGATGACGGCGTCATGAAATTTTCGAAAGCTTCAGCAGCATCTGCAACTCATTCGCAACACGACGAAGCCGCGCGCGTCGCCGCCGAATAGCTAAAACATCGCATCGTTTCGCCAGCAGGTTGTTTACAGGCGGCGCCCGATCGGTTTCCACGCGGAGCATCGAAGCGGGGCCGCCTTGACCCGCCACTCGTCCCGTTCTTAGTAGCGCCCAGCATCGTTTTGTCTTGGCGTCTGGGGCGCCTGACGGTGCCGCGTTTGGGCGTGCTCGCGTGAACAATAAAAAAGATACGGCCGCGGACAGCTCGCTGTCCTTCGATCAGCGCCTTGAAACGCTGCTGACGAAAAAGCGCGTCATCAAATTCGAACTGTGGCTGGCGCTGCTGCTGGCGGTGATCGGCGCGGGCCTGATCAATATTTACGCGCTGATGGCGATCAAGGGCGCGGAAAAAGACGCGTCGCCGATCGAGCGCGCCATTCATGGCGCGGCGCGCGGGATCGAGATCGCCAAACATTTGGCGACCGATGCGATCAACAATTACAACCCGCGGCTGGCGCGCGGACAAAGGTTCAAGGGCGAAGCGGGCTGGACGTTGCCGAAAGGCGCCGCGCCGGCCGGCATGGCGGTCGTCCTGTCGCGTTATGACGGCGACGAAAAGCGCGGGCTTGTCGAGTTCGTCGATCTCGACACCGGCGCCCTCATCCATTCCTGGCGCCCGGATGTCGACGCGATCAACGCCTTGTCGAAGACGCCGGAGAGGATATCCCACCTCAAGCGGGATTACGGGCTTCGCCGTTATATCGAGACGGACCCTTTTGTGCTCTCGGACGGCTCGCTTCTCTATCACGGCATGGGATCGCCGCTGGTCAGGATCGACGCCTGCTCGCGCGTCATCTGGACCCTCGACGGCGATTTCCATCACAGCATAGAGCCGGACGCGAACGGCGATTTCTGGACGGTCGAATCCTTTCATCCGCCGACGATTCCGTTTGTCGATTCTGAATTCGACGATGATGCGATCGCCAAAATCTCGCCGGACGGACACGCGCTTTATCGCAAGTCGGCGGCGCAAATCCTGATCGACGCCGGCCTTCAGCATGTCGTCTATTCGCATGACGAATATGATCCTGACCCGATCCATTTGAACGACGTGCAGCCGGTTCTTGAGGATGGCCCCTACTGGAAGCGCGGCGATCTTTTCTTGAGCCTGCGCAATCCGTCGATGATCCTGCTTTATCGTCCGTCCACGAATGCGGTCGTCTGGAGCCGACAGGGCCCGTGGCTGATGCAGCACGATGTCGATATCGTCAGCGACCATGAAATCGCGGTTTTTAACAACAATACGGCGGCGACGCCCAAGGGCGGCAAGACGATCGGATCGAACAACATTGTCGTCTATGATTTCGCGACCGAAGGGACGCGCGAGCCCTTCGCGGCGGGTTTTCTGCAAAACCACATTCGCACCGAAACCAACGGGCTTTTTCGTTTTCTCCCCGACGGCTCGGTGATGGTCGAGGAGCACGACTATGGCAGGCTTCTCGCGCTCGGTCCCGACGGCGCGGTGCGCTGGAGCTTCGTCAACCGCGCGCCGAAAGACGGGCGCGTCTATCACCTCGGCTGGTCCGGCGCAGTGTCGGCGGAGCGCGCGGCCGAGATTAGAAACGCCCTCGCTCAAACCGGGTGCGGGGAATGAAAACAAATACGCCGACAGCACTGCGCGGGAAACCGGGGCTCGACGCCCGGCTGGAGGCGGCGTTGACGCGCATGCGCACGGCGCGCTTCCAGCTGTGGCAGGCGTTGCTGGCCGCGCTGCTCGGCGTCGCCCTGCTCATCGGCTTCGCGGCCGTCGCTCTTTACGGCGAAGAAAAAGGGGCGGGCCCGATCGCGAAAGCCGTCCACGCCGTCGCGGCGGCGCCGGTGACCGCCCACAAGGTGACGGCGGAAGCAATCGCTCATTATCATCCAAGGCTCGCGAAAACGCAGCGTTTCGAGGGCGAGGCCGGATTTTCGATTGCGCCCGGCGCGCCGCGAACCGGTGATTTGATCGCGCTTTCCCGTTTCGACGGCGACGCCAAACGCGGTGAAGTCGACATCGTGTCGATGGATGACGGCGCCGTTTTGTGGGCCTATCGCCCTGACCTTGAGGGCATTTACGCCCGCGCGAAAATCCCCGAGCGCGTCTCCCACCTGCGGCGCGATCACAGCCCCTCGCGCTATCTTCCCTATGCGCCATCGGTTGAAGCGGACGGGTCGATGGTGTTCCACAGCATGGATTCGCCGCTCGTCAAGGAAGACGCCTGTTCGCGCATTTTGTGGATGATCGACGGCGAGTTTCACCATGGCGTCGAGAGCGACGGCGCGGGCGGGAACTGGGCGATCCGGACGCTATCGCCGCCGACGGTTGAGCGCGTCGGCCCCGACTATCAAGACGACGCGGTCGCGCATGTCTCATCCGACGGGAAAATTCTGTTCGAGCGCTCCATCTCGCAGGCGCTGATCGGCGCCGGTTACGACTATATCGTCTATTCGCACGACGTCTACGATCCAGACCCCATCCACCTTAACGACGTCCAGCCGGTGCTTTCGGACACGGCCTATTGGAAAGCGGGGGATCTGTTTCTCAGCATCCGCAATCCGTCGATGCTGGCGCTCTATCGTCCGTCAACGGATGAAATCGTCTGGGCGAAGACGGGCCCGTGGCTGATGCAGCACGATGTCGACATCATCAGCGATCACGAAATCGCGGTGTTGAACAACAACGCCGCCGCCGTTCCCTCGGGCGAATGGGTGCGCGGCGTAAATTCGATCGTCGTTTACGATTTCGCCGACGGAAAAACCCGGACGATACTCGAAGACTCGTTCAAAAAGGCGGAAGTGCGCAGCAAGACGAACGGGCTTTTCGCCATGCTGCCGGACGGCGCGATGATGGTCGAGGAGCAAAATTACGGCCGCCTTCTCGCGTTCAATCCCGACGGCTCGGTGCGTTGGACTTTTGTCAACCGCGCGCCAAAGGACGGGCGCGTCTATCAAGTCGGCTGGTCGCGGGCGCTGACCGGTGCGCGCGCGGCCGAGATCAGGAACGCCCTCGCGCACACGTCCTGTCCGGCCTGACGCCGCCGTGAACAAGGGGCGTTGACGCCGACCGGCCGTTTGGCGAAATGTCGCGCCGTTCGACCAACCGGGACGGGTTCATGAGCAAGCATCGTCGCATCGCCGAAATATCGGGGCGGGGCGTCATCGTCGCGCTGATCGTCGGCAGCGCGCTCAATCTCATCAATCAGGGCGACGCGATCTTCGGCGCCGGCGCCGTCGATTATCTCAAACTCGCGCTCACCTATGCGGTGCCGTTCTTCGTCAGCTGCCATGGCGCGCTGACCGCGCCGAAAGAGACGTGAGGGCGCTACCCGCCCCCCGCGACCGACGTCGCGGGAGCGTCGAGCCCGAGCCAGTCTTCACGCGCAAGGCCGAGTTCCAGATCGAGAAAGGTCGGCAGGATGCGCCACAGCCGCTTCGAGCGGGCATTCGATAAAAGGACAATGCCGGCGTCCTGCGCCGGGAGCCAGGCGATCTGCGCGGCGTAGCCTTCGACGGTGCCGGCATGGGCGATCACTTGCGCGCCCTCGTAATTATAGAGCCGCCAGCCGAAAGCGTATTGCGCCGCGTGAAAGCGCGGCGAGACCGACCTGATGCGCGCGGTCTCCGCCGGCGACATCGTGCGCGGCGCGTGGATGAGATCGAGCGTCGCGATGGGGAGCGTTTGCGGCGCGTAGCCCATCTGCGCCTTCAGCCACGCCGCCATATCGAGGATCGAGGCGTTGACGCCGCCCGCGGCGGGAATGCGATAATAGGCCGGTTTGACCGTGACGCTGCGCCACGGGCCGTAATCCTCCTCGCCGCCGCCCTTGACGCGGTCGCGCACATGCGGGCGCGCGAAATCGCCGCTTGCCGCCAGCCCCGCCTCGTCCGCCGAGGCGGTCACCATGCCGAGCGGCGCGAAGATCCTGGCCCTTAGCGCCGCCGCGTATGGCATTCCGTAGGCGGACGATGCCGCGAGGCCTGCGATGTCATAGAGGATGTTCTGATAGGAATAGCACTTGCCGACCCCGCAGATCGGCTTGACGTTGCGGTATTTGGGATAAATCTCCGCAACCGGAATATTCGCCTCGAGCAGGTTGTCATAGGCGTTGGGCGGCAGGCCAGTCTGATGGCTTAGGACATGGCCGAGCTGCAGCGACTTTTCCGCCCCGCCCGTGAGCTTGAGCCCGGGCGCGAATTCGACCGCAAGATCGGTCGGCGACAGCAGCCCTTCGTTCATTGCAAGGCCCGCGAGGGACGAGGCGAACCCCTTCGACAGCGAGCCGATGCGAAAGACCGTCGACGGCGTCACCTTCGCCGCGCCGCCCGCCTCGACGACGCCCCAGCTTTTCAGGAAGCGGGTCTCCCCGCCTTTGACGACGGCGACGGAGAGCCCGACGAAGTCGCCGCTTGCATAGGCCGCGTCAAGCGCCTGTTCAAACTCGCGCATCCGGAAATCTTCAGCGCCGGGCGAGGTCGCGGCGGAGATCAGCTGGACCGGTCCGTCCTGCGCGGCGGCGGGAACCGCTGCAGCCGACAGAAAAATCGCCGCGCCGGCGGCGAGGAAAAACCGGAACTCGACCTTCAAGACACAACTCCCGCGCAGCGACGCGGCGGAAGAGTTGCAATGCTGCGCGCGCGGCGTCAATCGGCGGGCCAGCGCCCCTCACCCGCATCGCTTCGCGATGCGGGTGAGAGGATTTCCTTTTCTACGCCGCTTCCATCTCGGCGCAGATCGCTTCGGCGTCCTGCGCGGTCAGGGGTTCGTCGAGCAGCGCGCAGCGGCGCGTCGCGCCGTCGCGTTCGAAATGCCGGCAGGTCCGGCAGACGCCGAACTCCCGGCCGCCGCGGCGGCGGATGGCGGCGCGCAGCGCGGCTTCGAGCGCCGACGCGATCAGCGCCGCCTCGCCGGTCGATTCAATGTCGCGGGCGAGCAGGGTCTCGTCGTCGGCGGCGACATAGGCGCGCCCCATGGCCGTCAGCGCGAGGATCACCGATCGCCCATCGGAGTCGCTTTTGGTTTTTTCGATGAGGCCCTTGCCTTCAAGCGCGATCAGCGTCTGCGAAACCGTACCGCGCGACGAGGCGAAATAATCGGCGAGCGCCGCCGGCGTTTTCGAAAACCGGTTGGCGCGGGCGAGGTAGCGCAGCGCCTCGCGCTGGGCGGGGTTGAGGCCTTTGTCGAAATCGCCGGCGCGAAGATGCCGCCCGAGCCGCTCGACCAGATGCGCCGCCCGCCAGGCGGCGACTGATGGCAATGAGTCGCGGTTGTTCATTGACGTTCTTTCCGATCGATGATAGCGAGTCACTATTACTTTATTCAATGCCGTCTGGCAAGGAGCGCCCCGTGTCATCAATTCCCGGTTATCGCCTCAACGATCCGAGCCTTCCCGCTTCGCCGGTAGGGATGGCCGATCTCGAAGAGTTGAAAACCTCGCTTCTGTTCGGCCCCGCCGACATCGCCGCCCTGCGCCAAGCTGCGGCGATTCTTGAGGACCAGATCGAGGCGATTCTAGATGTATGGTACGGATTTGTCGGCGGAAATCCGCATCTCCTTCAATATTTTTCCGACCCGGCGACAGGCGCGCCGGTGGGCGCTTATCTCGACGCCGTACGCAAGCGCTTCGGCCAGTGGATCATCGACACCTGCAGAGCCGAATATGACGCGCGCTGGCTCGCCTTCGCCGACGAGATCGGCAAGCGCCACCATCGCATCGGCAAGAACCGCACCGACGGCGCCAACGCCGCCGCGCATATTCCGCTTCGCCACATTCTCGCGCTGGTCATTCCGATCAGCGTGACGATGAAGCCGTTTCTGGCGAAAAAGGGCGCGAGCGCCGCGCAAGTCGAGGCGATGCACGCGGCATGGACGAAATCGGTGCTGCTGCAGGCGATCTTGTGGTCGCGGCCTTATGTGAAGGATGGGGATTTTTGATGACGGCTTACCGGACCGCGCCGGAGTGGACGATCGCGCACTGGCTAAACGAGGACCGGCTAAACGCGCCGGCGGCGCCAAGCCTTGCCGCGCTGCGCGGAAAGGTCGTGATGGCGGTCGCGTTCCAGATGTTGTGCCCCGGCTGCGTCTCCCACGGCCTGCCGCAGGCGCAGCGCGTACGCGCCGCCTTTTCCGCCAAGGATGTCGCCGTGTTCGGCCTGCATACGGTGTTCGAGCACCGCGAGGCGCAAGGCTCGAAGGAAGCGCTCGCCGCTTTCCTCCACGAATACCGCATCGGATTTCCGGTCGGCATCGACGCCGGGGCGCCGGGCGGCGGCGTTCCGCTGACCATGCGCGCCTATAACATGCAAGGAACGCCGACGACGATCCTGATCGATCGCGACGGCCGGCTGCGGCTGTCGAAATTCGGCCATATCGACGATCTGCTGCTCGGCGCGTCGATTGCGACGCTGATCGGTGAGGCGCCGGCGATAGCGCCGGAGGCGCCGGCGATGGGCTGCGATCCGGAAGGGTGCGCGGTCGAGGGCGCGCCGTCTTCATGAACCGGGGCGGATCGAGGACGCCGACAAGCGCGGCGTCCCCCTCTCTTCCGATCACGACCTGGAGAGGTTGCGCCAGGGTATTGCAATCAAACAGAACGATCGGTACAAGCGATTCGATACTTTTCGCTTTCAGGGAAACAATACGTGCTCCCGTCCTCTCATTTCGCCTCGATCGAAGTCGCCCTTTCGGCGCTGACCGGTCCTCAAGCGACGCCTCGCGCGGTTTCGAACCGCCCGTCGGCGGCGGTCGCACATGAAAGATCTACGAATGACCCCAGCCGCGTTCTCGCGCCGCCCGTCGACATCAAGGTCGCGGCCGCCGAATGCGCGGTGTGAGGCGACACCTCAGCGGGTGGCCCAAACCGCCCGTTAGCCGGCGCGTGTGTGCTCCCCCAGGGCCCCGCGTCGGCGCTATTCCTTTCGAAAGCCATACATGAGAGAAGCCGAGGAGCCGCGGGCGCCGTTCCCTCCGTTCACGGAGGAGGCCGCGCGGGAAAAAGTCCGCAAGGCGGAAGACGCCTGGAACAGCCGCGATCCAAGGCGCGTCGCGCTCGCCTATACGGCGCAAAGCCGGTGGCGCAACCGCGGCGAATTCCTGAAGGGGCGCGCTGAAATCGAAGCGTTTTTGACGCGCAAATGGGCGGCCGAAAACGACTATCGCCTGATCAAGGAATTATGGGCGTTCGAGGGCGCGCGCATCGCCGTCCGCTTCGCCTATGAATGGCGCGACGAGCAGGGGCGGTGGTTTCGCGCCTATGGAAATGAAAACTGGGAGTTCGCGTCGAACGGCTTGATGGCGCGCCGCATCGCTTCGATCAACGATCTTGAAATCGGCGAGGAAGGAAGGCTTTTCTACTGGCCCCGAGGCGAGACCGGGCGGCGCCCGGACGATCATCCGGGCCTTACTGATCTCGGCCTTTGACGGCATCCATAAAGGCGCCGATAACGGCATCATGACGAACACGCCCGCATCCGCGCTTGCCCGCGAAGAGATTGTGACGGTTCTCTTCGACCTCTTTCGCCGCGCCGGTTATGACGCCGTCTCGGTCGCTGACATTTCGGCCGCCACGCGCCTTGGCAAGTCGAGCCTTTACCATCACTTCCCCGGAGGCAAGCCCGACATGGCGGGCGCGGTCGCCGATTTCGCCAGGATGCGGATGCGCGCGATGGTCTTCGACAAGCTCGCCGGCAACGGATCCCTTGAGGAAAAACTCCGCAACATGGCGGCCTTCGTCTCGGCGATGTATGGCGACGGCAGCGCGCCGTGCCTCATCTCTTCAATGATGATTTCGCCGACCGCGGGACCAAGGACGATCGAAACCGTGCGCGCGATCATGACCGAATGGATCGCCTCGCTCGCGGCGGCGCTCGCCGCGCAGGGCGTTCCGGAAGGCGAGGCCGCACGGCGGGCGACCGCGGCGCTGGTCGAAATTCAGGGCGGGCTGGTCGTCGCGCGCGCGACCGGCGACACGAAAATTTTCGAAACGGCGATGAAATCGGCGATCGCGCGATTGCAGGCGTTTGACCCGCCGCTTTCCTGATCCTTCGAGACGCATTCCTTCGGAATGCTCCTCAGGAGAGGGAGAAAGGCTGAAACACAAAACTCCCTCATCCTGAGGGGCGATGCGGAACGCATCGCGTCTCGAAGGATCAGGCGAGACGATGGAAAGAGCGCCGCGGGCGTCGCTCAGGCGCCGGCGGATTTGACGTTTTGTCGGCCGCCATTCTCGCGCGGGGGCAACAGCGACAGATCGAGATAATTGCCGAATGTCTGCAGCGCGACATGCGAAATGATCTCGATGATTTCCTCATCGGTGAAGCCTGCTGAGCGGATCGCGCGAAACGAGTCGTCGCTCACCCGCCCGCGCGCATGGGCGATTTCGACCGCGAATTGCAGCGCTGCATCATAACGCGGATTGACCGAGTGCCCGGCGCGCGCGCGCGCGATTTCGTCCTCGCTGACCTCGCAATTCCGCCGCAGGGCGCAGCGATGCATGTCTTCAAGGTGCGTGCAGTCATTGACGACCGCGACTGCAATCGCGATGCGGTCGGCGAGATCTTCCTCGATGCGCCCCCATCCGAGCGAACCGGAAAGCGCGAGCAGGCCGTCGAGCGCGCGCGGGCTGTTCGCCGCCGCGCGAACGCAAGGCGGCAGTTCGCCGAAACGCGCCTGCAGCTCCTCGAGCGCGGACCGCATTCCTGGCGGCGCATCATCAATCGTCAACAAAGTGACCCGGGACTGCATGGCTTTACCTCTTAACTCCCCCAAAAGGACGTCGAATATGTCAAAAGTACGCCTGCACTATTGGCGCCGACCTCGATCACATGCGCTTCAAACTGCTTTGAATTAATCTGTTTTCACGCAAGCGTGATATGATGACGGCAAGTCATCGCCGCTTCGCCGCAAGCGTCAATCGAAAATCCCAGCGCATCGAGGCAAGGCACGGGCCGACCGGAAGCCGGGCGGCGGACAAAGGCGCTGGATAAGGGCGCTGGACAGGGCGGCGGGCGGCGCCGAATTCCCCCTCATTCCTGCCCGAATGGGGCCATGCTAAGGGCTTAGCCGCAATCGTCGATTCGAAAGTTCCGGAGTTCCCTCGTGACCGCCTCCCCTGATGAGCCGCAAAAGCCCGCCGCAGCGGCGTTCGACGAGGCGGCCAAGGATCTTGCCGATCATCTGTCGTCCCTGCCGAAGGCCGCCGCGCCGGTCCTGCCGGCGCCCAAACGGGTAGAGCCGCGCCGCGCCCCGCCGCCAAAGGCCGAGGCGCCCAGCGTGCAAAAGGCCGAGGCGCCCAGCGTGCAAAAGGCCGAGGCGCCCAGCGTGCAAGAGGACCCGGCCCCCGCGATTTCCGCCGAACCGCCCGCCCCGCTGCGCGCCGAACGTCCGGCGCCGGCGGCAGCGATCGATCCGCCGGTCGAGCGCCTCGCTCCCTCTTTGGCCGAGCCGCCCGTCATCGCCCGTCGCCTTGGCGCCGATACGCCGACCGACGCGGCGCCGGCCTCCGATAGCGCACGCCCGACCGCCGCCGCGCGCGCCAAGGCCAGGCACAAATTAAAGCCGCCCAAAGTCGACGGCGCGGAGGGAAACGGCGGCCGCAAACCGCGGCCGCTGCTGCGCGAGTTCGGCTATCTTTGCGTGTCGCTGTTCTTCATCGGCGGCATCGCGGGGCTCGGGGCGCTGTTTCTGGTCATCGCGCCCTGGCCCGAGGAAGGCGCCGATCTGTGGGCGATCAACCGGACGCCGGCGATTGTCATCGAGGACCGCTTCGGGCGCGAAATCGCGGCGCGCGGCGCGCGCTATGGCGAGGCGGTCGCGATCGACGAATTGCCGCCTTATCTCCTCAAGGCGTTCCTTTCGACCGAGGACCGCCGCTTTTACGAGCATCACGGCGTCGATCTGAAAGGCGTCACCCGCGCCATCCTCGCCAATATCCGCTCGAACGGCAAACGCACCGAAGGCGCCTCGACGATCACCCAGCAGCTCGCCAAGAACCTGTTCTTGTCGCCGGAGCAGACCTATGTCCGCAAGGCGAAGGAAGCGATGCTCGCCTTCTGGCTTGAGGGCCGGTATTCGAAAGACGAGATCCTCTCGCTGTATATCAACAGAATATATTACGGCGCCGGCGCCTATGGTGTCGAAAACGCGGCGAAGACCTATTTCAACAAATCCGCGCGCGACGTGACGCTGTCGGAAGCGGCGCTGCTCGCCGGACTGCCGCAGGCTCCCTCGACGCTGGCGCCGACGCAAAACCCGCTGGGCGCGCAAGACCGCGCCTTCGAAGTCATCGACAACATGCGCGAGACCGGCGACATCACCGATTTCGAGGCGCGCGAGGCGCGCAAAAATCCCCCTGTCATCGCCACCGGCGCCGCCAACAACGACATCGGCTGGTTTTTCGATTTCGTCGCCGAGAAGGCGCGCGTGCTCGCCGGGCCCGGCGCGATCGACATCGTCATCGCGACGACGCTCGACCAAAAATTACAGCGCGACGCGCAAATCGCCGTCAACTCCGTCCTCGATGTCGACGCCAAGGTTTCAGGCGCCTTGCAGGGCGCGCTGATCGCCTATGACAATGACGGCGCGGTCAGGGCGATGGTCGGCGGACGGTCCTATATCGAAAGCCAGTTCAACCGCGCGACGCAGGCCAAGCGCCAGCCGGGATCGGCTTTCAAGCCGATCGTTTACGCCGCCGGATTTGAAAACGGCCTGACGCCGTCGTCGCGCTTCGTCGATCAGCCGATCGACATCGCCGGATGGAAGCCGACAAATTACGACAACAAATATCGCGGCTCGATGCGGATCTCGGAAGCCGTCGCCAAATCCATCAATACGATCGCGGTGCAGGTCTCCGAAAAAATCGGGCGCAAGAAAGTCATCGAAATGGCGCGCCGCCTCGGCATGTCATCGGAGATCCCTGCGGGGGAGGCCGGCATCGCGCTCGGCGGATTTTCCGCAACGCTCGAAGAGTTGACCGCCGCCTATATTCCGTTCGCAGATGGCGGGCTGGGCGTGCGCCCCTATGCGATCACCTCGATCACCGACGGACGCGGCAAGACTTTGTGGCGGCGCAATCAGAAGCCGCCGGCGCCGATCATGGAAAAGAAAATCGCGACCGAAGTGACGCATGTCCTCTATCAGGTGGTG
>MEMM01000165.1:0-11909 GCA_001767925.1 Alphaproteobacteria bacterium RIFCSPHIGHO2_12_FULL_63_12
GTTTGCGGCGCCTGTTTGCCATCGCTTTGCGTCCTCGCTGCAGGTCCAACCCGAAGGGGCCCCGAACGAGAAAACCTTAGCCGGAGGGCGACGCCCTCCGCAACCCGGGAATTGGTTCAGAAAATCAAATAGATGCAGCAGACCGCTGGGGCCGGTTCGACGGCGGCGGCGCGGGCGTCGGCGCCCCTCGCCCCGGCGAGGACGGCGGCGGCGAAACACAAGGCGGCGACAGCGCAGACCCCTGCGACCCGGATGACAGTCGTCATGACGAACTCTCCCTCTTCTCTCGTTCCGACGACGCAGTTCTCCCGCCGGCGGAAAAGCCGCCGTTCACGCGCCGCCGATTTTCCCTAAACCTCAGACTCCGCGTTCGAGGTCGCTGAATTCTTTTCTCAGCGCGTAGTCGCTGGACGTCACCGCCCGCTCCATGTCGGCGACGCGGGCGTCAAGCGCGCGAAACCGGTGGCGAAGCTCCGAATAGGTGACCTTCGGCTTCATCGAATAATTCCGCCAGAAGCGTTCCTCATCCGGATTGTCATATCGCGTCGCGATCGGCTCGCCGGGCGGCATGAAAAACGCGGCCGCGGCGTAGACGAAGATCGGCAACGGGAAGAAGAAGACCGTGAGCAGGATAAGCCCGACGCGCACCATCTTCACTCGCCAGCCGAAATAATCGGCGAGCCCCGCGCAGACGCCGGCGATTTTTCCGTAACGCACATTGCGATAAATGCGATGACGGTTCGGACCGGGACCCGGTTCGCCGACGTGATGGGCGTAGCGCTGATGCCCGCGCCAGTCGTCGAAATAATCGTTCATGTGATTGATGAAGCGTTCGACTTCCGGACGCACGCCATCTTCATGCGCATCATGTCGACTGCTCCAGCGCCGATGTCTACGCATGGGGGCGATCCTTATAGTCTTCGCGCCACTTCGGCGATTCCTTGTCGAGGATCGTCTCCAGCGCATCGACGCGACGTTCGAGACGTTGCGCCGAGCGCCAGAGATCTTCGACCAGCCGCTCGTCATCAGGCGTCGGCGCCTTTGTTTTCCGCATTTCGGTGACGTAATGCATGATCATCGACGGAAGGCCGATGACGACAATCGCCACAATCGCGACGACATAGGGCCAGGCGTTGTCCATGAAACTCTCCCGCTTCCCGGTTTACGACGCGCCGCCGACTCTCTCAGCGATCCGCTTCTTGAGGGCGTCGAATTCGGCGTTGACGTCGTCTTCCGCCTCAAGCTCGCGGAATTCCTGTTCGAGCGATTTCGGGCGGCCCATAACGTAGCTTTCCGCTTCCGCTTCCATTTCGTCGATCCGCTGTTCATAGCGTTCATAGCGCGCCATCGCCTCGTCGATCCGCCCGTCATAAACGGCGCGGTTGATCCTGAGGCTGCCTTCGGCGGTCGAGCGGCGGATTTCGAGGCTGCGCTGCTTGGCTTTCGCCTCTTTCAGTTTCGCCTGAAGTTTTTCGAGATCGTCGTTCGCCTTGTCGAGGCTCTTGTCGATCGCTTCGCGCTCTTTATCGAAAAGCTCGGCCATTTCGAGCGCCTTGCGCTTTGCTGCAATCGCGCCTCTGGCGAGGTCGTCGCGGCCCTTGGCGATCGCGAGTTCGGCTTTCGATTCCCATTCGCGCGAGCGGAGTTCAAACTCCGCTTTGCGGCGGTCGACGTCTTTCTTGTCGGCGATCGCCCGCGCGGCGCGGCTGCGCACTTCGACAAGCGTGTCCTCCATTTCCTGGATGATAAGGCGAACGATCTTTTCGGGATCTTCCGCCTTGTCGAGCATCGCGTTGATGTTCGAATTGACGATGTCGCTCAATCTTGAAAAAACGCCCATGTCCCTTTTCCCTTAAAAGATAATGCCGCCAATGACGAAACCAATGAGGAAGGCCCCCCACGCAAAGCCCCGGTGTGACCGGCAGGCGTGACGGAAGCGGGTCTCCCAGTCGTCGGCGCGATCTTCGTAGCGGTAGTAGCTCATCCCTTTTCTCCATCTCGGCCCGTCATAGCGGGCGAATTCGCCTCTGATTAATCTTTCATTTGCGAAACCCGTGCCAAGTGGCGACGCCTAATCTAACCATATGTTTTCATTATATTTTTAATTTCTCCATCTTTCCGGCCATCCCAAATTCAGGTATTTTTCACCTATACCTGGCTATATTGACCGGCGAATTGTGGTAATATTCACCAATGTCTTCACCCCGTCAGCCGCCCGAGCTTATCGGCCAGTCCCCGATTTTTCTCGACGCGCTCGCCCACGCTTCCTCGGCGGCGACGCTCGACCGGCCGCTTCTCATCTGCGGCGAGAGGGGCTCGGGAAAGGAGCTGATCGCCGGCCGCGTCCATTTCCTGTCGCCCAGATGGGAAGCACCCTTCGTCAAGCTCAACTGCGCCGCGCTGTCGGACGAACTCCTCGACAGCGAACTCTTCGGGCACGAAGCGGGCGCCTTCACCGGGGCGACCAAGCGCCATGCAGGACGGTTTGAACGCGCCGAGGGCGGCACGCTCTTTCTCGACGAGATCGCGACGGCGAGCCTCAGAATTCAGGAGAAACTCCTGCGCGTCATCGAATATGGCGAGTATGAGCGCGTCGGCGGCGGCGAGACGCGGGTCGCCGATGTCAGGATCGTCGCCGCGGCGAACGCCGATCTCCCCGCCCTGGCGGCGGCCGGGAAATTCCGCGCCGATCTGCTTGACCGCCTCGCTTTCGACGTCGTCGCGGCGCCGCCGCTGCGCGCCCGCAAGGAAGACATCCCCATTCTCGCCGCGCATTTCGCCTCCGGCCTTGCGCGCGAGTTGGGCGCGCGGTTTGACGGCTTCACCCCGGAGGCGATGGCGATCCTCGCCGCGCACCACTGGCCGGGTAATGTTCGTGAACTAAAGAATGCGGCGGAGCGATCGTTTCACCGCTGGATCGCCGGAGGCGAAAGCGGGCCGATCGGAACAGTTGTCATCGATCCGTTTGCGGTCCTTGCCGGCGCGGAAATCGAGCCGTCAGCATCCAGACAGCCTCGGAGCGACAAGCCGGCAGCTACGTTCGATCTGCGCCGCGCCCTCAATGACGCGGAAAAGGAATGGACGGAACGCGCGCTCGCTCGCTGCGCATGGAATCAGAAGGACGCAGCCGCGTCTCTTGGCCTTACCTACGACCAGATTCGCGGATTGATCCGAAAGCACGGGCTTTCCCGCATCGCCGCGCGTCACGCCTGATCCTCGTCCTTTGGCCCGCTGAACCAAATTTATTTTGGTCATCGAGCGCAGATGTAGATTCAAGGTCTATTGTCCAATCAAATATCAGAATAATCGTTCTAATATTGCTGCGGTGCATGATGTAACTATTCGTCAGATCACTTTTTCGCATTTTTCTTCTCTACACGTCCTTTTGAATTGAAAACCTCGCCGGACCAAGACCTCCTCCCGGGGCTTTGCACAACGCGGGCAAATATAAACGACGAAGACGCGAGGCCTGACCTCGCCAACTCAAGAGGAGAAAAAATGGTGAAATCGATCAGAGGGCGCACAATCGCCGCCAGCGTCATGGTATTGGCGAGCGTCGCCGGCGCGAGTGCGCAGACGCCGGACGAACTGTCGATGGTTCAGGACAGCTGGATTTTCGTATTCAAGGATCACGTCGCCAAGGGACAGGTCGAATCGATGGCTGATCAGGCGGTGCGCGGCGTCGGCGGCGCGCGCGGGTTTGTCTATACGACGGCGGTCAAAGGTTTCTCAGCGAAGATGTCGGCGACGGCGGCGGCCAACCTCGCGGCGCGAAACCCCAATATTGCGAGCTATGAGGCGGACAAAATCCTGCGCATCGTCGCTCCGGTGAAAGCGAAAATGGGCAAACCCGGCGGCGGCGGCTCACCGTCGCAGACAACGCCGTGGGGCATTTCGCGCGTCAATGGCGTTGCGAATTATTCGGGGACGGGACGGGCCTGGGTCATCGACACCGGCATCGATCTCGACCACCCGGATCTGAATGTCGACACCGCGCGCAGCCGCAATTTTTCGACGGGTTCAAGCGCCAATGACGGCAACGGGCACGGGTCGCACGTTTCAGGGACAATCGCGGCCTGCAATAATTCGATCGGCGTCATCGGCGTCGCTCCTTGCGCCCCGGTCGTCGCGGTCCGCGTTCTCAACAACGCCGGCAGCGGCACCACCTCCGGCGTCATCGCCGGCGTCGACTATGTCGCGGCGAATGGTTCGCCCGGCGACGTCGCCAATATGAGCCTTGGCGGCGGCGTCTCGGCGACGCTCGACCAGGCGGTCATCAACGCGTCGGCGGGCGGCGTCAAATTCGCGCTTGCGGCGGGCAATGAGTCCGACAATGCGAACAACCATTCGCCCGCCCGGGCCAATGGCGCCAACATCTTCACGATTTCGGCGTTCGCGCAGGGCGATTCGTTCGCGTCGTTCTCAAATTTCGGCAACCCGCCGGTCGATTACGCCGATCCGGGCGTCAGCATCTTCTCGACCTATAAGGATGGCGGATACGCAACGCTCTCCGGCACGTCGATGGCGACACCGCATGCTGCGGGCGTTCTCCTCCTCGGCGCCTGCCGCAGCGGCGGAACCGTTTCGGGCGATCCGGACGGAAACGCCGACACGATTTGCGTCCACTAATGCTTCGTTGATCGCTTATTGAAGTTCATCGCGATGGGCCGCCGGAAATCCGGCGGCCCATTTTTTTGCGCCCTCGTTTTGCGCCCGCTGGATGCCTGGCGTGCGCCTCAGGTAATGCCGGTTTGCCGAGGACTCCCCGGTTGAGCGCCATCAGCGAAAGTCGGCGAGTCGACTTTGGTCGATGCATGTTTAGAAAAACTCCGGCCAAAAATTTCCATTTGTCGCTACGCGCCGAAATAATCGCGATTGTTGTTATAAAATTACCTGCACTTTTTTTCCTATCGCCAACGACGTCAGAATTCACGTTCTGAAAAGTGATTTGAATAGTCCTGCGGATAATCATTTCGTGCCGCAGCCGCTTTTCTGCGGCGGCGCCCAGTATCATTCGTTTCCCATATGTGCGTCGTTCAGTTTCGGCCGGGTCCGCGCGCCGATGAAAAGGCGCCGACTGGCGTTCGTCGGATTTTTTGCGCCGGATCCTGGCGACGAGAGAACAGATTCGGCGATTCTATTTAATAGCTAATCACATTTATAAATATTCGCACTTTTTGTACAAAATACATGTAAAGTTATATAGTCACTGTACCGATCAATTCTTTCATCGTGTTTGAAATGTTACTTGCTTTATTTCGCGGCAAAGTTTTCCATGCCCCGCGCCCACAATCATGTGGCGAAAACACCCGAACCGGCGACGAACCGGAGGGCTCACAAGGGAAGAAACGCTTATGGAAAGAATCAGGCTGGCCGCGCTCGCCGGCGCAGGCGCCATCGCCATCGCCGCCGCGACCGGCGCTTACGCGGCGCCGCTTACGTCGACCGACGCCAACATCTATTCGACCCCCGCGGACCTTGCGTCCGCCAGAGGCGCCGACATGCGGCAAACGGTGGATGCGGCCCTCGCCGCCCACGGCAAGGACCGGGCGACGGCGGGCTCGTTGGTCGAACTTTCGAAGTTCGTCGATTCGAACGGCATCACCCACATCCGCTACGAACAGCGGATCAACAAGCTGCGCGTCTATGGCGGATACGCCAAGGCGGCGTTCGACAAGGACGGCGGCCTGATGCAGCTGATCGAGCGCGTCGCGCCGGCGGGCGGCTACAAGGCAAAGCCGGGTATCACCGATGCGGAAGCGCTCGCGATCGCCATCGAGGCGAATTTCAAGGGAACGGCCGCGCCGTCGGCGGCGGGCCGCACCGGAAACGTCGCCAATTTCGCCAGGACGCCGTTCTTCGTCTCCGGGCCGACGGTTGAGCGCGTGATCCTCGCCGACGGCGTATTGTCGGAAGGGTTCCTTGTCGAAACATGGAGCGCGTCCGACAACAAGCTCTACAATACGCTGGTCGACGGGGTCGGCCGCATCGTGTCAAACGAACTGCGGACCGCCAACGACAGCTATAATGTCTTCACCGTCGATCCAAACACGACGCCGCAGACGGTTATCACGGGCCCCGGAACGGGCAACGCCCAGTCTCCTTCAGGCTGGCTAGGCACGGGCGCGCAACGATCGATCGCCATTAACGGCAACAATGTCAGCGCCTATCTCGACCGCGACAGTTCGAATACGGCGGACGCCGGCGGCGTCACCGTCTCCAATGCGAGCTTCGTTTCGGCGGCTAACCTGACGCAGGCGCCGACGACGACGCAGAATCAGGCGGTTGCGGTCCAAAACCTCTTTTATCTCAGCAATGTCATCCATGACCGTCTTTATACGCACGGCTTCACCGAGGCGGCAGGCAACTTCCAGATCAACAATTTCGGCAAAGGCGGCTTCGGCAACGATCCGGTGAACGCCGAGGCGCAGGACGGAAGCGGCACGAATAACGCTAACTTCTCGACGCCTTCCGACGGATCGCGGCCGCGCATGCAGATGTTCCTGTGGACCGCGCCGACGCCAGACCGCGACGGCGACGTCGATTCGGATATCGTCTGGCATGAATACGGTCACGGCCTCACCTGGCGGATGATCGGCTCGATGAGCGGCAACGTCTCGGGCGCCATCGGCGAAGGGATGTCCGACGTGCTCGCGATCGTCGTCAACAATGAAGACCGCGTCGGCGAATACTCCACGCAAGATCCCGACGGCATCCGCTCGGTCCGCTACAGCCTCCACCAGGACACGATCGGCGACTTTCTCGCCTCGCGCGGCGTTCACCGCAATGGCGAGATCATCGCCGCCACTTTGTGGGACATGTGGAAAGACTATGAAGCAGCGGGGCTTTCCTCCAACACGCTGCTTGACGACGTCGTCGGCGGCATGAACTTCATCCCCGCCGCGCCGAATTACTTCCATATGCGCGACGGCTTCCTCGCCCAGGCGCCGTCGTCTCGCGACTGCCTGATCTGGGGCGCCTTCGCGGCCCGCGGCATGGGGCTCGGCGGATCGATGAATTCGACCGGATCGTCGATCACCGAATCGTTCAGCGTTCCGAGCGAATGCGGCGGCCCGCCGCCGGCCGGACCGCGCCTCACCAACTTCACCGGCTTCGGCACGCTCACTTCCACCACCGCATGGCGCGCGACGGTGACGGCGACCGTCGATAACGGCGCCGGGGTCGCTCAATCGGGCGTCGTCGTCAGCATTACGACCAATGTCGGCGCCAGCGGTTCCTGCACGACCGGCACGTCCGGAACCTGCTCCGCCGCCTTGTCGAATATCAGCCGGGCGTCGACCTCGAGCGTCACCTTCACGGTGACTGCCCTCAACGGCAACACGTCGGCGTCGGGCGTTCCGCGTTCGGTCATCGTCAACCGGCCGTAAAAATCGCAATCTAATCCGGGAACCGGCGGCTTCGGCCGCCGGTTTTTTTACGCCTGTTTTTCGAAGCGCCCCAGTGGCGACTGTTTCCAGTAAGTCGCCTCGCACCCAGCCGCCTTGACCGCCTTCCAGAAGGCGCGCGCATCGGCGACGGCTTTTTCATCGCCGCCGTCGAAGATCATCACGCAGCGAACAAAGTTCGAAATGGCGCCGGCATCGGCCGCGGCGCCGTCAACGAGAAACAGGAGATCCGCGTTGTTCGGTGTCTCGTCCTGATCGGTTAAGAACACCGGCTGCTCGGCGGCGCGCGCCAGCTCGGCCGAATGCGGCAGGAACGACTCGTCATTAAACGTCCACAGCATTTCGTCGAGACGCGCGACCGTTTCCCGCGAGCCGCAGCGGACGACCGCTTTCCAGCCGCGCTCCAGCGTCTTTTCGAGAAGTCCCGGCAACACGCTTTCAAGCGAGGCGCGTTCGAGGTGATAAAAGAGGACTTCGGTCATCGCCTCCTCGCCGCCCGGATCGCCGCCGCAACCGCCCGCGCGCTTTCGTCGCCCGTCGCCAATTTGCTTGCGACTGCCTCCGCGTCATCGGCGGTTTTGTTCTGGCTGAGCTTTTCCTTCAGCTCGATCCGCTCGATGTCGATTTCGAAGGCGACAATCGCGGCGCGCATTTTTACGAGCTTCTCCGCCGGCAGTTTCGACATCTTCCAGATTTTGCCGACGTCGAGATCGCGCCGGCGGTTTTCATGACGGTCGGAAAGCTCTTCGAGAATGCGATCGACGACGCCCGGTTCGGCGACGACGCGCGCCGCGCCCTCGACATGCGCCGCGATATAATTCCAGGTCGGCACCTGTTCGGCGTCCCCATACCAGTCGGGCGAAACATAGGCGTTCGGCCCTATGAACGCCGCGACGCAAAGGCGCCCGTCAAGAACGGACGCCTGCGGATTGGCGCGCGCGAGATGACCGCGCACCACGCGCCGCGCCGGATCGGCGATCATCGGCAAATGGGAAACGAACGGCCGTCCCTCATTGACGCTGGTCAGGACGGCGAAACCGTGCTCGGCGATGAAGTCGAACGCCGCCCGCTCATCGACATTCCGGAAAGCGGGCGGCGAATACATGGCTTACTCGCAATTGGCCCGGATATATTCGTCGAGCAGGCGCACGCCGAAGCCCGAGCCGCCTTTTGGGCATATCGGCTTGTCTTTTGAATTCCAGGCCATGCCGGCGATATCGAGATGCGCCCAGGACTGACCATCCTTGACAAATTTGCCGATGAACGCCGCCGCCGTCGACGAGCCGCCTTCGCGCGGGCCGATGTTTTTCATGTCGGCGACGTCGGACTTGATCAGGTCGAAATGCGCCTTGGCGAGCGGCATCCGCCACAATGGATCGCCCGAGGCGGCGGACGCCGCCTGAAGCTGGTCGGCGAGCTTGTCGTCCTGCGTGAACAGGCCGGCATATTCATGCGCCAGCGAAATGATGATCGCGCCGGTCAGCGTCGCAAGGTCGATCATGGTTTTCGGCTTGTATTTTTCCTGCGTCCACCACACCGCGTCGCCGAGGACGAGACGGCCTTCGGCGTCGGTATTGAGAATTTCAACCGTCTGGCCCGACATCGACGTCACGATATCAGAGGGACGCTGCGCGGCGCCGTCCGGCATGTTTTCAACGAGTCCGATGACGCCGACGACGTTCGCCTTCGCCTTGCGCCCTGCGAGCGCCGCCATCGCGCCGGTGACCGCGCCGGCGCCTCCCATGTCCCATTTCATGTCTTCCATGCCGGGGCCGGGCTTCAGCGAGATGCCGCCGGTGTCGAAGCAGACGCCCTTGCCGACGAAAGCGACGGGCGCCGCGCCTTTCTTGCCGCCCATCCATTCCATGGCGACGAGTTTCGATTCGCGCGCCGACCCCTGCCCGACGCCGAGCAGCATGCCCATGCCGAGCTTTTGCATTTCCTTGGCGCCGAGGACGGTGACCTTCAGGCCGAGCGCCTCAAGCTCCTTGCAGCGCGCGGCGAAGCTTTCCGGATAAAGCACGTTCGGCGGCTCGGACACGAGATCGCGCGTCAGCACGACGCCGTCGGCGATTTTGTCGAGCGCTGCGAACTTCGTCTTGGCGTCCGCGGCGGGCGTATTGATCGTCAGTTTTTCAAGCGCCGGCTTTTGATCCTTCTCAAGGCGCGTGCGGTATTTGTCGAAGCGATAGGACCGCAACCTCGCGCCGAAGGCGATCCGCGCCGCCGCTTCGCCCGCGCCGACTTTTTCCGTCGAAAATCCGTCCGCGAGAACGACTGCCGATTTCTCCTGAGTCCGCAACAGCGGCGCGACGCCAGCGCCGCCGACGCTTTCGGCGTCAAGCGCTGTAAAATCCGCGCGCTTGCCGGCGCCGATCATGATGATCCTTGTTTCCTCGGCTCCTTGAAGACCGATCAACTCCAGCGCCTGCGCTTTCTTGCCGGTGAAATTCGCCGCCTTCAACGCCTTGCCGAGCGCGCCCGATGTCGCCGCCTCGAGCGCGGCCTGCGCCGCCGACGGCGCGCCGTCTTCGAACGCCGGAACGATCAGCGCCATGCCGGCGGGCGCGGCAGCTTTTGAAAACGCTATTTTCATTGAAACCTCATCGGGGGCTGAGATGACATCGGGGGAATGGGTTGATTTGGCGGCATTACCTAAGCCCTCTCCCCGGAGGTGGCAACAGTCGCCCCGAAGGCCCGGAATCGACCTCCCGCCCGAACCTCCCTAAAAGCGACGTGACGGCGACCCCGCATTTGAACGGACCCCGCGTTGAAAAGTCTCGATCTCTATATCCTGCGCCAGATGTGGACGCCGTTCCTGTTCGCGACAGTCACCGTCACCGCCATCGTCTGGCTGACCCAGAGCCTTCAACGCATCGACATCATCGTGGAGCACGGTCAGACGCTGACCATGTTCGGCTGGCTGACGTTGCTGATCATCCCGAGCCTGCTTGCGGTGATCATTCCCTTCGGCCTGTTCGCGGCCGCCGTCTTCGCCTTGCAGAAGTTGCATTCGGACAGCGAGATCGCCGTGATGTTCGCCGCCGGCGTCAGCCGCGCCGAAATCGCCCGCCCGATTTTACTGGTGACTTTGATCGGCGCCGCCGCGACGCTCTGGATCAATGTCGATCTGATGCCGCGCACCTACCGGCTGCTGAAACGCGAGATCGCCGATATCCGCGCCGATTTCGCCTCCGCTATTATTCGCAGCGGCGAATTCATCACCATAAAGGACGGCTTCACGGTCTATGTCGACAGCATCGGCCAGAACGGCCAGTTTTTCGGTTTGCTTGTCCACGATTACCGGAACGGACAACGCGCCGAGACTTACATGGCGGAAAAAGCCCTGCTGAAGGAAACCGGCATCGGTCCCGTGCTTTATCTTTCAAACGGCAACATCCAGCGCTTCAACGGCAAATCCGGCGAGGTCGATCTGGTGTTCTTTAACCACACCGCGATAAATCTCGGCCAGTTCGACCGCGGCGGCGGCGATCTGCAACTGGAAATGACCGAACGATATCTCAGCGAACTGTTCCACCCCGATATCACCAAGGCGTATGATCGTGAAAATGCTAAACGTCTTGTCGGCGAAGGTCATGGGCGTCTCGCGGCGCCGCTTTACGCCTTTGCCTATGTCCTGATCGCGATCTATGCGCTGATCGGCGGCCCGTACGACCGGCGCGGCTACGCGATCCGGATTGCGGCGGCGTGCGCTACGGTCGGCGGCTTGCGGGTCGCCGGGTATATTTTGCAAGGTGAAGCGTCAGAACTCGGCCGCTACTGGATCGTCTACGCCGTGCCTGTCGCCGCGATCCTTATTTCGGGGACCCTCATCACTGGCGCGTTTCCAAAAGGCGGCCGCCGCGACTCGCCCCGAACCTCCGCGCGAAAGGACGACTAGATGCCGCCGGCGACGCTTTTTCGGTATATCGTCGAACGAACGGCGTCCGCTGTTTTCGCGCTCTTTGCGGCGCTCGCCAGCATGGTCATGCTGGTCGACCTGCTCGACAATCTGAGTTTTGCGTCAAAGGTCGGCAAGAATTTTGGATTTGCGCTGCAGGCGACCTTGCTGCGAACCCCAGCGATGACGCAGGCGCTTGCGCCGTTCGTGTTTCTCTTCGGCGCAATGTGGATGTTCACCCAGCTCAATCGGCGGTCGGAACTCGCCGTCATGCGATCCGCGGGTCTTTCGATCTGGCGCCTGATCGGTCCCGCCGCCTTTGTCGCGGCAATCACGGGGATCGCCCTCATCATTGCGATTGATCCGATGTCGACCCGGATGATGGCGTTCGCGGATAAAATGAAGCTCGAAAGCCGCGGCCAGACGGCCAGTCTTGTCAGGGTGTTCGGCGACGGCATCTGGCTGCGGCAACGGGATGCGACTGAACTCCTCATCATCAACGCCGGGGGGTTCGACGCGCTCAATGGCGCGCTGATCGACGTCACGGTCTGGCGCCTGTCGCCGGCCGGCGCCTTCGAAGAGCGGATCGACGCCCCGCGGGC
>MEMM01000165.1:11931-20926 GCA_001767925.1 Alphaproteobacteria bacterium RIFCSPHIGHO2_12_FULL_63_12
ATTCCGTTCCGACCCGGCTGACGCTCAAGGATTTCCAGGAAAACGTCCCCTCGCCGCAATCGATGTCGATCTGGGACCTCCCGAAATTCATGATGCTGGCGGAAGCGGCGGGACTGTCGACGGTACAATACAATATCCGATTCCATGAATTGTGTTCGACGCCCCTGAAGCTGACGGCGATGGTGCTGATCGCGGCGATGTTTTCGATGGGTCCGGTTCGATCCGGGACCGCCTATCGCCCGATCCTGGCGGCGGTCGGCGCCGGTTTCCTGCTCTATGTCCTTTCGGAAATATCGACCGCGCTCGGCGAATCAGGCGTCGCGCCGGAGGCGTTGGCGGCCTGGGCGCCGGCGATCATCGCCGTCATTTTCGCGCTCGCCTTCCTGATGCGCCACGAGGAAAGCTGAAAAACGGCGGCCGCGATCCATTTTGCCCGCTCCCCCGTGGACCTCGCCAAACGGCTCAGCTAACCATGCGTAGAGTCTGCGTTTTTTTGACCGCTCCGGTGGAGGTCTCTTGTTCCGGTCCAGTTTGATCGCGCGCCTGCTGGCGACCTCGGCGCTCGTCAGCGCCGGCGGCGTTACGATCGCGGCGGCCGCGCCGGATGAGCCGACCGCCGTCGGCGAGCGGACGGGCTTAGCGGCGCTCCCTGCGACGATCGACGAGGCTGGAGCCGACGCCGGGGCGGAACGCGAGACCATCCTCTTTGAAGCGGAATCCGTCACCCGGAAACAGGAAAGCGATCCGATCGTCGCCGAAGGCAATGTCCGGGCCTATTTCGGCGAGCGATATCTGCGCGCCGACCGGCTGAGCTACGATCCCGCGACCGACATCGTGATCGCCGAGGGCAATGTATCGATCACCGATAAGACGCTTGAAACCGTCTTTGCCGGCCGGGTCGAACTGACCGGCGATCTGCGCGACGGCATCGCTGAAAATTTCAGCGCGCTGCTGGAAGAAAACGCGCGCATCGCCGCGGAGACGGCGGTGCGCGAACAAGGCGCCCGCACCAAGCTTCGCAATGCGGTTTACACCGCTTGCAGCGTCTGTGACCAAAGTGGCGAGGGAAAGACGCCGACATGGCGCGTCAAGGCGTTGCGAGTGACGCGCGACGAAGAACGAAAAGTCGTACGATTTCACCACGCCTTCCTCGAGCTGAAGGGCGTGCCGATTCTTTACGCGCCGTTCCTTCAGGCGCCTGACCCGTCCGTCGAGCGTCAGTCAGGATTCCTGACGCCCCTGATCGGCGCGTCGTCGCGTCTCGGCTTCAATTTCGAACTTCCCTATTACCTCGCGATCTCCAATCATCAGGACGCGACATTTTACCCGAAATACACGTCAAACGACGGGGTATTGTGGCAAGGCGAGTACCGGCGCCGGGACGATAGCGGCTATCACGTCATGCAGGGCGGATTTATCAATTTCACGCCCGACCCAACCGATGTCGATGTGCCGGGAAAACGCTGGCACGTCTTCGCAAAGGGACACCGCGATTTCGGCGACAAGCTGAGGCTTGGCTATGATGTCGAACGCGTTTCGGACGACACCTATTTGCGCCGCTATGACGTCCAGCGGCGCGGCGATCTGCGCAAGGAACTCGACACCTCGCTGACCAACCGGCTGCGGTCGAACACCTATCTTCGCTGGGGCGACGAGAACACGGAATTGCGCGTCGACAGCTACACCTTCCAGGAATTGCGCACAGTCGTTCTGTGCGACTTGTCTACCGGCGAGCGGCGAACGCTGATCCCCGGCTCCGGCCAGCCGCGCGATTGCAGCTCGATTGCAAGTTCCGAAGACCCGCTCGTTCAGCTCGGGCCGGAAATCGCCAGTCAGACGCCCTATGTGCTGCCGACGATCAATTTCCGGCACAAGTTCGCCCCCCCTACGATCGGCGGCGACGCCGCGCTCAATATCAATTTCGCCTCGCTGCAACGGACCGGCGGCGTCGACACGCGCCGGCTGACAGCGAGCGCCCTTTGGGAACGCGAGCACATCACGCCGGGCGGCCACCGCTTCAACGCATTTGCCGAATTGCGCGGCGATATCTTTCGCTATGAGGACCTCAACGAAGGAACCGAAAACCGGCAGGGCGTCGCGGACGATAATCGGATTGACGCACGCTTTGCGCCGTCGGCCGGTCTTGAGTGGTCTTATCCGCTGACCAAGCGGACCGACGGCGCGCGGCTGTTTATCGAACCGCGCGTCCAGCTCGTCGCCAGCCCCGCCCATCGCAACGGCGCCGACATCATTAACGAAGACTCGCAGACGGTCGAATTCGATTACGCGGGGCTGTTCGATTACAATAAATCGATCGGCTACGACGCCTTCGAGGACGGGCAGCGGATGAATATCGGCATCGCCGCGTCCGCCGCACTCGATAACGGCATCACCATCGATGGCGAGATCGGCCAGCAATTCCGGCTCCAGCAGTCGAACGCATTCGATGCGGCGACCGGCCTCGGCGACACCAATTCCGATTATGTCGGCGCGTTGAATATCCGCTACAAGAACATCATCGGCGTCGAAAACCGGTTTCGGATCGATAATGATGGCGGCGAGATTAAGCGCGCCGAATCAATGGCCTACTTGAATATCTGGAAGTTTCGCGGAAATGCGAGCTATGTCCGTCTCGATGACGAAATCTCGACAGGCGCCCAGCGCCTCCGGGAGGAAGTCAACGCCCGCCTGAATTTCGAAGTCACCAAGAACTGGTATGTCGGCGCGGGCTGGCGCGAAAACCTCAATCCCGGGACAATTCTCGATCAGGATCCGACCTCGCCGACCTTCGGCTCCCGCGTTCCGCGCGACGGCACCATCCGGCAGGATTTCATTCTCGGCTATCAGGACGAGTGCTCACTGATCGAACTGACCTACCGGCGGGATCGCACTCAGGACCAAGGTCTTGAGCCCGATAACGCCTTTTTGGTCCGCTTTACGCTGCGGTCCCTGGTTGATTGAGCCGGCGCGGCGTAGGGCTCGGTTGCGCCGACCCCAATTTCGTCTATTTTCCCGGCCAGTCTGGCGGCGAGGCCAATCCAGCGCTGCGGGCGCAACGCCGGACGGATTTTGGAGCAATGTCGAGTGGTCGCTAAAAAAATCGCCTATTCCCGCCTCCGATCGTCCGCCATCGGGCTGTCGGCCTGCGCCGCGCTTTTCTCGCTGGCGGCGGCGCAAAATCCTCCCGAAAACCGGGAAGGCATCCCCGCCGCCTATACGGGGCCCGCTAACGCGGTAGCGGCGATCGTCAATGATACCGTTATCACGACTTTTGATGTCCAGCAGAGAATGCGGTTGATGCTAGCCACTTCTGGTGGGCGAATAACGCCGCAAATGTTGCCCCAACTCCAGCGACAGGCGCTCAAGGATCTTGTCGAGGAACAACTCAAGATCCAGGAATCCAAAAACTTCGACCTCACCCCAGACAATGACGAAATCCAGGGCGAATTGAACCAGATGGCTCAACGGACCGGGCTGTCCGCGGAGCAATTTTCAGATGTGTTGAAACAGGAAGGCGTTTCCCCCGAAACCCTGAAATCCCAGATCGCCGCCAGCATTGTCTGGCCGAGACTGGTTCAAGGGCGTTATGGCAAACGCGTTCGCGTCGACGAAGATGAGATCAATTCAACATTGGAACGTCTGCGCGCTGATGCGACGCAGGAACAAATCCTCATTTCGGAAATCTGCATTCCGGTGCCGTCGCCTGATCAAGTGCAAGCCTATTACGAAGGCGGCATGCAGCTGCTTGAACAAATGCGCAAAGGGGTTCCGTTCGCGGTCATCGCCCAACAATTTTCCGCCTGCACAACGGCGGCGAGCGGCGGCGATATGGGCTGGATGCGCGCTGGCGAACTTCCCGAGGATCTCGACACCGCGGTTCGCGAATTGCCGGTTGGCGCGGTCACCAATCCGATCCTTTCCGATAATGCTTTCATGATCCTTGCAATTCGCGACAGGCGCGAAGCGGTGAAGCAAGGCGAGAAAACTTGGACCTTCGCTTTTGCGTCCACGCCGTTGTCGACCGGGCGAGCCGCGGGACGCGCGTCCCTTGAAAAGTTGAAAACGGCCGAGGCCTGCGTCGGCGGAAGAACGCTCCGCGCCGATCTTGGCGCCGGTGTCGATGTCGCGGTCGTCGAAAACGCGACGCTTTCGTCAGTTGATGAGCGTTTTCGTCCGGCGCTCGAAAACCTGTCGCGGGGAGATCTTAGCGAAATTATCGAGGCGGACGATTCGCTATTCATCTTATACGCCTGCGAAGTCGATGAAGGCCTCGGCATCCCGTCGCGCGACGCGATTGAAGATCGGCTATATAGCCGCCAGCTTGAGCGCATCGCCCAGCAATATCTGCGCGATGTTGAACGCAAATCGACGGTCGACATCCGGCTGAAATCGGCGCCGAACGCGGCTGAGGGTCGGCAATCCGCCGCCAACAGCGGCTAGGCGGGAACAATGCCGGACCGGCCGGGCCCTCCGCTTGCGCTGACGATGGGCGAGCCCGGGGGAGTCGGGCCGGAACTCGCCTTCACGGCGCATGCGGCGTTACGCGCGGGCGGCCCCGAATTCTTTGTTATCGGCGATGCAAAAATTTTCGCCGCGCGCGGCGGAAAGATCGCGGCCATTCAATCACCCGCGCAAACGCTCCAGCATTTCAAAGACGCCCTCCCCGTTCTCGATATCGGCATCCCGGCGAAGGCGAATGTCGGCGTCGCCGATCCGGCTTCGGCGCCGGCGGTCATCGCGTCGATTGAAAAGGCGGTCGAATACGCACTTTCGGGCGAAGCATCGGCGGTGGTCACCAATCCGATCCAGAAGGCGAGCCTCATCGCCGCCGGGTTCAAACATCCCGGTCATACCGAATTTCTGGAAGCGTTGACCGCAACCGCGCCGATGCCGAAGGGACGCCGTCGCGGCGCCGTGATGATGATCGCGGGACCCTCCCTTCGCACCGTGCCGCTGACCATTCATCTTTCGGTCGTCGATGCGGCGCGCGCGCTGACCAGCGACTTGATCGTCGACAAGGCGTTGATCGTCATTGAGGCGCTCAAGCAAGATTTCAGCGTCGCCGCGCCGCGCCTTGCGATTTCCGGGCTGAACCCGCACGCCGGCGAAGGCGGCTCCATCGGCCTTGAAGACCGCGACGTCATCGCGCCGGCGGTGACGCGGCTGCGCGATCAGTGGGGAGCGCTCGTCTCTGGCCCCCTTCCCGCCGACACGATGTTTCACGATGAAGCGCGCGCACGTTACGACGCCGCGCTTTGCATGTTGCACGATCAGGCGCTGATCCCGGCGAAGACGCTTGCGTTCCATGACGCCGTCAACGTGACCCTCGGCCTGCCAATCATACGCACGTCGCCCGATCACGGCACGGCGCTCGACATCGCCGGCAAGGGCCGCGCCAATCCGGCGAGCCTCATCGCCGCGATCCGCCTCGCCGCGTCGATGGCGACGGCGCGACGCCGCGCCGCATGACCGACGACCTGCCGCCGCTGCGCGACATCATCGCCCGCCACGATCTCGGCGCGAAGAAAGCGCTCGGCCAGCATTTCCTGCTTGATCTCAATATCACGCGGAAAATCGCGCGCGCGGCGGAAGTCGCACCCGGCGACCTCGTTGTCGAAATCGGGCCTGGTCCGGGCGGGCTGACGCGCGCGCTTCTCGAAACCGGCGCCGAGATCATTGCGATCGAGCGCGACGCCCGCTTTCTCCCCGCGCTTCAGGAGCTGTCCGACGCCTTTCCAGACCGGCTGACGATCGTTTCGGACGACGCACTCGAAGCCGACGAGCGCGCGCTCGCGGGCGGCCGCGCGATGAAGATCGTCGCCAATCTTCCTTACAACATTTCGACCGAACTTTTGATCAAGTGGCTGCGCGGCGCGCATTCGGGCGGGCCGCCGCTGTGGTCGACGATGGCGCTGATGTTCCAGAAAGAAGTCGCCGACAGAATTCTCGCGGCGCCGGGATCAAAGACCTATGGGCGCCTATCCGTCATCGCGCAGGCCGCGTCGCGGCCGTCGCGGGCCTTCAACCTTCCAGCCAGCGCCTTTACGCCGCCCCCGAAGGTCGCCTCGAGCGTCGTTCTCTTTCAGCCGACGGCGCAGCCGCTCGCCGACTTTCGCGCGCTCGAAGCGGCGACTCAAGCAGCGTTCGGCCAACGCCGTAAAATGCTGCGGTCCTCGATGAAGTCGCTCTGGGGCGATCACGCGGAAGTCTTTCTTTCTTCCGCAGATATCGACCCGACACGCCGCGCGGAAGATCTTCGGGTTGAGGAGTTCCTCAGGCTCGCTGCTATCCGCGCATCGCGAGGATCATCTGCGTCTGGGTGACGATGGCGGCGACCTTGCCGTCCTCGCGGCGGATCTCGGTCTTCCAGACTTGCAGTGATTTTCCGATGTGGACAGGCTCCGTCACCGCAAATGCTTTCTGGCCGACCGGCACCGGGCGCAGGAAGTTCGTTTTGCTCTCAACCGTCGTCGTCATCATGCCTTCCGGCATGTTGAGGAATGCGCCGCAGCCGCCCATATTGTCGGCGAACGCCATCATCGCGCCGCCATGCATGGTCGCCGGGACGGTGCAATGATCTGGCGTGACCAGCAGCTCCGCCTCCAGGCGCTCTTTCGTCACGAGCGTCATCTTTACGCCGATCATTTTAGCGAAAGGCGCATTCATATCATTGAAGGCGGCGGCGAGATTCTGGTCGGTCATTTTCTGTTTCCATCGACGTTTATCAGAGTCGCCACCAGCACCGCCGTCTCGGTCCCGCGATTGACCCAGGCGTGGTTCGTGGCGCGCTGGATGACGACATCGCCCGGCTTCAATGACTTCGCCTCGCCGTCGTCGAGCAGGAGATCGACCTCTCCTTTCACCAGAACGATCACGTCCAGCGTTGGCGTCTGATGCATCATCGGGTGGCGGGAAGTATCGACCCGCGCCTCGGAGGCGCCGCAGGCGGCGAACCCGAAGGCTGCTTTCGCCTCGCGCTCTTGCGGCGTGGCGGCCGCATCTTCAACCGGCACAGTAAACCAGCGAACCTTGACCGCTCCCGGCTCCGGTTCGAGGCGCACATCATCGCCTGCGAGCGCATCCTCGCCCGCGAGCAATCGCGCGTCCAGCGATGCGGTCCAGATTTCGGCGAGGCCGCCCTCGTCGGCCGCAAGCAGGCGCGCCGGCGACGAGTCGATCGCCACCGACGAGCGTCCGTTCGAGTCGTTTTGCGTGACGACCCGCCGAAGTTCGTCCCAGATCACTGTTCCTTGTCCGCCGACGGCATCCGCGCACGGATCGTTTCAATCACCGATCGCGCGTCGTAGATTTCGCCGCCCGCGTCATCGGCCGGTTTTTCGCCCTTGCCGAACAGCACTTCGAGTTTCGAGGTGTAAAATTTCTTCGCGCCGACATTTCCGAGATTGCCGCCGACGCCGACGCCCACATTGCGCCCGCCGCCGCCAAATCCCGCGCCGATGCCGACGCCGCCTTTTTCGCTTTCGTCCATGCTGCGACCGACGATGCGGAACCAGTCATAGCCGTTTTCGACCGCGAGTTCGGCGGCCCGCAACAGGGCGTAGTCGTCAACGACGCTCGGCGGCGTCGCGCCGTCGCCCGCAAAAACGATGCGATAGCGATCCGCCTCAATCCGGGTCTCGGTGTAGCCGTAGCCTTTTGAATCGGCGGGGGCGTAGGAAGTACCGACCGCCGTCGCGCAGGCCGCTAGCGCCGCAAGTGAAAACCCGATCAGAAATCGCCGCATGGTCTATTCCTCCTCTACGCCCCAAACGGAGAATACCACCCCGGCAGGCCGGCGCAAAACCTTCAGGCGGGGGCCTGCCTGTCGGTCGGGAGAAAAGTCGAAAGGATGGATCGCGCTTCGTCAACCGAAGAAGCGCGTCACGACCTCGGGGCGCATCAAAATCGTCAGGGCAACGCCCGCCAGCGCGCCGCCCAAATGGCCTTCATGGGCGATGACGCGGTTCGACCGCTCCATCAGCTGCGCGGAAATCGCCATGAAAAGGACGCCGTAAACGATCGCCGGGATCGGGATCGGGATGAACATGAGGTAGAGCGGCTGGAACGGGTGAAAACAGCAAAACGACAGCACGACGCCCGACACCGCGTCGGACGCGCCGATCGACGAGTAAGAGGGGTTGTCGCGGTTGACCTTCAAGGACACGAATCCGCTGGCGACGATCGCCCCGAAATAAACGACGAGGAATCCAAGCTTTCCGAGAATGCGCTCGATTTCCGGACCGAAGAAGAACAGCGTCATCATGTTGAGAAGGAGATGCGCCAGATTCGCGTGCAGGAAGCTCGACGTCAAAATCCGGTAATGCTGTTTCTGATCGCGGACAGCGTGAACCTGAAACGCGAACTGGTTGATGAACGTCCGGTCAATGTAAAAGGCGTAAATGCTGATAATGACGTTGACGCAGATCAGGGCGAGCGTCGCCGGCGATGACAGGATATCCACCCGCTATGCTCCGCTAGCCTGATCGGCGTTTGCCATCTAATACCCCGCCCGCCGCATCGGCGCGTCAGCGCCCATCTTTGTTATGCTCGTCCGGCGTCAAGGTTCGCATCGCCAAAGCATGGATCCGATCTTTCAGCTCGTCGCGGAGAATATCGTTAACGGCGCGCTGGCGCGCAACCCTCGACAGGCCCTCAAATCGGGAAGCAACAATCAACAGGCGAAAATGCGACTCGCCGCCCGCGCGCGCCCCGGCATGACCGGCATGGAGGTGCGATTCGTCCTTCACTTCGAGTATTTCAGGGGCAAACGCCGCCCTGAGACTTTTCTCAATCTTTTCGGCGATTTTCATCGAATCTAACCTGTCAATCACAATATTTGATGCGCCTCGCCCGGTCTGCGCCGCCTGTCAAGATTGTATCAATCGTGGTGGCGCACCATAATCGGCCCATGGGTTACTCCTACAAGCCAAGACACGGCTATGACATCCGCGTGAAGCCTCCCGGCGAAGGGGCCGAGCCCCCCGCTTGGGCGCGA
>MEMM01000166.1 GCA_001767925.1 Alphaproteobacteria bacterium RIFCSPHIGHO2_12_FULL_63_12
GCCGACTTATTCTGTCAATTTGTCGATCGACGATCTGTTCGCGGTCATCGGCGCCTCTGGCGCCGGCGACGGCGGCCGCCCGATCGTCGTCGGCCACTCGTTCGGCGGCTGGGTGACGCTCGCCGCGGTCGAGCGGCAGGGCGAACGCCTTTTGGGGGCGGTCGTCATCGACAGCCCGATCGGCAAACCCGACCCCGACGAGGGCTACACCATCCTGAAAAAGCAGGACGCCGGGAGCCCGGTCAGGCCGAACCGGGTCTATGACACGATCGGGGAGCCGATCTCGCGTTTCCGGTTTTTGCCAAACCAGCCGTCCTCGGAACTCTATCTGGTCGATCACATCGCGCGCACGGGCGTCCAGAAAGCGCCAAAGCCCGAGGGCGGCGCCGGGTGGACATGGAAATTCGACCCGGCGCATGGACGCAACTTCGAAATCCACTACGATCGCGATCTGTTCCTCGCGGCGCGGTGCCCGCTCGCCTTTCTCTATGGCGAAAAATCGGCCTTCGCGACGGGCGACGGATTTGAGCACCTTCGGGCGCAGACCAAGGGCCGCTCGCCCTTCGTGGTCATGCCGACCGTCCACCATCATCTGATGATGGAGCAGCCGATCGCCTTTATTTCGACCCTTCGGACGCTCCTGAACTGCTGGCCGGTGAGGGTCGGGAATTAGCTCTTGAATTATTGTTTCCTATAGGATACAATCGTGTCGATTGAGGTCAGATCGACGTCAGCCTTCGACGAGTGGCTGAAGGGCCTTCGTGACTTCACGGCGAAGGCGCGCGTTCTAACGCGCATTGATCGGCTGTCGATTGGCAATGCCGGGGACTGCAGATCGGTGGGTGAGGGCGTCATGGAAATGCGCATCCATTACGGCCCCGGCTATCGGGTCTATTTTGTGCGGCAAGGAGAGACGGTGGTTGTATTGCTGGCGGGCGGCGACAAAGACAGTCAGGCGCGCGATATCAAGAAGGCAATCGACCTGGCGAAGGAATTATAGGTGTCCGCCATGGCAATTCCGACGAGACGATTCGACACCGCCGAGCATCTCGAAACCCGAGAGGAGATCGCCGCTTATCTCGAGGCGGTGTTCGCGGAAAACGATCCCGCGCTGATTTCGCACGCGTTGGGCGTTGTGGCGCGGGCCAAGGGGATGACGGAAGTCGCGAGAGAAGCCGGGCTGACAAGGGCAAGCCTTTATAAGGCGCTATCGGATGATGGAAATCCCGCCTTTTCGACCGTGCTTTCCGTTATCCAGGCGTTGGGACTTTCGCTCAAGGTTGCCAGGTGAAAACTTGCCGCGGCGCGCCGCCCCTTGCTCATCTCCCTGAATTCGGCCAGAAAAAGCGCTGATTCTGAGACCGGAGAAGATCACTTATGGCGACGATGGACGAAGCGAAGCAGCGGACGGCCGACGCCGAGGAGCATCGCAAGAGCTACCAAGGCATCATGAAGGCCTCGACTGAGGTCGGGGTGCCGCTCTGCATGGGCCTCGCGATCTTTTTCACCCAGCTGGTCATGGCGAACGGGATTGCGGTTGCGTTCATTTCATTCGCCGTCGTCTATGTGTTCGCCTGGTGGGTGGTCAAAACCTTCTTCACCCACCACTAGTCGCACCCCGGCGCATTTTTGCGTAATGCTGCGGCGTTGTTCTTTCGCAGCGACTTCCCCTATGTGACCTGAGCGCTGAACCGCGCGTGGAGGTATCATGAAGATCGCCGTCCTGAGGGAAACGCGGGCCGGAGAATCGCGCGTCGCCGCGTCGCCGGAAACCGTCAAGAAATTCGCCGCGCTCGGCGCGAGCGTTTCGATTGAACGCGGGGCGGGCGAGGGGGCGAATTATCTCGATCATGTCTTCAGCGAGGCGGGCGCGACGATCTCGGGAACGCTTGCTGAAACCATATCGGGCGCCGATCTCATCATCGGCGTTCGCGCGCCGGCCGCCGACTCGATGAACCGCTTCCAGCGCGGGCAGAAAATCGTCGCCATCGTATCTCCGCATTCGAACGGCGACGTTTTGCAGGCCGCCGCGGGCGCGGGCGTCGATCTCTTCGCCATGGACCTGATGCCGCGCATCACGCGCGCGCAGTCGATGGACGTTCTCTCCTCGCAGTCGAACCTCGCGGGCTACAAGGCGGTGATCGACGCCGCCGCCTATTACGGGCGGGCGATCCCGATGATGATGACAGCGGCGGGAACCATCGCGCCGGCGAAAATGTTCATCATGGGCGCCGGCGTCGCCGGCCTTCAGGCGATCGCGACGGCGCGCCGCCTCGGCGGCGTCGTCTCGGCGACCGATGTGCGCTGGGCCGCGAAAGAACAGGTCGAAAGCCTTGGCGCATCCTTCGTCACCGTCGACGAGGAAGCAATGAAGGGCGCCGAAACCTCCGGCGGCTACGCCAAGGAAATGTCGGCGGATTTCCAGCGCCGGCAGGCGGAGTTCGTCGGCAAGCACATCGCCAAGCAAAACATCGTCGTCACCACCGCGCTCATTCCGGGCCGCCCGGCGCCGCGCCTCGTCACCGAGGAGATGGTGCGCTCGATGGCGCCCGGCTCCGTGATCGTCGATCTCGCGGTGGAGCAGGGGGGCAATGTCGCCCTCTCCCGTCGCGGCGAAGTCATCGATGTCGGCGGCGTCATCATCATCGGATTTGAAAATGTGCCGGGGCGCCTGGCGACTGACGCGTCAAGCCTCTACGCGAAGAACCTCTTCAACTTCGTCGCCGCCTTTTTCGATAAGGAGAAAAAGGAATTCGTCGTCGACGAAAATGACGACATCATCAAAGGCGTCGCGCTGACGCGCGCCGGCGCGATCATTCACCCGAATTTCATCCCGGCGCCGATCGCGGGGGAGGGAGCGACCCATGGCTGAAGAAGCGACAACCGACGCCGCCGTCGATGCGATCCAGAATGTCGAACAGGCGAGCCAAGCGCTGAAGCAAGCGGCCGACTCGGCCGACGCCTCCGCGCAAAATCTCGCCGCGGCGAGCGATCAGGCGACATCGCTGATTGACCAGATCAACTCTCTGGCGGCGGCGGTCGGCGGCGGCCCGTCGGATTTCGTCTATCTCCTCGCGATTTTCATTCTCGCGATCTTTGTCGGCTACTATGTCGTGTGGTCGGTGACGCCGGCGCTGCATACGCCGCTGATGTCGGTCACCAACGCCATTTCCTCCGTCGTCATCGTCGGCGCGCTGATCGCGGTCGGCGCCGACCTTGCGGCGTCGGCGGCGGGCGGCATTTCGAAAGTTGCGGGATTTCTCGCGGTGACGCTCGCCAGCGTCAACATTTTCGGGGGCTTTCTCGTCACCCAGCGCATGCTGGCGATGTACAAGAAAAAGGGAGCGTAGGACGCCATGGGGCACAATCTTCCGCCGCTTCTCTACGTCGCCTCGGGCGTTTTGTTCATCCTTGCGCTGAGGGGGTTGTCGTCGCCGGAAACGGCGCGGCAGGGCAATCGCTTCGGCATGATCGGCATGGCGCTCGCCGTCGGCACAACCTTGTTCCTGCTGCAGGACAAGGGCCTGATGACCTGGGTCTACATTCTCGGCGGCGTCGGCATCGGCGGCGGGATCGGCGCGGTCGTGGCGCAGCGCGTGAAAATGACCGAAATGCCGGAGCTGGTCGCGTTCTTTCACAGCCTCGTCGGCATGGCGGCGGTGTTCATCGCCTGGGCGGCGTTTTTGGCGCCGACGGCGTTCGGCGTCGGCGAGCCCGGCGACATTCATCTTCAGTCGGCGCTCGAAATGTCGCTTGGCGTCGCTATCGGCGCCGTCACGTTTTCCGGCTCGGTCATCGCTTACGCCAAGCTCGCCGGCAAAATGTCCGGCAAGCCGATCCTGTTGCCGGCGCGCCATATCATCAACCTTTCGCTCGCTTTGTTCATCGTGCTGTCGATCGGCATGCAGATGACTGGATCGCAGCACTGGACGGTCTTCGCCGCGCTGACGATCGCCGCGTTCATTCTCGGTTTCCTGCTGATCATCCCGATCGGCGGCGCCGACATGCCGGTCGTCGTCTCGATGCTGAATTCCTATTCCGGCTGGGCGGCGGCTGGTATCGGCTTCACGCTGCAGAACATGGCGCTGATCATCACCGGCGCGCTTGTCGGCTCATCGGGCGCCATTCTTTCCTACATCATGTGCAAGGGGATGGGCCGCTCGTTCATCTCCGTGATCCTTGGCGGCTTTGGCGGCGAGGACGCGGCGGCGGGCGCGGCGGGCGAAGAAACGCGCCCCGTCAAGCAAGGCTCGGCGGATGACGCCGCCTTTATCATGAAGAACGCCGGCAAGGTGATCGTCGTTCCCGGCTACGGCATGGCGGTCGCGCAGGCGCAGCACGCGCTTAAAGAGATGGCGGACGCGCTGAAACATGCGGGCGTCGAGGTCAAATACGCGATTCACCCGGTCGCGGGACGGATGCCCGGCCACATGAACGTTCTCCTCGCCGAGGCGCAGGTTCCGTATGACGAAGTCTTCGAGCTTGAAGACATCAATGCGGAATTCCGCACCGCCGACGTCGCGTTCGTCATCGGCGCCAACGACGTCACCAATCCGGCGGCGAAGACCGACAAATCCTCGCCCATCTACGGGATGCCGATCCTCGACGTCGAAAACGCCCGCACCGTGCTGTTCATCAAGAGGTCGATGGCTTCCGGATATGCGGGCGTACAAAACGAGCTGTTTTTCCGCGACAACACCATGATGCTGTTCGGCGACGCCAAAAAAATGTGCGAAGCGATCGTGAAAGCGCTGCATTAGGACGAGTTAAATTGGCGGGCCTGGACCCGGCGAAAATTCTGAAAGAGGGAGAGCCATGCTGAAAACTTTTCTCATGCCAGTCGCCGCGTTAACGCTTGCGGCGTGTGCGACGGCGGATAACGCCGCCACGACGGGAGCGCCGGCTTTCGACAGTGCACGGATTGAGACGGTGCTGGCGGCGCAAAAGCCTGAAGATCAGGCCCGGTACAAATGGCGCCATCCGAAGGAAACTCTCGAATTTTTCGGCGCCGCGCCCGGCATGACCATCGTCGATACGCTGCCGGGGGAGGTCTGGTATTCCGGCATTCTCGCTTCCTATCTCGGGCCGGACGGCGAGGTGATCGGCGCGGACTATTCGCCGGAGATGTGGAAGCTCTTCGGCGCCTTCGCGGACGAGGCGTTTCTGGCGCAGAAGGCGACATGGGCGGCAGACTGGGTTGCGGGATCGAACAAATGGGCGCCGGCGGACGGCGCGAAAATCGGCGGCGTCGCTTACGGCGCCGTGCCTGAGGAAATGAAGGGGACCGTCGACGTCGTCTTGATGGTGCGCGCGTTCCACCATTTCAACCGGTTCGAGGAGGAAGGCGGCTTTCGGACGGCGGCGCTCGCCGACGCGATGAGCATGCTAAAGCCCGGCGGTGTCGTCGGCGTCGTGCAGCATCGCGCGCCCGAAGCAAATTCCGACAAATGGGCCGAGGGCGATAACGGCTATGTCAAACAATCCGAGATCATCAAGGCCTTCGAGGCCGCCGGATTTGAGTTCGTCGGATCGAGCGAGATCAACGCCAACCCGGCGGACAGGCCGACCGAGACGGACATCGTCTGGCGGCTGCCGCCATCGCTCGGCACCAGCCGGAAGAATCCGGAATTGAAAGCGCAGATGGAAGCGATCGGCGAGTCCGATCGCATGACGCTGAAGTTCCGCAAACCGGAATAAGCGAGGTCCAATACGCGCGCGCCGGCAATGCCGGCGGTTGCAGGCGTCATTACCGGCAAAATCGGCGTAAATGCGCCGCGTCGCGCGGGGGCCTTTCCCCGCGCTCCCGCCCACAGGCGTTTTTCGCACAATTGATATTGTCGCAAATTATTAGTCGCCAAAGCGGCGGCGCTTCGGCTGGGCGTCTCTCATCGCAAGGCCGATCGCCTCCATCTTTCGGGTGTTGGCGATCGAGTCATAGGCGGCGTCGTAACGGTTGATCAGTTGCGCGGCGGCCGCGGCCAGATCCCGGTTGCCGGAAACTTTTTCAATCACGCTGACATTGATCGAGTCCTTCAGCGCCAGATAGCGCAAGCGGATCTCGACATCGTCTGAATCCTGCGTGACGCCGAGAATATCAAAGGCGCTTCCGGACATCAGCTGCACGACCTCGTTCGATGCGCCGGCCGATTTGCCGGAAGCTGCGGGATCGAGAACTTCGACTTCCATAATTGACCGCTTGGAGACGACGCGGACTTCGCCGCTCTCCGTCTCTAACGGCAGAAAATCGCGGTCGTCATTCAACAGATCCGACAGGCGCTGGCCGTAAGCGAGGAAAACATAGCCCTCGTTGATATGATCGTTGAAATTGATCAATCGCACCCTGCAGCGGCTGCGATTGATCGTCGTCTTGTTCCCCGAGGCCATGTCGATGCTCCAACACCTGCCCCGAGTTTCAGGCAAAACGATTAACGTTTTTGCTATAGGGCCGCGCTGAACGCGACCTGTAGTCCATCATAAGCGGGCTCGACGCCGGCCGGCAGCGACCCGATAAGCGTCCGGTAGTCCATGGTGATGTGAAGGTTCGTCAGGATCGCGAGTTCCGGCTTCACCGCTTCAATCCAGCGTAACGTCATTTCAAGATTGGCGTGGGTTCCGTGCGGCGCGATCTGCAAGGCGTCGACGATCCAGATTTTGACGCCGTCGAGAATGTCGAAACTGTCCGGCGGCAGACCGTTGACGTCGCTCGAATAAGCAAGATCGCCGATGCGGAAACCGAGCGAATTGACCGGCCCGTGACTTTGCAAAAACGGAATAAACGGGATCGGCCCCGCCGGCCCGGTAATTTCGAACGACGCGCCGAGCGGCGGTATCGCCCGCTCTTCAAGGATCGCCGGATACCAGCTTCCTTCCGCCTGCTCGAAGCAATAGCGAAATCGTTCGACGACGCCGCCCGCGGTCGACCGGTCAAGCCACACCGGCACGCGCTTGCGGGACCGGATGGCGAAGGCCCGCAAATCATCAAGCCCGTGCGTCTGATCGGCGTGATCGTGCGTCAGCGCGACGCCGTCGAGATGCGAGACCGCGTTGGCGAGCATCTGCGCCCGGAAATCGGGCGACGTATCAATCGCCGCCGAGGTAACTGACCGGCGCGCAAATCCATCCGTCGGATGCGCCCGTTCGATCAGGAGCGAACAGCGCGTGCGCCGGTTCTTTGGTTCCCTCGGATCGCACGTCCCCCAATCGCCGCGTCCGTCTTCGCCTCCGACGCGCGGCACCCCACCCGACGAGCCGCAGCCGAGTATTGTTGCGCGAAATTGTCCGCCGCTTTTCATGGAGCGCCGTCCTTGACCGCAGCTCGCTGAAACAGCCGGAAAAAATTCGCGGTCGTCAGACGATCGATCTCGGCACGCGTCACGCCCAGAACTTGTCCGAGCTTTTCGGCGACATGAACGACATGCGCCGGTTCGCAGCGGCGCCCGCGATGCGGCGCCGGCGCCAGATAAGGGCAATCCGTCTCGACAATGATGCGGTCATGCGGCATCGCCCTCGCGACGGCGCGCACATCTTCGGCGTTGGCGAAGGTGATGATGCCCGAAAAGGATATATAGCCGCCCATTTCCATCACCGCTTCGGCGAGCCTAAGGCCGCTTGTATAGCAATGCAGCAACGGCGTGAACTTCCGCCGGGCGAACGCCTCCCCCAGCATTTTCAGCATGAGATCGTCCGCCTCGCGCGTATGGATGATGAGCGGCAGCCCGGTTTCCTGCGCGGCCTCGATATGGGCGGCGAAGACTTTTTCCTGATCGGCGCGCGGCGAAAATCCGTAATGAAAATCGAGCCCGCATTCGCCGACGCCGACAACGTCATCGTCTTCGGCGAGCGAGATCAGGTCTTTCGCGGCAAGGTCCAGATGGTCGCTCGCGTAATGAGGATGCGCGCCGACCGATCGCCAGATGAAATCATGGCGCGATGAAATTTCCTTGATCGCGGCGGTTGAACTGATCTTGTCCGAAATCGTCAGCATGGCGGTGACGCCCGCCGCGTGCGCGTTGTCGATGATCTGGTCGAGATCGCCGGCGAACTTCTCGTGATGGAGATTGACGTGGCTGTCGACCAGCATGGCCGCCTCAGCGCGCCGGCGCGCGCGCGGCGTTCATCGCCCTCGCCGCCGCCATCACGATCTGCATACGGTCGAGATTGACCGCATCGCCGCGCGTGAACAAACCATCGAGGCGCTCGCGCAACGCCGCCATGGCGCCGGCGCTATCATTCCGCGCCAGTGCGGCGGATTTCGCCTCCGACGCCAGCCGCGCGATCAGCATCGCGTGAAAATGCGGCCAGACGCCGTCGGCCGCCTTGCCCGCGAGCCGCTGCGCGACGCCGGAAACATCGCCGCCGCCATGCGCTGCTGACCAGAATTCATCGACGGCTGCGATCGCGTCACGGCCCTCGCCCAGCGCCAGCGACAGCGCGAAGCCCGGCCTTCCGCCCGCAACGCGCGCGATGCGGTTCGCTTCGTCTTCGTTGGCGACGGCGCCTTCGCGCAGCAGGAACCCGGCGACCGTCTCGTCTTCGAGCGGCCGCAGGTCGAGACGCCGGCAGCGCGAACGGATGGTGGCGAGCAGCCGGCCCGGCGCGGCGGAGAGAACGAAAATCGCCGTGCGCGGCGGCGGCTCTTCAAGCGCCTTCAACAGCGCGTTCGCCGAATTGCGATTGAGATCGTCGGCGGTGTCGATGATGGCGACGCGCCAGCCGCCCATCGACGCCGTATGATTGAGAAAATGCGTCAGCTCGCGAATGACTTCGATAGAGATTTCCGTGGCGTGCCGTTCTTTTTTCTCGTCATACTTGCGCTCGGCGACGAAGAGATCGGGATGCCCGGCCGAGGCGACCAGCGAAAACACCCGCTCGGTTTCAGGCACGTCCAGGGTTTGCGCGCCGGCGGGCCGCTCGCGCCAGAGGAGGGCGCGGGCAAGCCGGAAGGCGAGCGTCGCCTTCCCTGCCCCCTCGCCCCCGGCGATCAGCCAGCCATTGGCGAGCGCGCCATCGTTCAACGCCTGCAGGAGCTGCGCCTCAATCGCCGGCCGGGCGAGAAAATCCCGGCGCGCGCGGGGGGAAATGATGTCTTCGGCGGCGGTCATTGGTGCGAAAGAGACGCCTTTTTAACCGCCGCGGCAACCGCCTCGAACACGACTTCCTCCGCTGGCGTCGCATCGATGACGACGCAGCGCTGCGGATTGTCGCGGGCGATTTTCAAGAACGCCTGACGCACTTTTTCCTGATAGCCGGCGCCCTTGCTTTCAAAGCGGTTCTCAGCGGACGCGCGACGGCCGGCGCGCGCCAGACCGACTTCGATCGGCGCGTCGAGAATGATGGTGAGGTCCGGATTGTCCGCGCCGACGACGAGCGCGTGAAGGCGCGCGACGAAGTCTTCCCCGAGCGCTCCGGCGATGCCCTGATACGCCATCGTCGAGTCGGCGAAGCGATCGGTGATGACAATCTCGCCGCGCGCCAGCGCCGGGCGAATGGTGCGCTCAAGATGGTCGATGCGCGCCGCATACATCATCAGCGCTTCGCTCATCGGGCTCCAGCGCTCCGCCGCGCCTTCGACGAGCAGTTTCCTGATGGTCTCGGCGCCGATGGATCCGCCCGGCTCGCGCGTCACGCAAACAGTTTTTCCGGATGAGCGAAGAGCGTCGGCGAGCCGCGCTATCTGGCTCGACTTGCCGGCGCCGTCCGCGCCTTCAAAACTGATGAAGAGACCGCCGCGCGTCGCCGCCATCTATTGCGCAGCGGCGGCGTCCGCGCCCTCCGCCGGCGCCGGCGAGCCGCCGCCGATCAGCGCCTTGACCGCGAGGCCGATGCGCCCGAGCGGACCGATGGCTTTGACCGCCTTGCCCGCGTAGAGCGGAAACTCCCGCGCGTCGCCCGCCTGCGTCGCCACGCGCAGATAACCGATCTGCTGGCCTTCCGCGATCGGCGCCGCCACCGGCCCTTCATAGACGACTTTCGCGGTCACCGACTGCGCCTGCGAGCGATGGAGGATCATCGAGACCGGCTCCAAAGTCACCAGCGGAACGGTCGCGTCCTTGCCGCCGAAGACGAGCGCGTCGCCGGCGACGTCGCCTTTTTTGTACAGCGCGCGGCTCGCGAATTCATTGAACGCCGTGCGCATCAGCCGCTCGCTTTCAACCGCGCGATCCTTGTCGGAGGGTAGCCCGTTGACGACGATGATGCGCCGCTCGCCATTGACGATGGCGGAGCCGACAAGGCCGTAGCCGTTTTCTTCCGTGTGGCCGGTCTTGAGCCCGTCCGCGCCATTGAAATTGTAGAGCAGCGGATTGCGGTTCGGCTGGCGGATTTTCTCCCAGGTGAAATCCTTTTCGCCGAACAGCTTATACTGCTCGGGAAAATCCTTGATGATCTTGCGCGCCAGCAGCGCAAGGTCGCGCGTGCTCATTTTCTGATGTTCGTCCGGCAGCCCGGTCGAATTCACGAAAGTCGAATTCTTGAGCCCCCATTCGCGCGCTTTTTTGGTCATCAAATCGGCGAAGGCTTCTTCGGTGCCGGAGATGTTTTCCGCGACGACGATGCAGGCGTCATTGCCGGACTGGACGATGATCCCGCGCAGCAAATCGATCAGCGGGATCTTGGTGTCGACGCGCACCCACATCGACGAGCCTTCTTTTTCGCGCCAGGCTCTTTCGGAGACGGAAAATTCGTCGGTCGGCTTCAACTCGCCGTTCTTTATTTTTTCAAAAACGATGGCGACCGTCATCAGTTTGCTCATCGATGACGGGCCGACCGGCGCATCCGCGTCCTTTTCAAAAAGGACGGCGCCGGTTTCATAATCCATGATGACGGCGTAAGGCGCCGGCGTCGTCACTTCCGCCGCGGCGATCCCGAGCGAGATCGCTCCCGCCAAAATCACGCCCGCCAGAGTCCGAAAATTTTTTCCCATCATTACGCCAATCTCACTCGTTGCTGTCATTTGTCATCACCAAAGGTCAAACGCCCGACCCGCGCACGATCCGCGCCGCGCCGAACCCGGCCGCCTTCGCCCGCGTCAGCGACAAGGCGGCGACCGCTTCATCGAGGAAAGGACCAAGCCGCAGCGACTGGCTCATCCCGCCGCCATGCTCGGCGCGCACCGATACGGGGCCGAGATCTGGATGATCGAGCGGCATTTTTTCCAGCGCATCGAGATCATCGACGCGCGCGATTTCTACCCAGATTTCCGACGGCTGAATTGGCGCGACGGCGGTCGCGACGACCGGCGCCGGAATATCGCGCGGCGAGGCGCCGACCGCATCGGCAATCAAAATCGCCATGGGGTCTTCGCCCTCCGCCGCCGAAGCGTTGAGGATTGGCGCGGCTTCTTTTTTCGCCGCGAATTTCGCGGGCTTTGTCGCCTTGTCGCCCGGCAACGCCGCCAGCGCGGTCAGATCGGCCTCGCCGGCGTAACGCACGCGCACACGGGCGAGCCCCTTCGCGGTAAAGCCAAGCTCATCGGCCGCCGCATGCGACAGATCGATCACGCGGTCGCCGACAAACGGTCCGCGATCATTGACGCGAACGACGATCTTGCGGCCGTTTTCGAGATTTTCGACCTCGGCGAGCGTCGGCAGCGGCAAGGTCTTGTGCGCCGCTGAAATCCGTTTCTTGTCGAAGATCTCGCCATTGGCCGTGAGCTTGTTGTGGAAGGCGTCGCCATACCAGGAGGCGACGCCGATCTCGTCATAGCGCTCGTCGACTTTCGGGACGTACCAGCGGCCGTCGATCTTGTAGGGAGCGCCGATTTTGTAATGGGGCTTGGCGACAGGCCCGCCGACCGTCTTGGGCGCGTCGGGAAGGTTCAGGGTCGAACAGCCGGCCAGCGCCGCGGCGGCGAGAACAACAGGAATACGCCGCGCCAGGGCGGCCAAAACGGGCTTTGAACGCATGGGAAAGGCTATGCGATTTTTCGCCCGGTTTCGCAACCAAAACAAGGTTAACGAAGCGCCCCGCCGGGCGGGCGCCGGCTTGCCATTTGGACCGGCTTCACTATGGTCCGCCGCGCTTCCGGATGGGTGGCCGAGTGGTTTAAGGCACCGGTCTTGAAAACCGGCGTGGGTGCAAGCCCACCGTGGGTTCGAATCCCACCCCATCCGCCAGAACCTCGGTATCTTCCATCGGCGCAATGATTCCGTTTCTCACCCGCCAAGCCCAGTTTATCCCGCTCATCCCGGCGAAAGCCGGGATCCATCTTTGGGGGACATCTGGCGTTTAGTGGGAACAGCGAACACTTGCCTGCGTCCGGCTAGGCGCGAAGAAATTCTGGATCCCGGCGTTCGCCGGGATGGGCGGCGCGGGAAACACGATCCCAAATTCCCTTTCGCTACTCCCCCAACTCCCGCCGCATCTCCATCATATAGGGCGCAAAACCCGCCTTTTCGTAGGCGCGGACCGCTGACGCGTTATCGGGATAGACTTCGAGGTGGATGTCGGAAAGGCCGTTGTCGCGCGCCCATTCGGTCAGCACCCGGATGATCGCTTCGCTGACGCTCTTACCCCGATGCGCGGGCTCCACGAACATCAGGCCGATATAGGCGTGGAACGCGGATTTGGCGTAAACGCGCGACGGCGTTTTGCGCGCGAAACCGCAGCCGATCGCGTCGCCGCCAATTTCCGCGATCGCGACGAAGGCGTCAGGCGACGCGATCAGCGCCGCGAGATCGTAATATTGCACATCGCCGTCGCGGATGGTCGGATCATAGGGGCGTTCGGCGGCGATGATCCCCTGTTCGAAACGGCGCAGCGTCGCAAGATCTGTCGGCGCGGCGCGGCGGATCGCAATGTCTGCGTCACGCATGGGCGTCGAGCCACGCTATCATGTCGGCGATCACGCCTTCCTTGCCGGGCTCGTTGAATATTTCGTGATAAAACCCGTCATAGATTTTCAGCGTCTTGTCGCGGGACGCCGCGCGGTCGTGGAGGATTTTCGACCCCTCCGGCGAGGTGAGCCCGTCAGCGCCGCCATGCAGCAGCAGCAATGGCAGCGTCAGTTTCGGCGCGTTCGCTTCCGCGGCCGC
>MEMM01000167.1:0-3500 GCA_001767925.1 Alphaproteobacteria bacterium RIFCSPHIGHO2_12_FULL_63_12
CAGGACGAAAGGCGAAATGACCGCGGGAATGATGCCGAGCCGCACTTCGGAAAGCGCAAAGAACGCGTCCTCCGCCGCGATGACGATGTCGCAGGCGCTGGCGAGGCCGGCGCCCCCGCCCATGCAGGCGCCCTGCACCAGCGCGACGACCGGTTTCTCGCAGGCGTAGATCGCGTTCAACATCGCCGCGAGCCGGCGCGCGTCGGCCATGTTCTCCTCGGCAGTGAAGTTCGACGCGCGCTTCATCCAGGAAAGATCGGCGCCGGCGGAAAAGGCGTCGCCCGCGCCCTGAAGGACGACGATGCGGGCGCTCGCGTCTTTCGACAGCACATTCATCGCGGCGGCGATGTCGGCGATGAGCTGCTCGTTGAAAGCGTTCTTCACTTCCGGGCGGTTGAGCGTGACGCGCGCAACGCCGCGAGCATCCGTTTCAACGGTGAGGTGCTGGTAGGTCATGTGGGTGCTCCGGAATTCTTCTTCAATTGGGTTAATCCTAGCGCCTTGATTTCTATGAATAGCCACGTTGTTTCGTATTCGGCTACTCTTCGCACGCTGCTGTAAATTGGATGCATGGTGAAGGACGACAGGCCAATAAATGACAATACTATGAGATTGCGTAATTGCGCGCGGCCAGCGGAAGTGTCCGCTTGGTTTTCGAAAATGGTTGGGAGCAGAATTCCATCAAACATGAAAAGGCTAGCATATAATAGAATGAGCATTGCCAGCAAAAAAGAAGCCACCATGCCAATTCGTGTCTGAAGAAACGGCTTGCGGTTTAGGAGCCCTTTAAGTTCTAGCTTCTTGGCTGTTATGAAATCTGCACTATCTTTTTTGATCAGAATTGACCTTGGAGAGGATATGCTTTTTGATTCCGATTCACTATAGTTCAGAATCACCGACGCTTCATCCGCTTCGAGCGCGCTAATTGTCTTCATCAGCATATTTCTTTTCGAATTGCCGGCTCGTATTTCCATCAGTAACCCCTGCCATACAGCAGACAGTTCCTGATCTTTTGGGTTTATGTCCTGGGCCGCATCAAGCCACTTAAAGACAAGCTCGTCCGTTTCCGCCGTTCCGACATCGATTGTTTCTTTATCGCATTGGCTTTGCGAAAGGTGTTGCCGCAAATTCGCTTCACGCTCGGCCTCACGTCGAGATACGATCTTCTCCGCCGCCTTTCGGCGCCTTTCTTCCCCCCATAATCGCTGAGCAGGTGCGAACGTATCGCGATACACCTCAGTCAGTAGCCCGGCGGATCCAGTTTCCTTTTTGACTGCGGAAACTAAACTTCGACCGACTCCGTCAAGGCCGGTGCTCGTGCCATTAGTGTCTTTGTTCCCTGTCATTTTCCTTACATCCTGAAAACGCCGAACTTCGTCGCCTCGACCGGCGCATTGAGGCTAGCCGAAATGCAAAGCCCCAGCACGTCGCGCGTCTGCGCCGGGTCGATGATGCCGTCGTCCCAGAGCCGCGCCGAGGAATAATAGGGCGATCCTTGCGCGTCGTAATCGGCGCGGATCTTGTTCTTGAAGTCTTCCTCGTCCGCCGCGCTCCATTCTTCGCCCTTGCGAAGCCCTTCGCGGCGCACAGTCGCGAGAACGCTCGCCGCCTGTTCGCCGCCCATGACGGAGATGCGCGCGTTCGGCCACATGAAAAGGAAGCGCGGGGAATAAGCCCTGCCGCACATGCCATAATTGCCGGCGCCGTAGGAGCCGCCGACGACGATGGTGAATTTCGGGACGCGCGCGGTCGCCACCGCAGTCACGAGTTTCGCGCCGTCCTTGGCGATGCCGCCTGCTTCCGCCGAGCGGCCGACCATGAAGCCGGTGATGTTCTGCAAAAAGACCAGCGGAATTTTGCGCTGACAGCACAGCTCGATGAAATGCGCGCCTTTCTGGGCGCTGGGCGAAAAGAGAATGCCGTTATTGGCGAGGATGCCAACGGGTTGCCCGTGGATATGCGCAAAACCTGTGACCAGTGTCGAGCCGAACAGCGGCTTGAATTCGTCGAAGACGGAGCCGTCGACGATGCGCGCGATGATTTCGCGCGCGTCATAGGGCTTTCGGATGTCGCGCTCGACGACGCCGTAAATTTCCTTCGGATCATAAGCGGGCGGGGAAGGATCGACGCAAACGAGCGATCCCTGTTTCACCCAGTTGAGGCGCGAGACGATCTGGCGCGCAAGGCCCAAAGCGTGATCGTCATCCTCGGCGAGGTGATCGGCTACGCCCGATTCGCGCGTGTGAACGTCGCCGCCGCCGAGATCTTCGGCCGAGACGATCTCGCCGGTCGCGGCTTTGACGAGTGGGGGCCCCCCTAGAAAAATCGTCCCCTGACGGCGAACGATGATCGCTTCGTCTGACATCGCCGGCACATAGGCGCCGCCGGCGGTGCAGCTTCCATGCACGACGGCGATCTGCGGAATGCCCGCCGCCGACAAATTCGCCTGATTGTAGAATATGCGGCCGAAATCGTCCTTGTCCGGAAAAACCTCGTCCTGCATGGGGAGGAACGCGCCGCCCGATTCGACGAGATAGACGCAAGGAAGGCGGTTTTCCGCAGCGATCTCCTGCGCGCGTAAATGCTTCTTCACCGTCATCGGGTGATAGGTGCCGCCCTTTACGGTGGGGTCATTGGCGACGATCATGCACTCGACCCCGGCGATGCGCGCAATGCCGGTGACGACGCCCGCCCCATTGACGTCGCCCGAATACATCTCCCACGCGGCGAAACCGCCGATTTCGAGAAACGGCGCGCCGGGATCGACCAACCGCTCGATCCGCTCGCGCGCCAGAAGCTTGCCGCGCTCCTTGTGGCGGTCAGCGTAACGCGGGCCGCCGCCTTCGGCGACTTTCGCCGTATTGACCTTCAGCTCGGCGACGAGTTTTTCCATCGCGGCGCGGTTGGCGGCGAAATTTTCGGATTGCGTGTCGATCTGTGACTGGATGCGAGGCATTCAAGCACCTTATTTCCTCCCCCGCTTGCGGGGGAGGTGTCGCCGGAGGCGACGGAGGGGGACCGCCGCCGGGGATGTTGAGGAAATAAGCGCCCCCCTCAGTCCGCTTCGCAGACAGCTCCCCCGCAAGCGGGGGCGCAAAGCTCGTCTTCACCTTCATATTCCGGTTGTCCGACAATAGCAATATGTGATAATACCCCTTTCGGGGCGGTTAATCCCGCCCGTCCCAGGCAAGGAGACCCGCATGGCCCGCAACATTCCGCATCTCAATTTCGGCCTGCCGGAAGAGGTCGAGGAAATGCGCGAAATGATCGCGCGCTGGGTCGATGACCGGCTCAGCCCCCGCGCCGCGGAGATCGACGCGAAGAACGAGTTTCCGCGCGACCTCTGGCCGGAGCTTGGCGAGCTCGGCCTGCTCGGCGTCACGGCGGATGAGGAATTCGGCGGCGCCGGTCTCGGCTATGTCGCGCATGTCGTCGCGATGGAGGAAATCTCGCGAGGGAGCGGCTCGGTCGGGCTTTCCTATGGCGCGCACTCCAATCTC
>MEMM01000167.1:3541-15245 GCA_001767925.1 Alphaproteobacteria bacterium RIFCSPHIGHO2_12_FULL_63_12
GCGCGCTCGCGATGTCGGAGCCGGGCGCCGGGTCGGATGTCGTCTCAATGAAGCTGCGCGCCGAGAAAAAAGGCGATCGCTATATCCTGAACGGCAACAAGATGTGGATCACCAATGGTCCGACCGCGGACGTTATCGCGGTCTACGCCAAGACGGCTCCGGAAAAAGGTTCGCGCGGGATTTCGACCTTCATCGTTGAAAAGGGCTTTAAAGGTTTTTCGACGGCGCAAAAGCTCGACAAGCTCGGCATGCGCGGCTCCGACACCGGCGAGCTGGTGTTTGAAGATTGCGAGGTGCCGGCGGAGAACCTGATCGGCGCGGAAGGCGATGGCGTCCGCATCTTGATGAGCGGTCTCGATTACGAGCGCACCGTGCTCTCCGGCGGGTGTCTCGGCCTGATGCAGGCATCGATGGACATCGTCATGCCCTATATCCACGACCGCAAGCAGTTCGGCAAATCGATCGGCGAGTTCCAGCTGGTGCAGGGAAAAATCGCCGACATGTACACGACGATGAACGCCTGCAAGGCGTATGTTTATACGGTGGCGCGCGCCTGCGACCGCAAGGAGACGACGCGCCAGGACGCGGCGGGCTGCATTCTCTACGCCGCGGAAAAAGCGACGCAAGTCGCGCTCGACGCGATCCAGCTGCTCGGCGGCAATGGCTATATCAACGACTATCCGGCCGGCCGCATTCTGCGCGACGCCAAGCTCTATGAAATCGGCGCCGGCACCTCGGAAATCCGCCGCATGCTGATCGGGCGCCAGTTGTTCGAGGCGAGCGCGTGACGGTGAAGGCGTTCCAGACGATCGAGCGCGCGCCGGCCTATATGAAGGTCTATCGCGCGATCGAGGAAAAGATCAGCGACGGCACGCTCAAAGACGGCGCGCATCTGCCGACGGAGGCGGAGCTTTGCGCGCAGTTCGGGGTGACGCGCTCGACCGTGCGCGAGGGGCTGCGCCTGCTTGAACAGACCGGCCTTGTCGTGCGCGGCGCGGCGAAAAAATTCGTCATCCGCCGGCCCGTCGCCTCCGATATCGCGGCGGCCGCGAGCCGCAGCTTCGCGCTCGGCGGCGTGACCTTTTCCGAAGTCTTCGACGCGCTGGCGACGATGTATCCGGAAGCTGCGCGTCTTGCCGCCAAGCGCCTCTCGAAGGAGAAAATCGCCGAGGTGCGAAGGGCGGGCGAAGCGCTGAAGGAAGCGCGCGACAACGACCATGAAGCGACGGTCGCCGGCGCGGTCGAATTTTTTCAGGCGATCGCCAGGGGCCTCGATAACCGCGTCATGCTGGCGATGCTGCAATCGCTCAATCTGATGATCGGCGAAAGCCTGCGTCAGGTCATCGCGCGCGCGCCGAAAGCGAAGGACCGCATTTTGAACGCCCAGAAAAACCTCGTCGAGGCGTTCGCCGCCCGCGACGGCGATCTCGCCGCCGAATGGATGCGCAAGCATATCGCCGATTTGAAGCGCGGCTATGACGTCGCGAAAGTCGATATGAACGCGGCGATTTTGTAAAACCTGTTTGCACATTTCTCGACCGGATAAACCCCGTCATTCCGGGGCCGACGCGAAGCGGCGGAACCCGGAATCTATTTTGCGGCGAATCCCGTAGGGCGAGGTGGATTCCGGGTTCGCGACTTCGTCGCGCCCCGGAATGACGGCACGGATTACCGGCTTCGAACCAAGCAGAGCGGTATTTTGGCGCGGGATTTCGCGGGACGGCCATGATATTATCGCGCCATGACGCTCGACATCTCCCCTTCCGGCCAAGCCTGCGGCGCCAGCGTCACGGGCGTCGATCTTTCCCGGCCGCTATCGGATAGCGCCGTCGCCGACATTCGCGCGGCGTGGCTCGCGCATTTCGTGCTCGCCTTTCCGGGTCAGAAGATGAGCGACGATGATCTTGAACGCTTCACGCTCTGTTTCGGCCCCTTCGGCGACGACCCGTTCATCGCGCCGATCGAGGGACGCAAGCACATCATCGCGGTGGCGCGCGCCGCTTCCGAAACGGGACCGATTTTCGCCGAAGCCTGGCACACCGACTGGAGCTTTCAGGAAACGCCGCCTGCCGGCACCTGTCTTTATGGCATTACGATACCGCCCGTCGGCGGCGACACCCTCTTCGCCAATCAGGCGACGGCGCTTGAAAAAATGCCGGCCGAGCTGCGCGCGCGCATCGAGGGAAAGCGCGCCATTCATTCCGCGCGCGCGGGCTATGCGCGCGCCGGCGCCTATGGCGTCAACGACGCCAAACGCGCGATGGATATTCGCCCCTCCGACGAGGCGATGGCGACACAGACTCACCCCTTCATCCGCATCCACCCGGAAACCGGCCGCGCCGCGCTCTTCGGTTGCGCCGGCTATATCATCGGCGTCGACGGCATGGAGGCGGAGGAGGGGATGACGCTGCTCGGCGATCTCTATCGCTGGCAGACGCAGCACGCCGTTCAATACCGGCATCAATGGAAGCCCGGCACGCTTCTGATGTGGGACAATCGCTCGGTCCTGCACATGGCGACCGGCGGCTATCAGGGGCATGAACGGCTGCTCCATCGGACGACGATCGGGGAGCGGACGATTGAGTAAAACAATGTCATTCCGGGGCTGCGCGTAGCGCAGAACCCGGAATCCATTGTTCGTTTGCCGGCGTCATGGATTCCGGGTTCCGCCTGCGGCGGCCCCGGAATGACGGAATTCACATTCGAATTCTTTCAAGCGCCGCTCGCAACGCGTCCGGCAAACTTACCGGCCGCCGCGTCTTGCTGTCGACATAGACATGAACGAAATGGCCTTCGGCGGCGGGCTTCTCTTCGCCCGCCTTGAAGATCGCGAGTTCATATCTGACGGAGGAATTGCCGATCTTGGCGACGCGCAAGGCGCCTTCAAGCTTCTGCGGAAACTCCAGCGGCGCGAAATATTTGCACCCTGTCTCGACGACGAGCCCGATGACCGCGCCCTTGTGAATGTCGAGCGCGCCAGACGCGATCAGATACTCGTTCACGATGGTGTCGAAATAGCCGTAATAGGCGACATTGTTGACGTGCCCGTAGACGTCATTGTCCGCCCAGCGCGTCTGGAGGGGGAGGAAGTGTTTGTAGAGGGTGCGGGTCATAAGAGGTTGCAGGTTGCAGGTTGCAGGTTGTAGGTTGCAGCGGGCAGATCACAACCTACCACTTACAACCTACAACCTCACAATACTTCCCCATACATCTTCAGCGCATCCTCATAGGTCACGTCGCGCGGGTTGTTCTGCATGACGCGCTGGGCCTTCATCGCATCCTCCGCCATGCGCGGCAGGTCGTTGTGCGAGATGCCGAGATTTGAAAGCCGCCGTTCGACGCCGGTCGCGGCGACGATCTCCATCAGCCGGTCGGTAAAGGCATCGCAGCGCTCGGCAAAGCCGCCGGTGGCGTTGGCGCCGATGACGTCGCCAAGCTCGGCGTAAAGAGGTGCGGCCGCGCTCGCGTTAAAGCGCAGCACCGGCTCCAGCATCAGCGCGTTCGACGCCCCATGCGGGATGTGAAACAGCGCACCCAGCGGATAGGCCATGCCGTGCACCGCGCCGACCGGCGAATTTGTGAACGCCTGTCCCGCCAGCATCGCGCCGAGCAGCATATTGGCGCGCGCCGATTTATTCGACGGCGTCTCGCACGCCTCGACGATATTCGCCGCGAGCAGCCTCAAAGCCTCGCGGGCGAGCGCATCCGACACCGGATTTTTTTTGTGGCAATTGGTGTAAGCCTCAATCGCGTGCACCATGGCGTCGACGCCGGTCGCGGCGGTGACGTGGCGCGGCAGGCCATAGGTCAGTTCAGGGTCAAGGATCGCGATATCGGCGAACATCTGGTCGCCGAGAATGCCGATCTTCTGGTCGTCGTCGGAGGTGACGACGGCGATGTCGGTCACCTCGCTCCCCGTCCCCGATGTCGTCGGAAGCAGCGCAAGCGCGCTGCGCCCGCCTTTGATATTGCCGGTTCCGTAAATTTCTTCGAGCGACTGCGCGGAGTTCAGCAAGACGGCGATGATCTTCGCCGTGTCCATCGACGAGCCGCCGCCGAAACCGATGACGCCGTCGGCCTTGTGCGCGCGCGCGATCTCGACGGAGTTTCTGACAACGCGCGCCGGCGGGTCCGCCTCGATCCCGTCGAAGAGAAGGAAATCGAGCCCCGCGTCTTTGAGGCTCTGGAGCGCCGCATTGATAAGCCCCGCGGCGATGATCCCCTTGTCGGTGACGATGACCGGCCGCTTCATCCTTGATGCGACCAGCGCGCCGAGCTTCGACGACGCGCCGGCTTCGAAGATGACGTTAGGGACGGTGCGGAAGGTGAAGTTCATACGCGTTTCAAAAATTCCTCACCGATTTGCGATGGAGCGTTTTGCAGGCGCGCCTCTCTCAAAATGGACGTTGGGCGCAGCGAGCGGGTTAGGAGTTTCATAGAATAAAGGTTACTCATTGGGATCGATTTTGCCGGCAGGCCCGGGTTTGAGGAAGTACGCGATGGCGATGAATATCGTACCTGCTAGCGCCAAGAGGCTCCTCTTCAAGTCAGTAAGATCGAGCGGCAGCGCCGCCAAAATTACAAATGCGAGCCCGATCAGAACGAGCACTTGATTAAACTTACGCGTCTTTGCCCTAGACTTTCCCATTGCGGTCCCTCGCTCAACCAAACCTCACCAGCCGTCCGGGGCGTTCATCCGTCACCTGATCGTTCTGCACGACCTGCCGCCCGGAGACGAGGGTTGCACGGAAGCCCTTGGCGTCTTGCAGCAATCTTTGCCCGCCGGCGGGAAGGTCTTTCACCATATGCGGCGCCTTCAAAGTCAGGCGATCATAATCAATGACGTTGATATCGGCTTTGAGGCCGACTTTGAGGCGCCCGCGATCTTTCAACCCCATATAGTCGGCGCCGTCGGCGGTCAGCATCTGCACCGCGCGCGATAACGGAATGCGGTGCTCGGCGCGGTCGCGCGTCCAGTAGGACAAAAGATAAGCCGGGAATGACGCGTCGCAGATCGTGCCGACATGCGCGCCGCCGTCCGAGAGGCCGACCATGGCGTTGGGGTGCGTCAGCATCTTCCGGACATTTTCATAATTGAAGTCGGTGTAATTGTAGATCGGGAAATAGATGAGCTGCCTGCCGTCAAGTTCGAGCAGCACGTCGTAGAGCTTTTCCATCGTCGAGACGCCGTCGCGGCGCGCCTCGGCCCCTAGCGATCCCGCTTCGCCCTGATCGTAATTCGGCGTCTCGCCGAGGCGGTAGAATTTGTTCGCCACCCAATCGATGCCGGCGATCAGCGTGTCGACGATCGGCGGCGTCGACGAGCCGGGCCCGGCGAGCTTCACCGGCTTATCAGCGAGGCATCGCCGCTTGAAGTCCGGATCGCGCATGATGGCGACCCGTTCGGCGAGCGGCTTGTCCTTGATCTCGCGATAAAGGGGCTGCGCCATCAACGGGTGCATGGTGCACTGAAGCCCGTTGAAGACGCCGATGCCGCGCGGCGCGACCTGCACGCGGAAATCGACGCCGTCGGCGTTGAGACGCTCGGTTTCCTTCAGGATGCGCTTCCACTGTTCGGGCGCCAAATCCCGCTGCATCAGCGAAATCGAGCAGGGTCGCCCGCCGGCGCGCGCGAAGGCTTCGACGAGTGCGAATTCAGCCGGGAACTGATCGCCCGCGCGTTCGAGATTGAAGTCATTGACGATCTGGAGGACGCCGTTCTTGCGCCCCTTCATGACGCTCGCGAGCGCGACGAGTTCCTCGCGGCTGGCTTCAGACGAGGGCGTCCAGTCGCCGTCGGCGGTCCGATGCACGTCGGAGCGACCGATCGAAAACCCTGCGGCGCCGGCGTCGAGCGCGTCTTTCAAGATCGCCTGCATCAGACGGATGTCGTCCCCGGTCGCGTCTTCCTGAAATGTCGCGCGTTCGCCCATCGCGTAGACGCGAATGGGGTCGTGCACCGCCATCGCCGCGAAATCGATCGTGTGCGGCATTGAATCGATCTTGCTCAGGTAATCGCCGAAGCTCTCCCAGCCCCAGCTGATCCCTTCATGCAGCGCCGTGCCGGGAATATCCTCAACGCCTTCCATCAGGCGGATCAGGCGATCATGGTCAGCGGGGCGCACAGGGGCGAAGCCGACGCCGCAATTGCCCATGAGGACGGTGGTGACGCCGAAATTGACCGAGGGGCGCATTTCCTGGTCCCAGGAAATCTGCCCGTCATAATGGGTGTGAAGGTCGATGAAGCCAGGCGTCACGATCGCGCCGCCGGCGTCGATATGGCGGTCGGCCTCCGCCGCGCAGCGGCCGATCTCGGCGATCTTTCCGCCCCTGATCCCGACATTGGCGCGAATGGGTTCGCCGCCGTCGCCGTCGAAAACGAGGCCGTTTGAAATCTTGAGGTCGAAACTCATGAAAGGCTCCCGGGGCTGCGCCCGGTCAATCTAGGCCGCAAGCCGCCGCAGCTCAAAGGCTGAATGCAGCCGCCGCGGACGAAAGGTCGGCCTTCGGCGGTCTTTCCGCCTTCCCGCCGGTTAGAACTGCCGCCAGCTGATCAGCCGCGCCATGATGAGCACGAGCGAGATGCAGGCCCAGAAGGTGAGGCGCGTGCGCAATGCTCCGTACCATGACGGAAAATCGCCGGTATGGCGCAGATCGCGCAGCAAGATCCAGACAAAGACGGCGATCAGGATCATATAGCGCTGCACGGCTGGAACGCTAAAGACCAAAAATCCGCCGGGCCAGATCGCAAACCACGCCGCGAGCGCGGCGACCATGGCGCCGGTCAGCGAGGCGGCGGAGCGGTTTTTCAGTCCGGCCCCCGCGCCGGCGCCGGCGAGAAAGGCGGCGATGATCCCGCCATAGGACAAGACGAGCGTGTGAATGTTGAGCGCGGCCCATTGCGGCGCGATCAGCGGCGAGGTCCACATCACGGCGGCGCCGAAAACGAACGGCGCAAGGCCAAGAAGGCCAAGCCGCGTCATCTCTTCTTCCTGAGGCGTCATCGCCGGCTCCCTCCCGTCTCGGCGTCCGGGGGCAGGATAGGGGAAGGCGCGCGGCCGCGAAACATCGCGGCGGCTGCAAAGCGGCGGCTGATTATCGCCAAATCGGCGAATGGCGCCTTCGGGCCGCTATGATGCGCGTTACTCCGCGGGAGCGAGTTCGTTGGCTGCGGGGTCCGGCGATTTCGGCGCCCAGGCGGCGACTTCGGCGTCCTTCGCCGAGCGTTCGGCGGCGGGCATCGTGGCGCCGATTCCGGCGGCCATTTCGCCGGCCTGCGCATCGCCGTTCTTGGCGGCGATCGAATACCAGAAATAGGCTTTCGCCCGGTCCTGAACGCCGCCGGCGGCGCCTTCCGGCGTCGGATGATAGGTCGCGCCGAGATTATACTGGCTGTCGACGAGGCCGAAGCTCGCCGCTTTTTCAAACCACGCGACCGACGCGGCCGGGTCGACCGGGCCGCCTTCGCCGCGTGCGGCCATCACGCCGAGCCGGTGCATGGCGAGCACATTGCCGCCATTGGCCGCGCGCTCGAACCACATGCGCGCCTGTCCAAGATCGCGGTCATAGAGCTGGCCGAGCTTGTAGAGCTCGCCGATCTGCAATTGCGCCGGCGGATGGCCGAGCGAGGCGGCCTCTTCGATGCGGGCCAAGGCCGTGCGGGCTTCTTCGTCGCTGGTCGCGTTTTTCAGCGCGGAAATATTCTCAAGATAAAGATCGCGCGGGCGGACCAGCGGTGACTCCGCAGTTGCAGCGGCGGGCGCGATGCGGTCTTCGGCCGCCGGCTCTCCGACGGCGGGCGCCGGCGCTTCAACGCGCGCGGCAGGGCGCGCCGGCTTTTTGCCGAGCGTATCCTTGAACATGAAAAACGCCGCGGCGCCGGCGAGCACGATCGCGGCGACCAGGCCCAGCACGCCGCCGGCGTTCGGAATCGTCTTGAGTTTTCCAACCGCCGCATTGAGGCCGGAGAGAATGCTCGGCGCGCCTTTGGGCGCGGCGGCGTCAAGATCGTCGTCGGCTTTTTCCGGCGCAATTTCTTTCGGCGCCGGGCGGGATTTGATTTTGGCGATGATTCCGGAAATCCGCGCCTTGATCGAGGCGGCGCGGTCGACGTCATCCTCGCCCGCGAGCGGTTCGGCGACGGGGGCGACGAGACTTGTCTCCGCCGCGCGCGCGTTTTCGGCTTCCTGTTTGCGGCGCTTGATGCGCGCGGCGAGGATGGCGCGCTGTTTCGGCGTCAGTTTCTTTTTCGGCGCGGCGGCGCCGTCGTCGAGCGCGGCCTTGGCGGCGGCTTCCTTCGCCGCCAGACGCGCGGCCTTGAGATAATCGGGGCCGGCGGCGGATTTTTCGTCCGGCGCCGTCGCGATCGGCGGCAATTCGGCGGCGAACTCGACCCCGTCATCGTCATCGGCGAGTTCGGGTTCAGCGCCTTCGCGCGCATCGTCGTCGGCGGGCGCGGCTTTCGCCGCGTCCGGAGCGTCGATGCCGAAGGCTTCGCGAATTTCGGCGAGCACGTCTTCGGTCTCGCGCGCCTCTTCGGCGCCGGCCTCGTCCGAGTCAAATCCGAAATCGTCGCTGTCGTCGGCGGCGGTCGCCGCCGCTGCTTGCGGGAGATCGGTTGCGGCTCGCACCTCGCGCGGCGTCGGGATCGGGTCTTCCAGATCGAGCGCGGCGAAAGCGTCTTCAAGCTCGCTGTCGATGTCGTCGGCCGGCGCCGCTGCTGCTTGCGCGCTGACGGGCGCTGTTTGCCTTGCTTGCGGTTGGGCCGTCGCCGCCGCCTCACCGCCGCGGCCGCTCGCCGCTTCAAGACGGCGCACCATGTCGTCGAATGAGCGTTGCAGATGCTCGATCCGGTCTTCGGTGCGTTGCGTGATCTCCGACACCGCGGCTTCGATTTCGGCGCGCGCGTCGGCCTGATCGGTCGCATCCGCGCCGGCGAATTGCGTCTTCAGATCGGCGATCGTCTCGGCGACTTTCTGAACGCCTTCGGCGCTGCGTCTTTCCGCGCCGTCAATCTGTTGCGCGAGACGGGAAATCGTCGATTCCAGCGTCCTCATCTGGTCGCCGCCGCGTTTGATCTCGTCGCCGAGAATGCGCAGGCGAAGGCCGGTCTTTTGAATGAAGTCCGCGTCGACCGACTCGCTCGCGTCGGCTTTCAGCTGCGCGGCTTCCGCGGCGATCTTTTCGGCGCGCGCGACGCGCTCGGCCATGCCTTCAATTGCGTCGCGGACGGCGCGGGCGCTGACGGAGTCGCTGCTCGCGCCGGTTTCGAGGCGGCGGGCGATCGTCTGCAACTGAAGCTCCGTCGCGTCGAGGCGCGCGACAGTTGATTTTTCCGCGTTGGAAAACTGCACGGCGATCTGGCCGACGGCGCGCTCCAGCGCGCGCAGGGCTTCGATGCGCTGGCGGTCGGTTGATTTTTCTTCGAGCAGCTTCACGCGCTGGGCGAGGGCGGCGTCGCCCGCGGGTTCGGCGCGCTCGATCCGCTGCAGCCGTTCGACCGCGCCGCCGAGACTGCGCGCGAGATTGTCGACCGCCGATGCGCTCTTCGATTCAGCGATCGCGATGCGTTTGGAGAGATGCTCGATGGCGGCGGCGAGATCGCGCGCTTTCAGTCCGTCAATCTCGCCGGCGGTCGGGGCGGCGTCGGGGTCGCCGGCGCTGAAAATGATCTGGTTCAGCCATTCGCCGACAGTCATCCCCTCGCGCTGCGCCGCCGCTTTCGCGGTTTCGCGGGCGTCGCGTTCGATGCCTTTAACGCTCCAGGGGGCGTTAGATTTCATGGCGTCCACCACCAGAATTGCGTGGGGGCTCTCCCCCAAAATTGATCTATCGCCCGGACGGTCAGCTCCCCGTAGAGCGGGCGGTCCGGTTGCAACCTTCCCTGATCGGTTAAGGTGCTTCGCCGCGACCGCAAATAGTTAAAGGGCGATTCCAACGCCTTAGGACACGACGCCAAGGGTTAATGCGGCGTTAAAACTTTCCACAACCGGATGCGGCCGGCGCTGAGGATCGCGCTTTACGAAGCGCGCGCCGCGCTTATTCTTTAGAGTGACCTTTCAAGCCCGGCGCCGCTAGAACGCCTCTGGCCCCCCGGCGCGCCGCCAGGCCCGGAATTAACGCCTCAGGGAAAGAGGATTGCCCCATGACCGTCTACAACGCCCCCCTCCGCGACATGCAGTTCATCCTCCATGACGTCCTCGACATCTCGAAATATTCGAACCTGCCGGGCTTTGCCGACGCCTCCCCGGATGTCGTCGACGCCATTCTCGAAGAGGGCGGCAAGCTCGCCTCGAACGTCCTGCATCCGATCAATCAGTCGGGCGATCACGAAGGCTGCACCCGCCATTCCGATGGGTCTGTATCGACGCCGAAAGGATTTAAGGCGGCCTATGCGCAGTTCCGCGAGGGCGGCTGGCAAGGGCTGTCTTTCGATCCGGCCTATGGCGGGCAGGGGCTTCCCTACATCCTCGCGGTCGCCTTCAACGAAATGGTCTCGGCGGCGAATATGGCCTTCGGCATGTATCCGGGCCTCGCGCGCGGCGCGGCCGACGCGATCTATGAGCATGGCACCGACGAGCAGAAGGCGGCCTATCTCCCCAACATGATTTCCGGCGCCTGGGGCGGCACGATGAACCTGACCGAGCCGCATTGCGGCACTGATCTGGGGCTCTTGCGCAGCAAGGCGGTTCCGCAGGGCGACGGGTCCTACAAGATTTCGGGCCAGAAGATTTTCATCTCCGCCGGCGAACACGATCTCACCGACAACATCATCCACCTCGTCCTCGCCCGCATCGAGGGCGCGCCGGAAGGCGTCAAGGGCATCTCGCTTTTCATCGTGCCGAAATTCCTCATCAACAAGGACGGCTCGCTCGGCGCCCGCAACGGCGTTTCCTGCGGCAAGATCGAGGAGAAGATGGGCATTCACGCCAACTCGACTTGCGTGATGAATTATGACGAGGCGACGGGCTGGCTGCTCGGCGAGGAGCACAAGGGCCTCAAGGCGATGTTCGTGATGATGAACGAGGCGCGCCTCGGCGTCGGTCTTCAGGGCCTCGCGATTTCGGAAGTCGCCTATCAAAACGGCGCCGCCTACGCGAAAGACCGCATACAGGGCCGCTCGCTTTCGGGCGTGAAGGCGCCGGACAAGGCCGCCGATCCGATCATCGTCCATCCGGACGTGCGTCGCATGCTGCTCGAACAAAAAGCGACGCTCGAAGGCGGGCGCGCGTGGATGTACTGGTCGGCGCTGCACGCCGATCTCCTTCACAAATCGCCGGACGCGGCCGAACGTCAGAAGGCGGACGATTATCTCGGCCTGATGACGCCGGTCCTCAAGGGCTATCTGACCGACAAGGGTTACGCCCACGCGACCAATGCGCAGCAGGTGCTGGGCGGCCACGGCTATATCGGCGAATGGGGCATGGAGCAGTTCGTGCGCGACGCGCGGATCGCGATGATCTATGAAGGCGCGAACGGCATTCAGGCGCTCGACCTCGTCGGCCGCAAGCTCCCGAAAGACGGCGGCCGCGCGCTGCAGACATTCTTCGCCGAGATAGATCAGTTCATCGCCGACAATCAGAGCGAAGCGGAGATGAAGCCGTTCCTCGACGGCCTTGCGACGGCGAAGGCGGATGTCGGCGAGGCGACGCAGTGGCTGATGATGAACGCCTTCTCAAATCCGGACAACGCCGGCGCGGGGTCG
>MEMM01000167.1:15257-26051 GCA_001767925.1 Alphaproteobacteria bacterium RIFCSPHIGHO2_12_FULL_63_12
AAATTCTTCCTCGCGCGGATGCTCCCCGATACGAAATCCCACCTCGCGAAACTGAAAACCGGCGCCGAGCCGTTGATGACGCTCAGCGCCGAGGCGTTTTAGGGCGGGGCGCGGCCGGCGCAAACGATAGGTCAGGCGAGCCGATGGCGCGCCGGAGCGAATTGCCGCGCCGGTAAAACGCCGATAACCTCCCCGCCCTCCGCCATAAGAAGAAGGGATCAGGGCTCATGCGCCATCGCACCACACGTCATCTGACGCTCATTTTGCTTGCCTCCGTGTCGCTCGCCGCCTGCGGCAAGAAGACCGCGCCGGCGCCCGACGCCGCAGTCGAGGCCGCGCTCGGCGCCGAGGCGATCGCCGCCGAATCGGACCGGCTCAATCAGTGGTTCGATGCGAAATTCGAAGAGCAGCTCGACTTCTCCCCGATCCAGCGCACCTTCCTCGGCGACAAGAAGGACTACGACAAGATCGACGATCTGTCGGAAGCGGGCGAGGACGCGCAGCTCGCCTGGATGCGCGCGGCGGCGGCGGAGATGAAATCCTCGTTCGATTACGACAAGCTCTCGCCCGAGGCGAAGACTTCCTATGACGTCTGGCTTTATCAGCTCGATCGCGCCGAAGCGGCGGCGAACTTCCGCCGCGACCAGTATGTCTTCACGCAGATGCAAGGACCGCAGGCGTTCCTGCCGCAATTCCTGATCGTCTTCCACAAGGTCGACGAGCCGGCGGACATGGACGCCTATGTCGCCCGGATCGGCGGCGTCGCGCGCGGCATCGACCAGCTTCTCGAGCAGGCGAAGACCAACGCCGCCGCCGGCGCCCGTCCCCCCCTCTTCGCGTATGAAGGCGTCATCGCGCAATCGAAGAACGTCATCGCCGGCGCGCCGTTCACGGCGGGTCCCGACAGTCCTGTCTTCGCCGACGTCAAGACCGAGATCAAAACGCTGCTCGACGCCGGCAAGATCGACGCGGCGAAAGCTAGCGCACTTGAGGCCGCCGCGAAAACCGCGCTGGTTGAAAAATTCGGCCCCTCCTACCAGGCGCTGATCGACTGGTTCGAGGCCGACAAGGCGAACGCCGACAAAATCGCGACCGGCGTCGGCAAGCTCCCCAATGGGAAAGCGTTTTACGAAATGCGCCTCGCCAGCGCGACGACGACGGACATCACCCCGGACGAAGTCCATGCCTATGGCCTGTCGGAAGTCGCGCGCCTTCACGGCGAGATGGAGAAAATCAAGGAAAAAGTCGGCTACAAGGGAACGCTGCAGGAATTTTTCACCTACATGCGCGACGACGACCAGTTCTTTTATCCGGATACGGACGAAGGGCGTCAGGCGTATATCGACGCCGCGACCGCGCATCTCGACTTCATCAAGGCGAAGCTTCCCGACTATTTCGGCATCCTCCCGAAGGCCGATCTCGTCGTGAAACGGGTCGAGCCGTTCCGCGAACAGAAGGGCGCCGCGCAGCATTATTTTCAGGGAACGCCGGACGGCTCGCGGCCGGGCGTTTATTACGCGCACCTCTCCGACATGCGCGCGATGCCCAAGCCCCAGCTTGAGGTTGTCGCCTATCATGAAGGGCTTCCCGGCCACCACATGCAGATTTCAATCGCGCAGGAAGCGACCGGCGTTCCGAAATTCAGAACGCAGGCGGGGTTCACCGCCTATAGCGAAGGCTGGGGCCTTTATTCCGAGCTTTTGGCGAAAGAGATGGGCGCTTACGAGGATCCCTATTCCGATTTCGGGCGGCTTTCGGCCGAACTCTGGCGCGCCATTCGTCTCGTCATCGACAGCGGCGTTCACGCCAAGGGTTGGACCGAGCAACAGGCGGTCGACTATTTCCTCGCCAATTCGCCGTCGGCGGAAGGCGCGATCCGTTCGGAAGTCCAGCGCTACATTGTGTGGCCGGGCCAGGCGACGGCCTACAAGATCGGCATGCGGAAGATTCTCGAAGTGCGCGAGAAAGCCAAAGCCGAGCTGGGCGAAAAGTTCGACATCAAGGGCTTCCACGACACGGTGCTCGGCGGCGGCGCCTTGCCGCTCGGCGTTCTCGAGCGGCGCGTCGACGAGTGGGTTGCAGCCCAAAAGGCCTGATCGCGGCGCCGCCGAATTCGAAATGCGATTTCGGCGGCGCTATTTCGTAAGGTGGACGCTGACGATCTCGTCCGCGATCTTCTGAAACGCGGTTTCGAGCGCCTTGGAATCGGCGGCGTAGAAGAAGTGCGCCTCGTCGCTGGCGCAGTTTTTCAATAGATCATAGGTCTTGGTGCCGGGGCCGGCGTCAGCGCTGACCGCGATTGAAAAAATTTCGATGCCGAGCGTTCCGTAGGCTTTCGCGTTGTCGCACGCTTCCATGGAGACCTTGTAAAGGTCATCGGCGACGTCGGACCAGCTCGCGGGGTTGGAGCCGAAGGGGTCCGAATCGCGGATGAAGCCATAAGCGGAAAATTCGTCCCTCGCGCCGTAGGTCGTGAGTTTCTTCCCGGCGAGGCCGAAATTCTGCGGATCGAATTCGAAGGGCGTCACCGAATTCGTCGCCGCGTTGCAGGTCGGGCGCGTGCCGTACTCGGCTTCCGTCGTCTGTTCGCCGTCGGTGAGGACGACGATGATCTTGCGAACTTTTTTGCTTTCGGGCTCGCCTTGCGTGAAGGGTTCGGATTCCGACAGCACGCGCATCCCCCAGGCGACGCCGGGCGCGATGATCGTGCCCATGTTCGATTCAGCGGTCAGCTTGTCGATCGCCGATTTGACGGCGCTCGGATCTTCCTCCAGCGGCGTGATGGCGTGGCGCACGCAATTATAGTTCGGCCCGGCGGTCTGCGCCTTGTAGACGCCGATCGGGTTGGTGACGACTGACAGATAGCCGCTGTTCGTTCCGTCCGACCTGTTGGAGCAGCTGCCGCCGGAATTCGGCTCCGGCGGCCAGATATAGGCGTGCCATTTGCCGTCGGCCCCCGATGAAAACTGGTTATAAGCATCGCTGTTGGCGCCGGCGCCGGCGCGTTCGAGAACGCAGCCCGCCCAGCTTGTGCCCGCGAACAGCGCATGCGTCGACTCCGTGACGAAGGACGTGTTCGCGGCGCCGACATTGACGTTCATGTTGAAGGGAACGATCGCGTAAGCTGGCGGCGACGACGGGACCGCGTTCTTGTTGACAGTGTCGATCAGGGTTTTCGTCGATTGTTTCAGAACGTTGATGCGCCGATCGACACCCATAAAGGCGCGCATCGATCCCGAAACATCCAGCACGAACGCGATTTCGGGGCGCCGGACCGACTGGGCGGCGACGGCCGAGGCGTTGATGTCGATGGAGGAAAAACCGATCAGCTTGGCGAATTTGGTGGCGACGCGGCCGCTGGCGTCAATTTTGACGACGCCGTCCTCGGAAAGGTCGACCGTAACCGTCGGCGGTTCGATGAATTCGTGGTCCGGCGGCATGGCGGCCGCGAAAACCGTCCCGGCGACCGCTTCGCGCTTTGTATCGTCCAGCGACGGGACGGACGCCGCGAGCACGGCGCTGTCGGCCGCCGCCTGCATTTCCACCCTGACCGCATTGGCGTAGCTGAAATCGACGCCGCCGCCGACCGCACCGACCAGAAGCGCGAACATCAAGGCGGCGATAATCGCAATATTGCCCGATACGTCTCGAAATAATTTTCGCATAGGAAAAATGTCGACCGAATACAAATTCGGACGACGATAACGCGACAAGCCTTTATCGCGGCTTAACAAATTTTACGCGATCATTAATCTTGCGTTTACGATCCGCGTTCAGGCGCGCAGTTCACGCCATTCGGGATGCCGGCCGAAGACGCGATCGACATAGGGGCACACGGGGTCCACCTTGCGGCCGGTCGCCCGCGCGTCTTCAACGGCTCTGGTGACGAGGGCGAGCGCGACGCCGCCGCCGCGCGCGTCGATCGGCACAAAGGTCGAATTGATGATCATCTTGTCATCCTCGCCGAGCGAATAGACAAGTTCAGCTTCGCCGGCGCTGGTCACCATCCAGTAGCGGCCGCGGTTGTCTCGTTCATTGTGGCCGATTTTTATCGCCGGCCGGGTTTCTGGTTTTGCAACGGGCTTGGTCATCGGCTGTAATGCGGGGGTCAATTCAACTCTCCAATTTTTGACGCCTTGCTAGCCACCCCGCAATCTTGTTGGCCTCTCCGGGTAAATCTTTCAAGTCACATTCCCATGAAATTTTTATACGCCATCCGTGACGCTGCAACGCAACAATCGCATCGTGATCACGTTTCCTGTTGCGCGCGATCTTCGAGCGCCAGTATTCTGCGTTGGTCTTCGGGGCCCGCGCCCCGCGCACGCAGTCATGGCCGTGCCAAAAACATCCGTGTACGAATATAACCGCCCGGTGTTTGGGGAAAACGATGTCCGGCCTGCCGGGCAGGGTTTTCACATGGAGGCGGTAGCGAAAGCCTTTGGAGAACAGCGCTTTTCTAAGCGCGATCTCGGGCTTCGTGTCCTTCGCCTTCACCGCGCGCATGATCTCGGAGCGCTTCTCGGCCGGAAAGATATCGGTGCGCTTTTTCCTGCGGCTCATGCCGCCTTTTGCGCGCGCGCCAGCATCGGCTCAAGCACATTTTCGGCGAGCCAGGCGACGACCGGCGGCGCGACGCCGTCGCCGACGAGTTTCAATGCGGCGGTCGCGCCTGAGGGAAGGATATAGGTATCGGGGAGCCCCATCGCCCGCGCCGCTTCGCGCGCCGTCATCAGGCGCGAGCGCACCTTGCCGCCGTCGATCGCAAAAATAATCTGGCGGGAGGAGCCCCCGGCGGCTGTCCTGACGCATCCTGCAATCCCGTCGAAGCGGGCTTCGATGCGGACGCGCCTTGCGCCGTCTTCGTCGCGAACGCGACGAAAGGCGGCGCCGACATGGCGGGCGCCGCTCGCCTGCAGCTCGCTGATGACGGCGCGCTGGCGCGCGACCATCTGCGAAAGCCGCTCGCGCGTCGCGCTCGCAGCGTCGAACGCGGCGTCGTCGTCGAGGATGTCGATGAGGGCGAGGTTTCGACGGCGTCCCGGCGCGGCGGCGATCCAGCGCCAGCGCGCGCGCGACTCGGGCGACAGCTTTTCAACCGCCGCCGCCAGCGCCGGCGGCGTGGAGGGCGGCGCCGCGCGCGTGAAGATCGACGCATCGGCCGCCCGTGCGCCGATGATAAAGAGGCGCGGCCGCGACTGCGGGACGAAATCGGCGGCGTTAAGGACAAGGCCGCTCACCAGATAGCCGCGCGCCGTCATCAAGCCGACAACGCGCGCGAAATCGGCGCCGTCGTTCGAGGTCAAAAGTCCCGCGACATTTTCAACAACGAGCAATCGCGGCGCGCGCCCTTTTTCATCCAGCGCCTCGATCAGTCGCCAAAAGCCGAAAAAGGCGCCGCTGCGGCGGGCGCCGAGCCCCCCGCGCGCGCCGGCCAGCGACAAATCCTGACAGGGCGACGACGCCCAGGCGAGATCGGCCTGATCGGCCGGCAGGTCGGCGAGGCTGAGCGCGTGAATATCCCCCGCGACATGATGGGCGAGCCCGAAATTGGCGCCGTAGGCGGCCCGCTTCATCGGGTCGAAATCATTGGCGAAGATCGGCCGCCACCTCTGGCCGAGCCCGAGCGCCGCCATGCCGCCGCCCGCGAAGAACTCGAGAAAGGTGAACTCCCCGCCGCCCGACAAACCCGATCGCTCCCTTGCCAAGCCGGCCCGCGCGCCGCCTTCTCTCCGAGGATGGGGCGACCCTCCAACTGTTCTGTCGCGGATTCAACGGCTTGCCCCCGGCGGCGTTGACGAGGCGGGCGAACACTTCAAGGACTTCATCCCTGGAACGGTCGAATGGCGACAGGACGGATGTTGCTCAGAAAAGTCGATGCGGCGCTCGTCTTCGCGGGGGCGGCGGCGATGGTGTTCGCCGTCGCGGCGCTGGCAACGGTTGGGGCGGCTGAGCCAGGAGGCAATCTCGAAGACGTCCAGATCGGCGAGCGCGGCGAGATCTTGCGCGTCGCGCTCATCTGTTCGACGCGCTGCGACGTGGTTCCGGACGCGGGCGTCAATTTCAGGATCAACGGCGTCGTCGCCGATCTCGATGTCGATCTTGGCTCCCGCAGTTCGCTGGCGCGACGGCTGAGGATTGTCGCCGAAGACGGGGCGAGCCTCGTCAAACTCGATCCCGCCGCGCGCATCAATGAAGCCCGCGTCGTCTCTTGCCGCTCCGACACCGGGCTCGCGCCCTGCATCGAATACAGATTCGATCCGCCATCGCCGGTCGCCGGAAAGGCCGCGCCCGCCGCCGCGAAGATCGCCGCGCCTTCTCCCGCCATTCGCGATGACAGCGCCGCCGGCGAGCGCGCGGGCGCGATCGAAAAGCGCGACGACATGCCGTTCATCGGCGCGATCATTCTCTCGCCGGGCCCGGTCCTTCGCGAGGAGCCGGCGGGCGGCGTCCCGCACCTGCCGCAGTTTGCGCCGCCCGAGCGGCCCGATCGCTCCCTTGCCAAGCCGGCCCGCGCGCCGCCTTCTCTCCGAGGATGGGGCGACCCTCCAACTGTTCTGTCGCGGATTCAACGGCTTGCCCCCGGCGGCGTTGACGAGGCGGGCGAACACTTCAAGGACTTCATCCCTGGAACGGTCGAATGGCGACAGGACGGATGTTGCTCAGAAAAGTCGATGCGGCGCTCGTCTTCGCGGGGGCGGCGGCGATGGTGTTCGCCGTCGCGGCGCTGGCAACGGTTGGGGCGGCTGAGCCAGGAGGCAATCTCGAAGACGTCCAGATCGGCGAGCGCGGCGAGATCTTGCGCGTCGCGCTCATCTGTTCGACGCGCTGCGACGTGGTTCCGGACGCGGGCGTCAATTTCAGGATCAACGGCGTCGTCGCCGATCTCGATGTCGATCTTGGCTCCCGCAGTTCGCTGGCGCGACGGCTGAGGATTGTCGCCGAAGACGGGGCGAGCCTCGTCAAACTCGATCCCGCCGCGCGCATCAATGAAGCCCGCGTCGTCTCTTGCCGCTCCGACACCGGGCTCGCGCCCTGCATCGAATACAGATTCGATCCGCCATCGCCGGTCGCCGGAAAGGCCGCGCCCGCCGCCGCGAAGATCGCCGCGCCTTCTCCCGCCATTCGCGATGACAGCGCCGCCGGCGAGCGCGCGGGCGCGATCGAAAAGCGCGACGACATGCCGTTCATCGGCGCGATCATTCTCTCGCCGGGCCCGGTCCTTCGCGAGGAGCCGGCGGGCGGCGTCCCGCACCTGCCGCAGTTTGCGCCGCCCGAGCGGCTTGCGCCCCCGAAAACGCCTCCAAAATCGTCATCCGCGCCGTCGCCCGAGGCGAACGCCATTCCGGCGAATGTCGATATCGCGCGCCCGTCGCTGATCGCCGTCGATCGCGCTGGAACCATCGGCGCCGGCGCCGCTTTCGACATCAGACGCGAGGCAACGGAGCTTCTCGGCAAGACTTTCAGCGTCGGCGCCTGCGAGGGCGCAAAAGCGCGCCTTCAGAACGACGCCTGGGCGCTCGATGCGATGATCGATCTTGCCTATTGCAAGGCGGCGGATGGAAAACTTGAAGAAGCGGACGCCGATTTCGCGCGCCTCCTCGCCTACACGCCCGACAATTACGAAGCGCTGGTCGGGCGCGGCATGATCGCCATCGCGGCGGGCGAGCGCGAAATTGCGCGCGCCTTTTATCAAGACGCGCTGAACGCCTTGCCGCCGATCGCCGAGAGCGACCGCATCGTCGCGGCGATGGATCGGATCTAGCGCGCCGGGCGCAAGGTGCAAAGGTCCGCCGCCGCGCCGTCGAGCGGCTCGTTTTTCGCGCTCTCGCCGCGCGCTTGGTTCAGCGCTGCTGAAACGATCGGCTCCTTGAAGAACATGTCGAAGAGCCGCGCCTTCACCGGATCGCCCTGCGTGAAGGCCGACTCATCGGCGGAAAAGTCGATGGTCAGCGGCGCTGCCGCCGAATGCGCGGCCGCCTGTTCAGCGACATGATCGAGCAATGTCGCAAGACGGCCGAGGTAAGATGCATCCGTCATGATCGCGCCGTGTCCGGGAATGACGGTCGCGGCCGGCAGTCCCGCCAGCTGGCGGACGACGCGCGCCCAGTCTTCTGGATAGCTTCCAAAGCCGTATGGAACCGGTGCGACGACGATGTCGCCGGTCGCCAGCACCTTTTCCTTCGGCAGGTAAAGCGCGAGATCGCCCGCCGTGTTGCCTAGCCCCGCGTAAAGCAGAGTCGCTTTTCTTCCGCCAAGATCGATGACAGCCGACTCGTCGATAGCGCGCGTCGGCGGCGTCACCTTCATGCGCGAAAGCTGCGTCTTGTACTCAGGATAGTCGGCGACCATCCGCGCGAAATACGCCTTCTCAGCTTCCGAGAGATCGGAACCATCAAACCATTTGCCGCTTTTGACGGCGGCGCCGACCGCCTCATAGGTTTCGTCGAGCGCCGCTTCCCCTTCTTCGACGCGGCGTTCCGGCCCGTCCGCCATCGCCGCGCAAGTGAAGCGATGCGCAATGATTTCGACGTTTGGAAAGGCGTCGATAATAGGCGCGGCGCCGCGGTGGTGATCGCCGTGCCAGTGGCTGATGACGAGATGCGTCACCGGCTTTTTCGTTTCAGCGCGGATTTTGGCGAGGACTTGTTCGCCCTGCGCGGCGTAGCCGCCGCCGTCGAATACAAGCACGCCCTTCCTGCCGATGACGATCGTCGTATTGGCGACGACCGGATAGCGCAGCGGATCTTCTCGCCCGCCGACGAAGACGCCCCTCGCGACCTCGCGCCAGGTAAGATCGAACAGCCCGTCATCCGCGACGCCGGGAGCGGCGCCCGCGATGAACGCAAAAGCGGCGATAATGAAAAGGCGCATACGGAGCGTCTCCGGGCTGATCACCCATTAGACACCCGTCCGGCGGCCGGCAACAATCTGTTGCGATGACGCGAACGAGTGAAGCGGCGAGCCGTCGCCGGCTCGCCGCTCCTCGTTCGCATCCGTCGGAAAGATTTAGTGTTGCGGCGCTTCTTCGGCCGCCGGGGCGTCCGCCGCCGGTTCATCGGCCGCCGGGGCTGCGTCAACCGCCGGCTCTTCCGCGGCCGGCTCTTCGACGACAACGTCCGCCGCCGGCGCCGCTTCGTCGGCTTTGCCCGGCATGAAGCTCATCGCCTTGTCCTTGACGCCCAGCAGCATGTCTTTGCCGCCCGGCATGTAGAACCACGCGCCCGCAAGCGCCGCGCCGATGATGATGATGAAAACAAGAAGACGACCCATGATGATACCCGCTCCGATTTAACCCGCCCCATGGCGGTTCCAAGGCTTTCGCGGGTTTTTCCCCAGCCCCCGCGCCCCGACGCACTCTAGCAAACCTTAACGCCGGCAGGAAAGGGCTGTGGCCGGCGCTTGTCGCCGCATCGCCGACGAGGCCCTCTTGCTGTGGCTCCACGGTCATAGGCGGCCCGCCGCGCGGCGCCCCAAAGACCAGAAAACCGGGATTTCACCTGTGATTTCGCGTCCGAAGCCGCCGCCGGGCGCGCGAACCGCGTTCAAATTTGCAACTTATTGATTTGGCGCAGGTCCGCCGACGGTCCCGCCGTCCTTGCTGCGGACGGCCTTCATCCAATATCAATTTGAGTTGGGGGGAGTGCGGATGCGAAACACCTCAGCGGCGGCAAGGCGGAAATCCGCATGGGCGGGCCCCTCGCCGGTAACAGCCCTGATCATCGGCCTCGCGCTCGTCATCTGGTTCGCGCAAGTCGTTCCTTCGACGCTCTATTCGGAATGCGCCTACGCCGCCTATTGGGTGAGCGGCTGGTTTTCCTTCACGTCTCTTTTCCAGTGGACGGTGGTCGCGATCGTCGCGGCGACGGTCTTGTGGCTCGTCTCGTTCCTCGATCGCGAACAGCGCCGGTCATGGGGTGAAAAACTTGCGCAGGGCGCCGTTATTCTCGCGCTCGCCTTCTGGGCAGTCGCCATCAAATCCTTCCTTTTTCCCTTCGCCTCGCCGCCGCTTGCGCACACGACGATGGTCGTGAATGCGCTCTTTCCAACCGACGTGCGCCTCGAAACGGAGCTGGCTTCGTTGGACGGCCCTGACGCTCCGCAACGGCCGAATGTCGAGTTTGAAAATCACCCGCTGTCTTATCCGGCGATCAACCGGAAAACCGGCGAGATATTCACGAGCGGCTTTTCTCCGACCGGCGCCGACATGCGACGCCTTGAACAATGTCTCGCCGAACAAAAACGCGCTTTGGCGCAATATGAAAAAGACCGTGAAACGCTGCGCGCCTTCATGGAAGACGAATTCCGCGCGATGAAGCCGGTCCGACCACGCGACTGGCGCGACCAAGAGCTTGACGAGCGCCCGGCGGGGGAACGGGAATAAAGCAACCGCCGCCGCAGGCGGCTCCGAGTTTTCTGGCTCCGGCCCGTGATCCGAAGCACCGCCTTATTACATAAGTTCAAAAGTGATGACCGTCTGCACGCCGCGTCGCCATCGCGGGTCGCCGTTCTCATCGGTCGCCGGCCGATATTCCCATCCCGACACTGAGGCGAGTGCGGCTTTATTGAAACACGCGTTCGTCGAGTCGACGACGCTGGCGTTCACAACGCGTCCTTCGGGGGCGACATCGAATTCGACAGCAACGACCTCCTTCGATTTGGCGCGCGCGAGACATTTTCGGGGATATTGGGGCGGAATTCGGACCCGCGGCGGCGCGTCGCGATCATTATAGGGTTGTGCGGCCGGGGCCGGCAAAACGGCTTCGCCAGCGAGGCGGCGCGACTCGTCTTGCGGCG
>MEMM01000167.1:26100-30070 GCA_001767925.1 Alphaproteobacteria bacterium RIFCSPHIGHO2_12_FULL_63_12
CCGCCGTCACGACGAGCGCGACGGGCAGGGCGAAGAGGAAACGTAAGAGGCGTCCGTACACGGATCAGCCGTCCGTCAGCTGGAAATTGAACGACTGGCGAACGCCGCGCTGGGCGACGGCGCGTCCCGACGAATCCGTCTTCGGCGTATATTTCCACTTCGAGATCGTCTGCATCGCCGCGCGGTCAAGACAGGAATTTTCCGACGCGATGACGCGCGGATTGACGACCGCGCCTTCTGGCGTCACGTCGAACTCGACCATGACGACGCCTTGCGCGCCGCGCGCGCGGCAGTTTTCGGGATAAATCGGCGCGAATTTCACTGTTGGCGGGGTGCCAATCGGAATGCCGATTATTTTCCCGCCGTCGCCGGATGGTCCGGGAATGGGATCGGTCGGGACGCCGCGGCCGGGCCCTTCCGCCGCTTTTGGAAATTTAATCTTCGGCGTTTCGGGAGCAGGTTCCAGTTTGGTCTTTGGCCCAACAGGAAGAATTTCGGGCTCAGGCGGTTTGAATGTGATATTGCCGACCGGCGGCGGCGGATGACCGATGGTCACATCCTGCATCCTCACCATCCAGCCCATGGCGAGGAATAAAAGACCGGTGACGATCGCGGCGCCCGGCAGGCCGAAAATCATTCTGAACAACATCGCGCATCTCCCTTTCGCGCCCGATGCGACGTCGCATCGGGCAGGGCCCGGAACCGGAAGGGGAGGCGACGCGATACGAAAGTCCGGAAGTCCCGGCGTCCTCTGATGTGCAATATTAGCAATAAAGAGGGGCGATACCAAGGGAAACACTTGGCGGTGTATTGAGCATGCGCAGCAAAAAGGCGGCGTCGGGTCTAGTTGAAAGACGCCGTCATCCCGGATGCGCTGCAGCATGCAATGCTGCTGCGCTGATCCGGGATCTCGTCAGGCGAGAGAGTATGGCTGCCGTCGCGGGAGATCCCGGACCAGCGGCGCACCACTTCGTGCTGCGCCGCATCCGGGATGACAGTGATCGGCGCGCCGAAGACCGATCAGTAGCGGTAATGGTCCGACTTGAACGGGCCCTTGACGTCGACGCCGATATAATCGGCCTGTTCCTTCGACAGTTTCGTCAGCATCGCGCCGACCTTGGAGAGGTGAAGGCTCGCGACTTTTTCGTCGAGATGCTTCGGCAGGACGTAGACTTCATTCTTGTACTGATCGCCTTTGGTCCACAGCTCGATCTGCGCCAGCGTCTGGTTGGTGAATGACGCCGACATCACGAAAGACGGGTGGCCCGTCGCATTGCCGAGGTTCAACAAACGCCCCTGCGATAACAGGATCATCCGCTTGCCGTCCGGGAACAAGACGAGGTCGACCTGGTCCTTGATGTTCTTCCATTTGAAGTTTTTCAGCGCGTCGACCTGAATCTCATTGTCGAAGTGACCGATATTGCCGACGATCGCCATGTCTTTCAGCTTGCGCATGTGATCGAGCGTCAACACGTCCTTGTTGCCGGTCGCGGTGATGACGATGTCGGCTCTGGGCGCCGCTTCTTCCATGGTCACGACTTCAAATCCGTCCATTGCCGCCTGCAGCGCGCAGATCGGGTCGACCTCCGTCACCATGACGCGCGCGCCGGCGCCTTTCAGCGACGCGGCCGAGCCCTTGCCGACGTCGCCATAGCCGCAGACGATCGCGACTTTGCCCGCCATCATCGTGTCGGTGCCGCGGCGGATGCCGTCGACCAGCGATTCCTTGCAGCCGTATTTGTTGTCGAATTTCGACTTCGTCACCGAGTCGTTGACATTGATCGCCGGGAACGGAAGCGTGCCCTTTTTCTGGCGCTGGTAAAGACGCAGGACGCCGGTCGTCGTTTCCTCGGTGACGCCCTTGATGCTCGCTTTCGTGCGTGAATAGAAATCCGGCTGTTTGGCGAGGCGGCGCTTGATCGTGTCGAACAGCGCGCGTTCCTCGTCATTGCCGGGCTTGGCGAGCAGCGAGGGGTCTTTTTCCGCGTCCGCGCCGAGCAGGATCAGCAAGGTCGCGTCGCCGCCGTCGTCGAGAATCATGTTGGCGGTCTCGCCGTTCGGAAAATCGAAGATGCGGTCGCAAAGGTCCCAATATTCCTCAAGGCTTTCGCCCTTGAAGGCGAAGACGGGCGTTCCCGCCGCCGCGATCGCCGCCGCCGCGTGGTCTTGCGTCGAATAGATGTTGCACGACGCCCAGCGCACTTTCGCGCCGAGGTGCTGCAAGGTCTCGATCAGGACCGCCGTCTGGATCGTCATGTGCAGCGAGCCGGCGATGCGCGCGCCTTTCAGCGGCTGCTTGGGGCCGTATTCCTCGCGCGTCGCCATCAGGCCCGGCATCTCGGTTTCGGCGATCTCGATCTCGGTGCGCCCCCAATCGGCGAGCTTCATGTCCTTGACGAAATAATCGTGATGGGAGGGCGCGTTCATTTGGCGATTTTCCTTGTCGTCGGCTTCGGTTCGGCGGGCTTATAGCAACCAGGATCAAGATCGCCAAGAGAGATATAAAGATTTCTTTATATCTTCGAGGAGGCGGGGTCTTTGGCCATTTTCCCTCCACAATTCCGGCTCAGACCGGCGCCGCCTCGGGGCCTGAGGGCGCAACTCACAGGTGATCCATGAAACGAGTGGCTTTGACGATTTTTACGCTTCTGGCGGGCGTTTCGGCGGCGGCGGCCGACGGAGAAAAGGCGGATCCGCGGCTCGGGAAGCAGGTCGACCGCATCTGCTTTGGAAGAAATATCAATAATTTCAAAGCGATAGAGGGAGAAGACGACGCCATTCTGCTCGAAAAGGGCGTCAATGACTGGTACAAGGCCAAACTCATCGGCGCCTGCAATTACCGCGATCTCAAATGGGCGCAGTCGGTGGCGATCGACCAGCGGCCGGCCGGCGGCTGCGTGACGCCCGGCGACTATCTCATTTTTTCGCGATCGGCCTTTGGCGATTTCTCCTTCCCGAACACGACGCGCTGCGCGATTTCGGAAATTCATGAGTGGAATGAAGACGCCGCGCCGGCGGCGTCAGGCGATGCGCCGGCCGCCGACGAAAATTAATGTTCCGTATGGGAATAAACGCTCTTGAGCGCGGCGCGGAAAAAGAGCAGTTTCCGCGCCGGCCGTCCGTGCGCCAGGGGGAAGTGCGCCGCCGCGACGGAATAGCTTGAGGGCTCTTTCGATGAAAATGACATTGCTGGTCGCCGCCGCGCTGTTCGCGGCGTCGCCTGTTTATGCGCGTGAAGAAAAAAACAACAAGGAAAAAGCGCCGCCGCCGCCGCCCGTCGTCGAATATGAAAACGACGACGTTCACATGTCGGACGCGCTTGATACGGCCTGTATCGCGACGCCTGCCGAGCAGGAAACTTATGATTCGCGCGACAATGTGCTGATCACCAAGATCGACGGCGGCGGGCGCGCGTTTTTCCACCTGAAAGACGGCTGTGATACCAACACGATGATCTTCGCGGAATCGATCAAATCCGCGGACGGGACGCAATGCGTCAAGCCCGGCGGCGCGCTTGTCTTCACGTCGAGCTTCGGCGACAGCAAGCAATGCGAAGTCGTGCGCATCAATCGCTGGCTCGACGACGAGCTGATCAGCCCTGAAGACGCTCAGTAACGAAGACGCTCAATAACCGGCGTCGAAAAGCGCGCGCAGTCCTTCGCGATAGGTCGGATAAGAAAGCTGCGGCAGCAGCCGCTCTTTCATCAGGGCGTTCGAAACGCGCTTGTTGTCGGCGTAGAAGCTTTTCGCCATCTCCGACAGCGACGCCGTCTCAAACGGGATGAGCGGCGGCGGCGGAACGCCGAGCAGCTCGCAGGCGAAAGCGATGACGTCCTGCGGCGGCGCCGGCAAATCGTCGGCGATATTGAACAGGCGGCCCGCGGAAGGATTGTCGACGCTCGCCCGCAACGCCGCCGCGATGTCGTCGACATGCGCCCGGCTGAATACCTGACCGGCTTTGACGATGCGC
>MEMM01000168.1:0-7407 GCA_001767925.1 Alphaproteobacteria bacterium RIFCSPHIGHO2_12_FULL_63_12
GACGCCGCCCGCATCCGTCTGGACGCCGGTCGTGAAATTGGTGCCGGCAAGAACGTTCAGCGCCGCCGCTTCCGTCGCCGCATCGGAGGGGTTGAAGGTGTAAATGTCCGCCGAAGTGGAGCTCGTGGAGCCGGCGGTGCCGGTCGCGGTCCCTTGCGACGAGGACGTGATGCTGCCGCCGATAATGCCGTTGCAGCTCGGCGTGCAGGTGACGGACGCAACGCCGCCGCCAATAATGAGCGTATTCGCGAAAGCAGGCGCAGCCATGGCGAGCAAAGCCGCCGCTGCAACGCCGATGGTTTTAATCATGGACATGCGAGTCCCCCAAGGACACAACCAGACAAAATTGTCTGCACTTCGGTTACATCACATTAAGGTGAAACGCAACCTCCCGGAATCGAAACAGCAGATATTTTCCGGGATTGTTTCGAAAGCCACACAACCATCACTCTGGGTTGAACTGGGATCGAACAATTCCCCAAAATGGGGTGATCTTTCAACCGTCGGGGCGTCACGGCGTCGGGAGCCCTGGCGCTCCGTTTGGCCGACCTTTCGCAAAATGCTTCGCTAGAACAGGGAATTGGCGCGCAATGACAAAGGCCCGCCGAAGCGGGCCTTTCTTCAAATCAGTTCGTCCAGCCTATTGCGCTTTCTTGCGGCGACCGGCGGCGCCAAGACCGGCAAGCCCCGCGCCCATCAGCCAGATCGCGCCCGGGATCGGCACTTCGTTGCCGAATTCGGTGTAATGGCTGAAGCCCGCGCCCGCGCCCGCTCGTCCGGCCGCTTTCAGATAGGTGATGACCAGCGTCACCGGCGACGACGTGTTCTGCAGGAAGAGCGTGCTGTTGCCGATCTTGAGGCTGATCCACGACGCGACCGTGTTGAAGGTCAGCGTGTTGACGCCGCCCGCATCCGTCTGGACGCCGGTCGTGAAATTGGTGCCGGCAAGAACGTTCAGCGCCGCCGCTTCCGTCGCCGGATCGGAGGGGTTGAACGTGTAAATGTCCGCCGCAGAGGAACTCAGCGAGCCGGCGGAGCCGGTCGCGGTCCCTTGCGATGAGGAAGTGATGCTGCCGCCGATAATGCCATTGCAGCTCGGCGTGCAGGTGACGGACGCGACGCCGCCGCCGATAATGAGCGTATTCGCGAAGGCCGGCGCCGCCATGGCGAGCAATGCCGCCGCCGCAACGCCGATTGTCCGAACAAGAGACATGGATTTCCCCAGATAACTCAAACTGACGCATGATTGCGCCGTCATTTGCTTAAGACTGCAAATATGGGGCCGCAAGATGATCGTGGTTAAGGAAAAGAAAAATAGTCTGCCGGGAATTCGCGGCGACGCGGAAATTAACCATAGGGAGATCGCCGGCGTTCCGGCGCGCGCCTGACGCGGCGGCGGGGCCGACGGTCGGATTTTTATTCCGTATACTGACCAATATCAGATGACGGATGGCGGATGACGCGCTGCAGCGCGCCGTGCGGCGCAGATGACAAATGCGAAAGGCGCTTCGCATTGCCGCGGGGGTCCGTTAAGGTGCGCCCCGCCGCCCTACCGGAGACGTTGCATGAGACCGTCCATCCTTGCGTTGAGCCTTGTTTTGACGGCGCTCGCCGCCCCCTCCTGCGGCAAGAAGGACCAGCGGGAAGCCGCCGTGCCGGTCCCCGCCGCGGAAGCCCCGGCCCCCGTCGCCGAACCGGCGAGCCCCGCCCCGGGCGTTGATCCCTTCACCTACGCCAATTACCGCGAGGTGCGGGTCACCGACCTGGCGCTGGATGTCGATGTTCTCTTCAATGAGAAAGCGATCGACGGAACCGCGATTTTGAGCTTTGAGCGGCTCGACGACGGCGCGACCGACCTCGTCCTCGACGCCAACGATCTCGACATCAAATCGGTCGAGGCCGGCGACGGCGCCGCGTGGGCGCCCGCGAAGTTCACGCTGGGGCCGGACGATGAAGATCTCGGATCGAAATTGTCGATCGAATTGCCCGAAGGCGCGACGAAAGTGCGGATCGCCTATCGCACCAGCCCCGGCGCCGAGGGCCTGCAATGGCTGACGCCCGAGCAGACCGCCGGCAAGCGCCATCCGTTCATGTATTCGCAAAACCAGGCGATCAACGCGCGCTCGATGGCGCCGGTTCAGGACACGCCTGCAGTCCGCATGACCTATTCGGCGACTGTCCGCACGCCCAAGGACCTCCTCGCTGTGATGAGCGCCGAGCAGGACGCCGGGCCGCGTGACGGCGAGTATCACTTCACAATGCCGCAAGCCGTTCCCGCCTATCTCCTCGCCATCGCCGTCGGCGATATCGACTTTCGTCCCGTCAGCGACACGATCGGCGTCTATGCCGAGCCCGAAATCGTCGAGGCCGCCGCGCGCGAATTCGAGGACACGCCGAAAATGGAGACGGCGACCTCGGCGCTTTACGGCCCCTATCGCTGGGGCCGCTACGATCTTCTCGTGCTGCCGCCGTCTTTTCCGTTCGGCGGGATGGAAAACCCGCGGCTCTCCTTCATGACGCCGACCATTATCGCCGGCGACAAGAGCCTAGTCGGCACGGTGGCGCACGAGCTGGCGCATTCCTGGTCCGGCAATCTCGTCACCAATGCGACATGGTCAGACGCCTGGCTCAACGAGGGCGTCACCTCCTATGTCGAAAACCGGGTGATGGAAGACGTCTTCGGCAAGGATCGCGCGGTGATGGAGCAGGCGCTGGCGTTGCGCGATCTCAGGGCGGAAATAGCCGCGCTCGATCGTCCGGAATTGTCGCGGCTTCAATTGCCGTCGGACCTTGACCATCCGGATGACGCCTTTTCCGACGTCGCCTATCTGAAGGGCGAGTTCTTCCTGCATTTCCTCGAACAGCGTTATGGGCGCGCCGCGTTCGACTCCTTCCTGAGATCATGGTTCGACAGCCACGCGTTCAAGGCGGCGACAACCGATGACTTCCGCCAATTCCTGATGCGCGAACTCGCGGCGAAAAATCCGGACGCAGCAACGCAAGCGGAAATCGACGAATGGATCGACGGCGAGGGAATTCCCCAGACGCTGGTCGCGCCGATTTCTGCCGCCTTCGACAAGGTCGAAGGCGAGCAAGCGGAATGGATTTCGGGAACGCAGCCGGCGACGACAATCGACGCGAATGGCTGGACGACGCAGGAATGGCTGCATTTCATCGGCGCGCTGCCTGACGATATCGGCATTGCGCGGATGAGCGATCTCGATCGCGCGTTCGATCTGACGCATAGCGCCAACGCGGAAATCGCCTTCGCCTGGTATATGAAGGCCGTGAAAGAGAAATATGAGCCGGCGATGCCGGCGATCGAGGCGTTTCTGGGGCGCGTCGGACGGGGTAAATTTCTCTATCCGCTTTACGAGGAATTATCGAAGGACGGCGATCTCGCTTTTGCGGAGAGGACGTTTGAAAAATCGCGCGCGCTCTACCATCCGATCGCGCAGCGCCGCGTTTCCGAATTGCTTCAGGCCCCGAATTAGCCATGAAGCTGGTCTCCGGTCCTCTCAGCCTTTTCGCCAAAAAGGTCGAGATTGCGCTTGACGAAAAAGCGATCGCGCACGAGCGGGTGCTGGCGGCTTTTTCCCAGACTCAAGGCTATGCGCCGCGTCACCCGGATGTTCTCGCGCACAATCCCAAGGGGCAGGTGCCGGTATTGATCGACGGCGATCTGGCGCTTTACGATTCGACCGTCATTATCGAATATCTCGAAGATATCTCTCCGTCGCCGCCTCTTTTCCCGAAGGAGCCGCGAGAGCGTGCGCGGTGTCGCCTGCTTGAGCTTTACGCCGATGAGATCATTCTCGCGTCGTTGAGGCAATTGATGCACCGGAACGAACCCGGCGCATCATTGCGTCCCGACTGGACCGCGCGCGAAACGGCCGCCGCCGCAGCGGAAACCGCGCTCGACGCGCATTACGCGAAGTTCGAAGGTGAGCTTGCGCCGGGGAATTTTCTGTGCGGCGAGTTCAGCGCCGCCGACATCGCCGTATTCCTGCAATTCTTTTACGCGCAGCGGCTCGGCGGACCGTCGATGAAGAAATATCCGCGTCTTTGGGATTGGTATCGACGGGTGAAAGCGCGCCCCGCGGTCGCTCGAATGATCCACGAAACATTGCGCGCCGACGCCGAACTTTCGGCGCCCGTCGTCGGCGCGTTCAAGGATTCGCCCTGAAGGGTTTTACCCCTTCGCCTCCTCCGCCGCGATCCATTCCTCAACATGCTGGCGCAGCGCCGCGAGCGGGACCGCGCCGTTTTCGAGGACGCGGTCATGGAACGCCTGAATGTCGAAGCGGGCGCCGAGGCGCTTTAACGCTTCACCGCGCAGCGCCGCGATTTCGAGCCCGCCGGTGTCATAGGCGGTGAGCTGTCCTGGAATGACGGCGATGCGATCGAGCGCCGTGTCGACGCTGTTCTGGTCGAAGCGGCCGGAAGCGATCAGGAACGCCGCCGCCTGCTCGTTGGTCCAGCCGTAGAGATGCATCCCCGGATCGACGACCATGCCGCGCGCCGGCCAGGCGCGCCGCGTGATTTCGCCATAGCCGTTCGCATAGAGCCCCGCTTCCTCCGCCAGCCCTTCGGCGTAGCGCGCCCAGCCTTCGATAAAGGCGGTCGAGCCGATAAGGCGCGTCACCGGATGCAGTCCCTCGACCGCATAGGCCGTCGCGATCTGCAAATGATGACCGGGCCAGCCCTCGTGTACGGCGACGATCTCGGCCTCGCCTTTTGTCTGCGTCGCCCATTCGTCGGTGTTGATGCGATAGGTCGCGGCGCCTTCCGACGCCGGCGTGGTTTCGTAGCGGGAGGATTGCCCTGTTCCCTTGAGGAAATCCGGGAATGGTTCGACGGCCAGCTCCTGCGCGGGGAGCTTTGAAAAGAACGGCGCGACTTTCTCGCGCGTTGTCGGCACGAAGGCGCGCGTGAAGGCGACGAGGTCGCCTTCGCTCGCAAAACGGTTGCCGGGCGCATCCTTGACGCGCTGCAAGATGGCGCCGAAATCGCTCTCGCCGAACATCGCCTCGCCGCGTGCGATCACCGCCGTCGTGTTCGCCGAAACCGTCGCCCGCCCCCGCTCGAAGGTCGCCTTACCGCCGATCGATGCCGTGTGATACTGACGAAGCAGCGCCTCGTAGCACGCCGCGCCGTCCGGGATCGCCGAGATCGACAGAGCGTCGCGCGCCTTCGGCATGTACTCGTCGCGCAGGAAGTCGCGATAAGCGAGGATCGCCGGCGCGATCTCTTCTTCGGCGAGTTTCTTTATCGCCGCTGAAAATTTATCGTCGTCTTGCGCGGTCGCGGCGAAGGAAAGGAACGGCGACTCTTGCGCCGGCGCCGCAATGATCGCGTCAAGCTGCGCGATGACGCGCGCGACGACGCGCTTGGGGACAGAATAGCCGGCCGCAAGCCCCGCCCTCAAATTTTCAATGTCCTGTTCCAGATAGCCCGGGAACTGTCGCCAGCGCGCCAGCGCCAGGCCGCGCTTGACCGCGGTGTCAACCGGCTGCGCGGCCGCGACCTGCGGAAACGAATTCTGCCAGCCGGACATGTGATTGACGCTCCACAGCGGCTGCTGGCAGACGCGAACGTCCTTGCCGGCTTCGAGACTTTCTTTCAGCGTCTCATACAGCACCCAGTCGGCGCCAGCGAAGCCGGCGGCGCCAAGCTTCATCAGCCGCGCATAAAGTTCATCCTCGATCCGCTGCAGCCGCGCCAGCGTTTCGGGCGAGTTGTCCTCCATCGCGGCGTAGTCTTCGTTCACGACGTCGCCGACCCCGGCATAGACGACAGCGAAGGGATAAACCTTCAGTTCCGCGGCGAGGTAATCGTCGGCGATCGCTTTCAGCGCTGCGGGCGCGTCCGCCGGGGGCGCCTCGGTTTTCCGTCCGCCGCAGGAAGAAAGCGCGAGCGCGGCGCAGGCCGCCATCATGATGGTTTTCATGCGTTCCTCCTTCAGGATTTCACCGAGAACGGCGTGAAATCGGTTTCCTTGTCATAAACATCAACGCCCTCGGCCCGCTTCATGAAGCCGATGATGCGGTAGGTGACGGGCGTCAACAGCGCCTCCCACGCGACCTGCAACAGATAGTTCGTCGCCATCACCTTGAGAACGAGCGACGTATCCCAGACGCCGGCGAAGGCGAGCGGATAGAAGATGATCTTGTCGACCGCCTGCCCCGCCGCCGTCGAGCCGATCATCCGCATCCAGAGGTTCCGGCCGCCGGACGCCAGCTTCATTTTGGCGAGCACGAACGCGTTGACGAATTCGCCCGCCCATATCGCCAGGACCGAGGCGGCGACGATGCGCGGCGCCTGCGCGAAATTGAGCGCGAACGCGTCCTGGCGCGTGATGCCGCCGACATCGACGTTCCAGTCCGGGGCCGGCGGAACGGCGGTGATGAACGCCGCCATCGCCGCGGCGAAAACCGCCGCCGCAACGCTCGCCCAGAAGACGCGGCGGGCCCTTGCGTAGCCGTAGACCTCCGTCAGCACGTCGCCGGCGATATAGGAGAGCGGGAAAAAGAGCACGCCCGCGCCGAAGGAGAATCCGAAAACGCTCGCGACCTTTCCGGCGCCGATGATGTTCGAGCAGACGAGCACGACGCAGCTCGCCGCCATCATGAACTCGAAATAGCGGAAGCGATGCGCAGAGAGCGCGTCGGCGTGATCGATCTTCTCGATGGTCGCCATGCGGCCTATTCGGCCTTTTCCCAGCCGGTCCAGCCGGGACCGCGGACGACGCGGCCCGCTTTCGCGCCGGTGTGCGCGCCGTTTTCGATGGTGAGCGCGCCGTTGACGAAAACGTCCCGGACCCCCGTCGCCAGCACATGGGGTTTTTCAAATGTCGCGCGATCCTGAATGGTCGCCGGATCGAAGACGACGACATCCGCGTAATATCCTTCCTTGAGCGCGCCGCGATCACGGATCTTGAGATTGCCGGCGGGCAGCGAGGTCAGCTTCCTCACCGCGTCCTCGATGGTGATCGCTTTTTCGTCCCGCACATATTTCGCGAAGATGCGCGCGAAATTGCCATAGGCGCGCGGGTGCGTCGACTGGTTGAGGAAGACGCCTTCGGGCGCCATCGATCCGCCGTCGGAGCCAAAGCTCATATAGGGGAGCTTGATCTCCTTCGTGATGTTTTCTTCCGACATGGTGAAATAGGCGACCTGCACCCGGCTGTCGTCTTCGATGACGAGATCGATTGCGGCATCTTCGGGCGACGTGCCGCGCTCGGCGGCGACGGCGGCGAGGGTCATGCCCTGATATTTGCGCAGCGCCGGATTGCGAAAGCCGAGGAGAAGGACGCCCTCCGGCCCGCCCGAATGATCGAGGCGGTTTTCCGAATCGGCCGCGGGGTTGCGCATTTCGTCAATGACGCGCGCGCGGATCGCCGGGTCT
>MEMM01000168.1:7445-9033 GCA_001767925.1 Alphaproteobacteria bacterium RIFCSPHIGHO2_12_FULL_63_12
GACCCAGAGCGGCATCGCGGCGTCGAGGCCCGTCGAGCTTGCCGGATAGACATACATGTCGGTGGTTATTTTAACCCCGTCGGCCCGCGCCGCGTCGATCTTCGCGATCGCTTCATCGGCCTTGCCCCAGTTCGGCCGCCCGCTCGCCTTGAAATGATATATCTCGGCGTTGGCGCCGGTCGCGCGCGAAATGCCGATGATCTCGTCGACCGCTTCGAGGAATTTCCCCGACTCCGAGCGGATGTGCGAGATGTACATGCCGTCGAACTCGGCCGCCGCCGCGACGAGCGCTGTCAGCTCGTCGGTCGAGGCGAAATTCGCCGGCGCGTAGATGAGCGACGAGCCGACGCCCATCGCGCCTTCGCGCATGGCGACGCGCACGAGTTCCTGCATCCGCGCAAGCTCCTCCGGCGTCGCCGGGCGATTGTCGTAGCCGACTTCGTGGATGCGCGCCGAGGTCGCGCCGATGAACGAGGCGACATTCGGCGAGACGCCGCGCCTTTCAAGATAGTCGAGATATTCGCCGAGCGTCGTCCACTCGATATCGTATATAATGTCGCTCTGGCGGTCCTTGAAGTCAGCTTTCATCGCGTCGTTCAAGGGGCCCCACGACACGCCCTCGCCGAAGACCTCAAGCGTCACGCCCTGGCTGAGATCGCCGAGCGAGCGGCCGTCTTCGATGAGATCGTCGACCGCCCAGGACAGCATGTTGATGAAGCCGGGCGCGACCGCCATGCCCGTCGCGTCGATGATCTTGTCCGCTTTCGCCTTGGAGAGATCGCCGATCGCCATGATGCGGTCGCCCTCGATCGCGACGTCGGCGATGACGCCCGGCGCGCCGGTCCCGTCATAGAGCGTGCCGCCCTTGATGATCGCGTCATAGGCGGCTGTTTCGGGCGCGGCGGCCTTATCCGCGCCGCCGCAACCGGCCATCAGGAATGCGACAAGCGCCGACGCGATTCTCTTCATGTCAAATCCCCTTGCCGGATGCATTGCGGATAGCTTCGCCCGGAAAACATATGCTGCGGGATTCCTAGCACTCGTCGCCCCAACCGACCATGCCATCGCGCAGCAATACGCCGCTATTCTTTCTGGCGTGCGAGCGCCTTGACGACGCCGCGAAGGGTCCGGACCTCCCCTTCGGTCAGGCCCGCCCGCGCGAACGCGGTCCGCAGCTTGCGCTCCATCGTCTCGCGCCTTTCGGGCGGATAGAAATAGCGCGCGGCGCTGAGCGCCTCGAACAGCTGGCCGATGAAGCCTTCGAACTGCTCCTTCGTCGCCGGCGGCGCCTGATCGAGATCGGCGGGCGGCACCGCTGCGCCGTCCGCGATCGCCCATTCATAGGCGATGACGACCGCCGCTTGCGCGATGTTGAGCGAGGCGAAAGCGGGATTGACCGGGATCGAAATGACGCCGTCGGCGCGCGCGACGTCTTCGTTGGAAAGGCCGGCGCGTTCGGCGCCGAGCAGGATCGCGCAGCGCTCGCCGCGATCGATGCGCCGCTTTAATTCCTCCGCCGCCGTGCGCGGCGATAAGACCGGCAGCAGCGATTCGCGCGGACGCGCCGTCATCGCAAGCGCGAAGCCGA
>MEMM01000168.1:9042-12661 GCA_001767925.1 Alphaproteobacteria bacterium RIFCSPHIGHO2_12_FULL_63_12
GCCCCTCTTCGGTCGTCGCCGCGAGCCGCGCCCGGTCCAGCACGGCGGCCGCGCCGGACGCCATCGCCGCGGCCTTCTCGTTCGGCCAGCCGTCGCGCGGATTGACGATCACCATCTCGGAGAGGCCGAAATTCAGCATCGCGCGCGCGACCGCGCCGATATTCTCTCCGAGCTGCGGTTCGACCAGCACCATCGCCGGCGCGGGGCCGAGCGCGCCCTTGTCCCGCGCGATCCTCAATTTTCCCGCCTTTTGCGGCTTCGTCATCTTCCGTCCCTCGCGCTTTGCGCGCCCTGCGGGGGATGCTATAGGCCAGCCCGCGCGCCGCGCCTAACCCGCCGCGCCCTTTCCGTTCGTCTCTCGCCCCAGGAATATATTCATGAAGAAAATCAAGGTCGCAAACCCGGTCGTCGAAATGGACGGCGATGAGATGACGCGGATCATCTGGCAGATGATCAAAGACCGGTTCATCCACCCCTATCTCGACATCGACCTTAAATATTTCGACCTCGGGATCGAGCACCGAGATGCGACCAACGATCAGGTGACGATCGACTCGGCGGAGGCGACGAAAAAATACGGCGTCGCGGTCAAATGCGCGACAATCACGCCCGACGAAGCGCGGGTGAAGGAATTCAACCTCAAGGAAATGTGGAAGTCGCCGAACGGCACCATCCGCAACATCCTCGGCGGCGTGATCTTCCGCGAGCCGATCGTCATCCAGAACGTACCACGCCTCGTTCCCGGCTGGACGCAGCCGATCATCATCGGCCGCCACGCCTTTGGCGACCAGTACAAAGCGACCGACATGCTTTTCCCCGGCAAGGGCAAACTCACGATGAAGTGGGAAGGCGCGAACGGCGAGGTGATCGAGAAACCCGTTTTCGACGCGCCGTCGTCCGGCGTCTATATGAGCATGTACAATCTCGACGAGTCGATCCGCGATTTCGCGCGGGCGACGTTCAATTATGCGCTGGGGCGCAAATACCCGGTCTATCTGTCGACCAAGAACACGATCCTCAAGAAATATGACGGCCGCTTCAAGGACATCTTCCAGGAAATCTGGGACGCGGAATTCAAGGACAAGTTCGCGCCGTTCAAGGGAACGTATGAGCACCGCCTGATCGACGACATGGTCGCATCGTCGCTGAAATGGTCGGGAGGCTATGTCTGGGCGTGCAAGAACTATGACGGCGACGTTCAGTCGGACACGGTCGCGCAAGGCTTTGGCTCTCTGGGCCTCATGACCTCGGTTCTCTTGACGCCCGACGGCAAGACGATGGAAGCCGAAGCCGCGCACGGCACGGTGACGCGCCATTATCGCCAGCATCAGCGCGGCGAGGAAACCTCGACCAACCCGATCGCCTCGATCTACGCATGGACGCGCGGGCTCGCGCATCGCGGCAAGCTCGACGGCACGCCCGAGCTCATCAAATTCGCCGAGACGCTGGAGCGCACGATCATCCGAACGGTTGAATCCGGCTACATGACGAAGGACCTCTCGATCCTCATCGGCGCCGAGCAGAAATGGATGACGACCGAGAAATTCCTCGCCAAGATCGACGAGAATTTCCAGAGGGCGATGGGAGCTTAAGCGCGCGGGCGCCGAGAGGAAGTCTGATGACGGCGAAACCGTCCGCGCGCGCGCATGCCCTTGCGGGGTTGATTTTCCTGCTGGCCGCCGGATGTTCGAGCGTGCGCCCGCTCGTCGACACGCCGAACTATTACGGCGGGCGCGAAACCTATCCGGAGGCGCAAATTCCGGCGGCGCTGAAAACGCCGGAAGCGGACATTCTTTATGTCTCGGATCGCACACAGACGCTGACGAAAGAAGGCCGCCTCGACTATGACGCGGCGCGCTCGCGGTCGATGGCGTTCGGCGCGGCGACCGTCGAGATCGGCAAGGGCGCGACCTGGCCGGATATCGTCGCGGCGAGCCAGTCGCTCGCGCGCGAGAAAAAAATACCGATGACGATGAAGTCGGTCGAGGAGCGCGGGCGCTTTCCCGAAACGCCCCTCCCCTTTTCAATCGTCGACGGCAAGCCGCTGGTCGATCAGACGGTCGCCGCGCGGTACAGCGACATCGCCGCGGCGCTGCGGGACAACATCAGATCGCGCCTTGCTGTCGCCGACGCGCCAGAAGTCTTCCTGTTCATTCCCGGCTTCAACACCCCGTTCGACGAAGCCGCCTTCATCACCGCGGAAATCTGGCATTTTGCCGGACGGCGCGGCGTTCCGATCGTCTATTCGTGGCCCTCGGGAAGCGGCGGCGCGTTCGGCTATTTCACCGATCGCGAATCCGGCGAGTTCACGGTGTATCACCTGAAGGAGTTCTTGCGCCTTCTCGCGGACGTTCCCGAATTGACGCGCATACACATCCTGACGCACAGCCGCGGGTCGGACGTCGTCACCACCGCCTTGCGCGAGCTGATGATCGAAAGCCGCGCCGCCGGACGCGATCCGCGCAAGGAATTTCGCATCGACAACCTCATCATGGCGGCGCCCGATCTCGATTTCGGCGTCGTCGAGCAGCGGCTTGTCGCCGAAAAATTCGGGGCGGCGGTCGGCCGGATCACGATCTACACCAGCGAAAAAGACGGCGCGCTGCGCCTGTCGCAGCTATTGATGAAGGGAACGCGGTTCGGCCGCATCAACTCCGACGATCTCAGCGACGACGACGTCGAGATCTTCGCCAATATCCGCAACGTCAATTTCATCAGCGTCGAAGACCCCGGCGGGTTTGTCGGCCACAGCTATTTCCGCAAGGACCCGGCGGTGCTGGCGGACATCGTCGCGCTCATTCGCACCGGCGGCGCGCCCGATAGCCTCGCCCGCGGGCTGCAATTGATGCCGCGCAATTTCTGGCGCCTGCCGAAAGACTACATGGTCACGCCGTGACGACGGCTCGGCGGGCATGATCGCGATGACGGCGCATAAATCGCTCAAATCGATTTTCGGCTTTGATGATTTTCGCCCCGGACAGGCGGAAATTGTCGCCGCGTTGATCGCCGGGCGCGACGCGCTGGCGATCATGCCGACCGGCGCCGGGAAGAGCCTTTGCTATCAGTTGCCGGCGCTCATCGGCGACGGGCTCACCGTCGTCGTCTCGCCGCTGATCGCACTGATGGACAACCAGGTCGCGCATCTGAAGGCGCTCGGCGCCGCGGTCGGCGTAATTCATTCGGGGCGCGAACGCGACGCCGCCGTCGCCGACTGGCGCGCGGCGGCCGCCGGCGAGCTGCGGCTCCTTTACATGTCGCCGGAGCGGCTGATGAGCCCGCGCATGACGGAGGCGCTGATGCGCCTGCCGGTCGCGCGTTTCGTCGTCGACGAAGCGCACTGCATCAGCCAGTGGGGCCATGATTTCCGGCCCGATTATCTCGCCCTGACTTCGTTGAAGGAGAATTTCCCAAAGACCGCGATCGCCGCTTTCACCGCGACCGCGGACGCCGCGACGCGCCGCGACATCACCCAGCGCCTGCTGCGTCCCGGCGCCGAGGTTTTCGTGCGCGATCTCGATCGTCCAAACATCGAGATATCAATCGAGCGCAAGGCGCGCGCGCAGGCCCGCGTGCTGCAACTCCTCGAAGATCACGCCGGCGAGCAGGGGATCGTCTATTG
>MEMM01000168.1:12677-17556 GCA_001767925.1 Alphaproteobacteria bacterium RIFCSPHIGHO2_12_FULL_63_12
CGTCATCCACACCGACATGCCATCTTCGATCGAAGCCTATTATCAGGAGATCGGCCGCGCCGGCCGCGACGGCAAGCCGGCGCGAGCGGTCCTGCTCTACGGTCCCGGCGACGTGATGCGCCGCATACGGATGCTGGGCGGCGAGGCCAGTGATGCGGCGCGCGCCGGACAGAAGCGGCGCATCGAAGAGCTTGGCGCGCTGTGCGAGATGACGGGCTGTCGCCGGCAGGCGCTGTTCGCGCATTTCGGGCAGGAGAGCGCGCCATGCGGCAATTGCGACAATTGCCGGACGCCGGCGGGCCTTATCGACGCGAGTGCGCAGGCGCGACTTCTGCTCGAAGCGGCGCGCGAGACCGGAGAAATTTTCGGCGCGGCGCATCTGATCGACATCCTGCGCGGCGCCGACACGCAGAAAATCCGCGACCGAAACCATGACGCGCTTGCCGTCTATGGCGAGGGCGCCAGATGGAAACAAAATGACTGGCGCGCGCTCGTCCGTCAGATGAGCGCGGCAGGCTACTTGCGCGTCGATCCGGAATTCGGCGGCGTATCGCACGGACCGCGCGCACCCGGCCTGCTGCGCGGCGAGACGACTTTCGCGATGCGCCCTGAGCCGAAAGCCGCGCGCCGTCAAGGCGCCGCAGCCCCCGCCGGCGGCGGCGCGAACGGCGCGCTATTTGCGGCGCTGAAAGCGCTGCGCCGCGACATCGCCAGCGAGCGTGGCGTTCCCGCCTTCGTCATATTTTCCGACCGGACGCTCGCCGACATGGCCGCGAAAAAGCCGCGCACCCTCGCCGCCTTCGGCGAGGTCTTCGGCGTCGGGCGCGCCAAGACGCAGGCCTTCGGCGCGCAGTTCATCGCGGCGATCGAACGCTGCGTCGCAGAGGCCGGCGCGGCGGCGTAAGAACAAGTCCCGCCGCCGCACGCCGCCAACGCTCCGTCGCAGAACGCTTGTCCGGCGCCGCGTGCTCCGCCATGGTCGCGGCATCGGTGACTAACCGGAAAGGGCGCATCCATGAGAAGACTTCTCCTGACGGCCGCGACCGCGTCGCTTCTCGCGACGCCGGCCTTCGCGGAAACGAAAACCTATGATTTCGACGGCTTCACCCGCGTTTCCGCCGCGGCGGGCACGAGCGTCACCGTCACCATCGGCGGCGACTATTCAATTGTCGCCGACTCGACCGCCAAAGGGCTTGAACGGCTGCGCGTCGAGCTTGTCGGCGACGAGCTTCAGATCGGCCGCAAGCACCGGACCATGAGCTGGGGCCGCAGCGACGAGGTGCGCGTGCGCGTCACCATGCCGTCCGTGTCCGGCCTTGATGTTTCATCCGGCGCCTCGCTCGACGCCGCGGGCCTTGACGCCGCCGCGCTCGATCTCGACGCGTCGTCGGGCGGCAGCCTTGACGTTTCCGGCCGCTGCGACCAGCTCAATGTCGATGTGTCGTCTGGCGGCGACATCGACGCGAAGACCCTCCTTTGCCGCACCGCGAACGCTTCCGCCTCGTCCGGCGGCGCGGCTGATATTTATGCCTCGGAAAGCGTCAATGGCGACGCCTCCTCTGGCGGATCCGTCGAGGTCAGCGGCAATCCCAAGACCGTCAGCAAGGACACCTCGTCCGGCGGCGACGTTTCAGTCGAATAGTCCGGCCCGCAGGATCGAACCGTAAAAAGCGTCGACAATGGCGGCCCGGCGCTGTTCAGCTGTTCCTTTCAATCGTTCGGCCGGGTCGCAACGAACAGCGCCCCGACCGCCATCAGACCGAGCGAGAGGGCTTGCGCCCATAAAGGCGCCGGCGATTGCGCGACGGCGACGCCGGAAAGCGTCATCATCGACAGGGCGATGAGTTTCGACTTCCGCGAAATGGCGCCCCGTTCGCGCCATTTGCGAACGCCCGGCCCAAGGAGCGGATGATCGAGCAGCCACGCCTCAAGCCGCGGCGAGGAGCGCGCAAAACACGCCGCCGCGAGAATAAGAAACGGCACGCCCGGCAGCAGCGGCAGGAAAACGCCCGCCGCGCCGATCGCGGTCAGAAGAACGCCGAGCGCGCGAAGAAGGATGCGGCCTTTGCCGACGCCTCGCGCCTTTTCGGTCATGCCCCGGCGATCAATTTCTCGATGGCGGCGATCGCGGCCGCCGCATTCGCGCCGTCGGGGCCGCCCGCCTGCGCCATGTCGGGGCGCCCGCCGCCGCCGGCGCCGCCGATCGCTTTTGAGCCGGCGCGCACCAATTCGACCGCCGACAATTTAGGCGTGAGATCGTCGGTGACGCCGACCGCGAGCGAGGCTTTGCCGTCGGCGACGCTGAGGAAGGCGGCAACGCCTGAGCCGAGTTTTTTCTTGGCGTCGTCGACCAGCCCGCGAAGGTCTTTGGCCGCGACGCCTTCTATCACCTTGCCAATGAATTTGACGCCGCCGATTTCGGCGATTTCGTCCGCCGGTTGACCGCCGCTGCCGCCGAGCGCCAGCTTCTTCTTCGCGTCGGCAAGTTCGCGTTCAAGGCGTTTCTTGTCGGCGACAAGAGCGTCGATGCGCGACGGCAGGTCGGCGAGCGGCGCCTTGGCCGCATCCGCCGCGGCGCGCGCGAGCGACGCCATTTCCTCAAGATAAAGACGCGCCGCCTCGCCCGTCAGCGCCTCGATACGGCGCACGCCCGCCGAAACGGCGCTTTCCGAGGTGATCTTGAAGAGCGCGATGTCGCCGACGCGTCGCGCATGGGTGCCGCCGCAAAGCTCGACCGAATAGGCGCGCTCGCCCTCCGTCCCCATGCTCAGCACACGGACGTCTTCGTCGTATTTCTCGCCAAAGAGAGCGATCGCGCCCGACGCGACGGCGGCGTCATAGGGCATGATGCGCGTCACGACTTCATTGTTCTGGCGGATGACCGCGTTGACGCGCTTTTCGACATCGGCAAGCTCGCCCGCCGACACCGCCTTCATGTGCGAGAAATCGAACCGGAGCCGCTCCGGCGAGACCATCGATCCCTTCTGCGCGACATGCGGGCCGAGGACGTCGCGTAGCGCCTTGTGCAGGAGGTGCGTCGCCGAATGGTTGGCGCGCGTCCGGTCCCGGCGGTCGGCGTCGATCGCGAGCCTGACCGCGTCGCCTTTCTTGACCCGACCCTTGACGATCCGCCCCTGATGGCCGTGGAGCGCGCCGGCGCGCTTCCTGACATCCATCACCTCGATCAACAGTCCGCCATCGGATGAAATCGCGCCGGCGTCGCCGACCTGACCGCCGGATTCGGCGTAGAACGGCGACTGGTTGACGATGATCTCGACCTCTTCGCCGGCGCCCGCGTCGGCGGCTTCCTTGCCGTCCTTGACGATCGCGAGGACGACGCCCTCGGCGGCTTCATGCACATAGCCGAGAAAGTCCGTCGCGCCGAGGCGATCGCGAAGATCGAACCACACCGCCTCGCTCGCAGTGTCGCCGGACCCCGCCCAGGCGGCGCGCGCGGCTTTTTTCTGCGCGGCCATCGCCTCGTCGAAGCCAGCGGCGTCGACGCCGATCCCGCGGCGGCGGAGCGCGTCCTGCGTCAGATCGAGCGGGAAACCGTAGGTATCGTAGAGCTTGAACGCGGTCGCGCCGGGAAGCGTCTTGCCCGCGCCGAGCTTTTCGACTTCCTCGTCGAGCATCCTGACGCCGCGATCGAGGAGCGAGCGGAATTTTTCTTCCTCCGCGCGCAGCGTCTCGCGGATGAGCGCCGAAGCGCGGTGAAGTTCGGGATAGGCGGCGCCCATTTCCGCTTCGAGGACCGGCGCAAGGCGCGTCAGCAACGGGTCCTTCGCGCCGAGCCCATGCGCGTAACGCATGGCGCGGCGCATGATCCGGCGCAACACATAGCCGCGCCCTTCGTTCGAGGGGGTGACGCCGTCAGCGATCAGGAAGGACGACGCGCGCAGATGATCGGCGATGACGCGGTGCGCCGGGGCATCCTCACCGGTCGCCGGCCGGCCCGTCAGATCGACCGAGGCGGCGATCAGCTTCCGGAAAAGATCGGTGTCGTAATTTGACAGCGCGCCCTGCATGACCGCGCCGATGCGCTCGAGCCCCATGCCGGTGTCGATCGAGGGCTTGGGCAGCGCGGTCTGCGATCCGTCCGGATGGCGCTCGAACTGCATGAAGACGAGGTTCCAGAATTCGAGGAAGCGGTCGCCGTCCTGATCGGGACTTCCCGGCGGGCCGCCCGCGAGGCGGTCGCCCTGGTCGATGAAGATTTCCGAGCACGGCCCGCAAGGGCCCGTGTCGCCCATCGCCCAGAAATTGTCATTCGTCGGGATGCGGATGATCCGCGCGTCGGGAAGGCCGGCGATCTTTTTCCAGAGCGACGCCGCCTCGTCGTCGGTGTGATAGACGGTGACGGTGAGCTTTTCCTTCGGCAGGCCGAAATCTTTGGTGACCAGCGTCCACGCGGCGTTTATCGCCTCCTCCTTGAAATAGTCGCCGAAGGAGAAATTGCCGAGCATCTCGAAAAAAGTGTGGTGGCGCGCGGTGTAGCCGACATTGTCGAGATCGTTGTGCTTGCCGCCGGCGCGCACGCATTTTTGCGACGACGCCGCGCGCACATAGGGTCGTTTTTCGGCGCCGGTGAAGACGTTCTTGAACGGCACCATGCCGGCGTTGGTGAAAAGCAGCGTCGGATCGTTCTGCGGCACCAGCGGCGCCGAGGGCGTCACCGTGTGGCCGCGGGCGCGGAAGAAATCGAGAAATCCGGAGCGGATGTCGTTCAGCGAAGTCAGCGACGGGGACGTCATGGGCCCTCTGATCCTTTGATGGCGGATCGCCCGGCGCGACGGCGAAATCGCGCCCGGCGACGCGCCGTGCAAACGCGACGGCGCCGGGAAGCAGGGAAGCTCCCCGGCGCGGCCGGTTTTCTTAG
>MEMM01000169.1:0-4897 GCA_001767925.1 Alphaproteobacteria bacterium RIFCSPHIGHO2_12_FULL_63_12
GTTGGGCCGCGAACCGGCCGGCGAGCGGCCTGCCGGCTGAATAAGGCCAAAAAGCCCCATTCGGCGCAGTTTCGCCCCATTCGCCCGAAGAATTCCCTCAATCGATCCCTATCGGGCCGCTTTGGCGCGTCATTCTCCGACAATCGAATGGTATCGAGGGAGAAAAGCCATGGTGTTCGGGTTCGTTCAAAAGCTCGCGGTTTCAGGGGGCGCCACGGCTCTCGCCGCCGGAGCGAGTCTGGTCTCAAGCGCGGCTGTCGCGCCGTCACCGGCCTACCCCAGTGAGGCGGTTAGACTGGAGGCGGCGGGGGCGGCCAGCAGCGCCGCACACATATTCGACCGTGCTGATCTCGACAATAACGGGTCGATTGACCGCGAAGAATACGAAATTCTCGCGGTCGTCACCGCCGAACTTGCCCGGCTGAATGGATTTATCGCGCTTGATGCAGGCGTCGGCATCGAAACTGTCGCGATCGCGCCCGCCAGCGATGGATCGCTCGCTAAAGCTGAGAAAGCACGCGTCGGGGATCGGGCGCGGCGTGAATTCCAGCTGTACGCTGGCGATGACGAGCGGCTTGCCCCGGATGAGTTCGTCGATGCTCAACTGGAGATTTTTCTGGCGACCGACGCGGACCGTAACGGCGTCCTTATCGGCGCGGAGCTGAATGCCTACGCCCACGCGCAGTCAAAACTCGCGCCGCTCACTAGCTGAATCAAGCGCTCGCTGGCTCGTCCCAAGCGATCGCGCCTTCAACCCATTTATCGAGCGTTTGGTCGAGTTGCGGTTTGCGAATCGGCTTTGGAAGAAAATCATTCATTCCGGCGAGCCGGCAAAGGTCACGGTCGGCCTCAAGGACATGCGCCGTCGCGGCGATAATCGGCGTAGGCTGGTAGCCGCGTTCAATTTCGATTTCCCGGATTCGCCGGGCCGCCGCATATCCGTCCATTTCCGGCATGGAAAGGTCCATCAGGATCGCCGCTGGACGGATCAATTCGAATATGTCGACCGCTTTTCGCCCATTTTCCGCAATGACGACCTCATACTCCGCCGATGAAATCAGATTGGTGATGACGAGCTGATTGACGACATTGTCCTCTGCGACAAGGATTTTCGGGCGGCCGTCAACCGTATGGACCGTCGTTGCGTCGACGGTTGTCATAGACTCGGCGACCCGCGATAAAGTGTGAGCGGCGTCATCGACGATGATTCGCGCCAGAATATCCATCAGTTGTGAGGGGCGAAGCGGTTTGGCCAGAGAGGTGATGAATTTCGCGCCTCCGGGTAGGGTGGATGGCTGCGCCGTGTCGACCGATGAGAGCAGCACAACCGGAATCTGCGCAAATCGCGGATCGGACTGAATTTTGCGCGTGAGTGCGACGCCGTCCGTTTCCGGCATCTGGAAATCCATCAGGATGACATGATACCGCTCGCCCCTGAGAACAGACTCTTCGAGCGCCGCGAATGCCGCCTCTCCCCCCTCGACAACCGTCGATTCCAGTCCCCAGCCCTCCGCCAGTTCCGCAATGAGGCGCCGATTGACCTCATTATCGTCGACGGCGAGCATGCGGGCGCCATTAAAATGGGCGACTCCGACCGACGGCATGGCCTTGATGCGGTCGTCAACCTTCGCGTTTATTGTAAACCAAAACCGCGATCCTTTGCCGAGGTCGCTTTCGGCGCCGATTTCGCCGCCCATGATGGCGATGAGGTTCTTGCAGATCGCGAGGCCGAGGCCGGTCCCGCCAAACCGCCTTGTATTCGATCCGTCCGCCTGCTCGAATTTCTCGAACATGCGCGGGATATCCTCCGCCTTGATGCCAATGCCCGTGTCGGTGATGCTGATCGTCATCGCGACGGTCTCACCCGTGCGCTCGCCGGCGACATTGACCAGGATATAACCGTGTTCAGTGAATTTGACTGCGTTTCCGATCAGATTGCCTACAATCTGGCGAATTCGCGCTTCGTCTGCGACAATCCCCTCGGGCAGATTCGGGGCATAGCGCACCACCAATTCTATATCTTTCGTGAGCGCGCGCGCCTGCATAAGTGTCGCGACTTCATAGATCATCTGACGTAGATTGAAGGGGCGCGGGTTGAGGCTCAGTTTTCCGGCCTCCATTTTAGAAAAGTCGAGAATGTCATTGATGATGGTCATCAATGCGCCGCCTGAAGAGACAATAATGGACGTCAATTCGCGCTGGCGCTGGTCGAGGTCGGTTTTAAGCAGGACTTCCGCCATTCCCAGGACGCCGTTCATCGGAGTCCTGATCTCGTGGCTCATCGATGCGAGGAATTCGGACTTCGCCGCATTCGCGGCGTCAGCCGCTTTTCGCGCCTTTGTCAGCGGGCGCACGAGCAGGATGTGGATGACGAAGCCGAGGATAAGGACGGTGAGCGCCATTGCCGTAAACGCCGCGATAAACGCTGATCGGCGAAATTCCGTCAGCCCCTCGAACGCCTTTTTCTGATCGACCACGAGGGCTAGGCGCCAGCCGACCGTCAGGTTTTCAGAGACCTTTTCAAAGGAAACAAACACCGGCTCGCCGTCATAGCGAATGACTCGAACAGCTTTATTCGAGTTGATATCAGCGCCGGGAAGGAATGCGGCGACGTTTCGACCCACATTTGCGCGATCGGGGTGAGACAGAACGGTTCCATCATCGGAAACGAGAAAGACGTAGCCGAGGCCGCCGAGATCGGATTCACTGAGAATTTCGCTCAGCTGCTTTGTGGTGAAGTCCGCGGCGACGACTCCGGCGAGGCGTCCGTCCTGGAGGACGGGCCTGGCGACGGTGATCGTCTCGACCTTAGTCGAAATGTCTAGATAAGGCTCGGTCATGGTGACGCCGCCTTCGGCAAGCGCCGCCAGGTACCAGGGACGCGTGCGGGGGTCGTAATCTGTCGGCAACTGATCGTCAGGCGGCCAGATGTGGTAGCCGCCGTTCGTTTCGCCAAAATAGGTCCAGACGAACGTGCTTTGGTAGACATTGCCCTGTAGGTCGCGGAGTATCTCGGCGTTGCCGCCACTGGTTGCGATTTCGTCCCCGAGGCCGGAAATCAGATGCTCCCGTTCGGCCAGCCATTTGTCGACGCCCCAGGCTGTGGTGCGCCCGACCGCCGCCATGTAGTTTTGAATTTCAACCTGTCTCAGGCGTCGCGCCGTCTGATCATAATGAAAAGTAAACGCGGCGAATATCACGGCGACGACGCCGACGCCCGCCGAAAGAGCCAGCGCCATCAGCCTGGCGCCTGAGAGCGAGGCAAGTCCGTTAACGCCGCTTAAGTTTCGGCTCATGTTGGGAATTCCGGTGACCTCTCCAAGGCGGCAGAATACGTGGCCTTGGTTAACGCCTCGGAAAATGGTCGCAGGCGTCCGTACTAACGCCGGCCGGCGTAATAAATCTTGTAAACCCTGCGGATCAGCAGGGCCGCGATGCCGGAGAACACGACGATCAGTGCAGCAAGCATTGTTAGAAAATTGTCGCCGGTGACCTCGTACCAGATGAGCGCACCTCGGTAGACGAGACTTTGAAGTACGAACAGCGGAAAAAGTAAGACGCCGATGCAACAGATTATTTCGGTGAGGAGGCGCAAAAGCCGCGCGCCCCTTATGGCGTCGGTAAACGGACGGAAGGCGGAGATAACGACAAGCGCAATCCCTGAATAAAAGAATGTCGTGAACAACGAAATCTTTTTCGGAAAGTCGAACCAAGCGCCGCCCGCGCCAAAAGCGAGCGATGCGGCGAGTGCGCCTATGATCATCGCCGCGCCGAGTGCAGCAAACGCCCTGAGCCGATCGCCAGCGTCAAGCCGAGCTTGAATCGTATGACCGACCGCGGCGCCATATAGTGAAATCGCGCCCATCTGGAGTAGGCTCCAGCGCCCGATCAGAATCTCGTTCGCGAGAGTCTCCTGGCCCTCGGTCGGGACAGGAAGCGAAGCGACGAAATAAGCGTATGCGCCGTACAGAGCGATTGCGGCGATTAGCAGCGTGATGCGGCTATTCAAGCCCTTGCCGACACGTCCGATCCAAAAGGGTAATGACGCCGTTGCAAGAAGAAAATAAATGAACGGCCCGTAAAATCGTTCAGCGATATGGGCGTTTGTCATTGGCTCTTTTGCAAGGAACAGGCCGGTGATCTGAAGAAGACCATTAAAGATGACGCCAAACGACAGAAGCAAAATTGCGATCAAAATATTGCGGTTGAAAGATGGCCGGCTCTTCTGATGCTGGCGCGCGTGAAAGACGATCATGCCCATCCCGAACATGAACGCGAGAGTCGGCGTCCCAAGGCTGAAGAACAGCGCCAGAAAACCCGCGACCGGTCCATCATCGAGACCGAACTCTCCAAGAAATGGAGGAACCCAGTGCGAACCGACCATACACAACAGCACGATGCCCTTCATGAAATTCGAGGCTTCGCTGAACATCGCGACTTCGGTTTTGCGGGGAGGGGCGGCATCCACGGCTGGCGCGGCGGTAGCGCCTGAATGTTCGCGCGCGAGTTCGCGGATTGTCTTGCCGTCAAAGACTCCGTGCGCGAGCGCCGACTCAAGCCCCGCGCGCTCAAGGTTTAGCGCTACCGTCACCGCGGAAAGCGAATCACCACCTATATCATAAAAGCTGTCATCAACGCTGACGTCGTCGCGACCTAGGGCTTCGCACCAGACGGCGAGGATTTTTTGCTCGAGGTCGGTGCCGGAGCCGGCGGTATTTTCCTGAAGCGTTCGGCGCGCGATTTCGTGGATAGAATGACCGTCGAGCATGCCGCGAGCGATCACTGCCGGGACGCCCGCCGCCTCCATTTTCGGCAGGAGCGCCTCGGCCGCGTAAAGATCCCCGCCGAGATCGAAAAAGCCATCCTGCGGTGAAATCTCGCGTCCGCCTAGCGCGTC
>MEMM01000169.1:4915-16265 GCA_001767925.1 Alphaproteobacteria bacterium RIFCSPHIGHO2_12_FULL_63_12
CTGTGAAGAGGCGGGTCGCTGCGCTAGATATTGCTCCGTAATCGCGGCGCGTTTCAGCTTGCCGGTATCGGTGCGTGAAAAATCATCGAGTCGCGCGACGGTGACGGCGCCCGCCGCGTTAACGCCGAGGGCGGCGGCGGCGGAAATCGCCGCGGTCCGAGCGCTCTCATCGGCCAGCGTCGAATTCGCCCGGAGTACGACCAGGAATCCATCGCCGCGCATCGCATCCGGAAGTCGCGCGACGACGATTTCTTCGGCGCAGGCCCCGAGCGCCGAAGTCACGTCGCGTTCCATCATTTCCGGATTTATTTTGATGCCGCCGCAATTGATGAGATCGTCAAGGCGACCCTTAAAATAAAGATAGCCCTCCCTGATCGAACCGGCGTCATTTGTGGTCAACCAGCCCTCAGTGTCGGTCAGTGGCGTCCGGCCTTTCGCCGTAATTTCAAAATCGGCGACATGCGGCCCGCGGATCATGATCCTCCCGGCCAGATCCGTCTTGATCTCAACCGGAGCGTCCGCCCTGCCGACTGATGATAACGCGTCGCCGTCGACGTCGTGAATGCGGAGAAATGTCGTGCGCGAAGCTTCCGTAAGTCCATAATGCTGGACGATGATGGCGTTGGGAAACAGCGCTTTTAGCGATTCTTTTTCCGGCCGCGTCATCAGCTGGCTGCCGATTTCGATCCAGCGCAACCGCCTGCGCTCTGGTCCGAATAGGTCGGCGTTTTGCATCAGGATGCGCCATAAAGTCGGAACGGCGGAGACGGCGTTAATCTCGCCCCGCTTTAACATTTGCGCGATCTCAGAGGGTGAAAACCCGTTCTGAGGCAGGAAGAACTCGCCGCCGGCAGCCGAGACGGCTCGCGCGCGCGCGAGCCCAAATGAATAGGTGACCGGAACGCCGACATATTCGCGGATGTCGCCGTCGATCGCCATCACGGCGTTCAGGCGCCGGATGGTGTTGGAAATATTGCCCCGCGTCAGGGCGATCGCCTTCGGCTCGCCGGTCGTCCCCGACGTGAAGAGAATTTGCGCGGTTTCGCCCCCGTCGAAAGGATTAAACGTTAGACGCGCCCAACCTCTTGCTTCATCCGGCGTTGAATAATCCGTGACGCCAAAAGACTGAAGACGTGTGCGGTCGGCCTCCGAGCGGAAGATTGCGGCCCCTGCGCCGTCGGCGAACAGCGAAAATGTCCGACGAACAAAATCGATCGAGTTGACGGCGGCGACGCCACTGATTTTCGTTTCCACATCCAGCCCGGCGAGCATGGCCTAGCTCCACACGATCGGCGTGCGCCTAGGCGCGGAATGCCGCATCGCCATTGCGACGTGAAGCTTGCGCGCGCCCTTGAAGGGGAGGCGCCCATGCGCATGACGCATGTTGTCGACAATAAACACGTCGCCCGGTCGCCAGGGAACGCCGTAGGCGCCTTTGTCGAACGCCGCATTAACGCGGCGGACGATATCTGGCGAGATGGGCGATCCGTCGCCGAAAAACGCGTTGCGCGGCAGGAAGTCCCGGCCAAAGAGCTGGGACAGCTGCGCCTCGGCCCCGGGCGGCAAATTCGCCGGATGAAACAGGTTCGACTGATTGAAATAAAGCGGCGCGCCGCTCTCGCTCGTCACGCACCCTTGAGCCGCATGACGCGTTTGCAACACATCATTGGGGAGCCAGTTTATTTCCATTCCGGCGTCGCGCGCGATTCGCTCGACTTCGTCTCGGCTATCGGTCTGGTAAGCCTTGCGCCAGGGTATATCGACGCCGGCATGATGCGTGCGCTGATAGGTGACGCCTTTAGCGGCGAATTGATCGAGGATGTCGCCGATTTCCGCCGACGCCGCGTCGACATTTGAAATCGTGGTTTCGCCGCCTTCCTCCGCGACGACGATAGCGTGAAAGGCGACGAGGCGCGGCCAACTTTTCATGTAGCTCATCTCGCTGTGGAGCGAGATGGTTCGAGTGTTTGCATATTCGGTCGCCGTAAAGGTCTTTTTTGAAACGCCGGATCGCGGCGTCGACCAATAAGCGTCGTCAAGCAACTCCAGATTGAGCGCCGAGAGAACCCGTTCTGCGGTTTCGGTCGCCTCAGCGCGAAATCCGCGCAACAGGACGCCGCCCTTCGCTTCGATTCCCTCCGCGATGCGCGTGCGGTTCTTTGCGACCCATTCCTCGACCGCCTCGCCGGAGCCGAGGGTCACCTCGACCAAATCTTTCATCTGCGACACTTCGCGCCCCCAAAACCGCGTCCATCGTCAACGTCTGCGGCGCTGAAGCCGCTAGTCGGTGATCGGAATGCCTTCCCATTGCAATTTCCGTGCAACCGTATGGTCGCCAACTAACGGACGTCAGCCTACGGATGCAACTGCGAAAGCGCCGCGGGCCAGGCGCCAGGAAATGGATGCGTCCACGTCACCTGTGGTATCCGTCATATTACTGAAAAAACCCATACGGAACAATGCGATCCGGGGGCGGATGGAACGGCGATTCGTATACCAACGGTTGTAGGAAGAGGGAATCTCGCGGGGATGGTTTGGCGCATCCCGTAAAAGGGGAACGCAGCCGTCCGTCGCCGATGCCGCGCTCAGCGATGAAACAGAAAAAGGTCGGGGACCGAATTTCACGTCGGGCGCGCTCAGCATCTACTAGACTGACACAATGGCAACGCATTAATTGAATGAGCGCAATATTCGTCAGTAGACGTAGTAACACCACTGAAGTAATTCGTCGGTCCTACTAGACAATAATTGCAACGCCCCCCCCCTCTGATTTTAGGACGGATATCGATCCCGCCCAGTTCGGATCTGTCACGCCCTATAATGTGGCAGCCGAGCGTTCGCGTCGTGCGGAATTCAAGATGGGTTAATAGGCCTCAATGGGGCGGCCATCGCGATTGCAGTTGTCGAGCCCGTTTTGCATCGAGACAGAGCGGCTTTCGCCAAGCTGGCCATCTCTGAAATCCATCGATTTTGGTGGCGTGAACAATCAAACCGGCCACGGCATAATATTTGTGGCTCCCCGAGCTGGACTCGAACCAGCGACCATTCGATTAACAGTCGAATGCTCTACCAACTGAGCTATCGGGGAATAGCCTTAAGGGCCCGCCCTATAGCAAAGGCGGGGGCATGAATCCACAGCAAAATTTCCAAGGAAAATCAAAGCGAAATCCGCTGCGCTGGGGCGTATTGCGCGGCGGGGTGAAGGTCGGGGGAGTCGCCACGAGAGCGACCTCAGGCGGGAAGGGGCCGGGTCCGCAGCGCTTTGAGGGCTACGGGGCGATCGATTCGGGATCAAAGGGACATCGTTTGGACGAGAAGCGCCAGGTTCGGCGCGGCGACCCGCGCCGTCCGTCTGATATCCTGTGTGATTTTTTAAAAGGAAGGCGGCGATTGGTCGGTCGCCGCGCGCCCATAAAGTGAGACGGCCGCGTCTTGGGGAAACGCGGCCGGTACTCACTATCGTGGGGTATGGTGGGGTATCTTCTCGGGAGAAGATATGACGAGGATGCGCTGCACTTCTTAACGCAAGGTTAACGCCTCCGTGAAAATTCGCAGCGCGCTATTCAGCCGGTCGCAACACGGGCGGTGGGCCCTTTCCCCGCCCTGAGGGCGCATCGCCGAAGTCCTGCTCGGCGGATTTACCGAAGCCGACGGGCGGCTGTTTCACGCCGGTCCACGCCCAGCGGTAGAAGCGCGCGATATCGGCCCCGATGCAATACATCGCCGGCACAAACAACAGTGTGACGAACAGCGCGAAAAAGATGCCCCAGGCGAGGGCAACGACCGTCGGCATCAGGAACTGCGCGTCGGTTGAGCGCGACAGCATCATCGGCGCGAGCCCGAAAAAGGTCGTGACCGAAGTGAGAAGGATCGGGCGGAACCGTTCAGTGCTCGCTTTCGTTAGCGCGGCGACGGCGCCCATACCGCGTTTTCTCAGCTCATTCACGTAGTCGATGAGAACGAGGTTGTCATTGATGACGACGCCGGCGGCTGTACCGACGCCGAAAAAGGAAAAAATTCCAAAATCGAGACCGAGCAGGAAATGCCCGAACATTGCGCCCATGAAGCCGAACGGGATCGCCGACATGATGAGCAAAGGCTGCCAATAGGATCCGAACGCGATCGCGATTAGCATGTACATTGCGATCATCGCCGAGAGGAACAGCAAAAGAATATCCTGAACGAACTCCTTTTGCCCTTCGGCGTCGCCGCGTTCGGCGAGGTCGGCGCCCGGATGACGCTGGCGCCATTCGGGGGCGAATTCTTCCTGAAACGCTTTCTGGATCGCGGCGCGATCGACGCCCTCGCGAATTTCCGCGGTCACCTGCGCCGACCGCTTGCGATCGCGCCGGTCAATGCGCTTGAAGCTTGGTGCGAAACTCGCGTCGGCGACGGCGCTGAGCGGGACCTCGCGTCCGTCCGCGGCCCTGACGCGCATGGTGTCGATGGTGACGAGGGACTGGCGGGCGGATTTTGGGTAACGAACCATCACGCGAACGTCTTCGCCATCACGCGGCAGCCTTTGGGCCTCTTCGCCGTAAAACGCCTGCCGCACCTGCCGCGTCACTTCGCCGAGCGTCAGCCCGAAGCGTTCGGCGCCGGGCTTCATCGTGATGCGAAGCTCCGGCGTCTCTGACTGCAGGCTGTTCCGCACGTCGTAAACGCCGGGCAGGCTTCTCAAGTAATTCTGGATGTCGATCGTCGCAAGCCGCAGTTCATCGAGATTGGCAGACTCGACGCCGAAGGCGAAATCCGGCCCGCCATCATTGATCGTATAGCCGACATTGATTTCCTCGGCATCGGGAACATCGCCCAGACGTTCGCGGAACAATTCGGCGATTTCCTTGGTCGACTGCTTTCGCTTTTCCCCGTCGATGATGGTGAGGTAGGAAACGATACTTCCTTCATTGGCGCTGACATAAAGCGATTTGACGAAGTCCTCGTCGCCGATCTTCCCGAGTTCCGATTTCAGCTGGTTTCCGGCGCGTGTCACTTCATTGAAGATTTCAAGGCTGCGCGCATAGGGCGCGCCTTCTGGCAGACGGATATTCATCGAGACAAAGGTGCCCTGAACTTCCGGCTGAAACTTGAACGCCACCCATCCTTGTTGCATCAGGGCGACCGCAAACGCGAAGGCGACGAGAAAAAACGCAGCGGTGAAATAGCGGAACCGCAACGCCAGCTTGATGATCGGGTTGACCGTCGTATGCGCGAAATTCAGCAGGCCGTCAGCGAAGAAGCTTTGCAAATGATGCAGATGCCCGGACTTGTCTTCCTTTTTCAGGTGCGACAGGTGCGCCGGAAGGATGAAAAACGCCTCGACCAACGAAAATGCCAGCGCGAAGATGACGGTGAATGAGATATGCTTGGTGAACTGCGACGCGCCGCCGCCAACGAACAGCCACGGTAAAAATGCGATGATCGTCGTCAGCACGCCAAAGAACACCGGTTTGGCGACGAGCTGGGCGCCGAGAATGGCGCCGTCAAGGCCGCCACGTCCTTCTTCGGCTTCTGAGTGGATGCTCTCGCCGATGACGATCGCGTCATCGACGACGATGCCGACAACGAGAAGAAAGCCGAACAGCGACAGGATGTTCAAGGAGACGCCGGCCATCGGCATGAAAATGAACGCGCCGGCGAGCGCGACCGGTATGCCCATCGTCGCCCAGAAGGCGACCGCCGGCCGCAGGAACAAGATCAGCGTGATGAGAACAAGAATGAGACCCTGAATGGCGTTTCCGCCGACAAGGTTCATTCGGGCGAAATAGATATCGGCCGTGTTGAACCAGATATACACTTGGGCCTTGCCGGCCAGCTCCTTGTTCTTCTTGACGACCCAGTCGTTCACCGCTTTGGAAAGCTTGACGATATTCAGAGTTTCCGGCGCCTGCACCGCGATCGAAATCGTGGGTTGGCCGTTCATTTCGCGTTTCTGATTGCTGTCCTCGAACCCGTCAATGACGGTCGCAACATCGCGAACGCGGATGACCGAACCATCCGCCAGCTGGCGGACGATGATCTCGCCGAATTCGTCCGCCGAATCGGCAAGCGATCTCGCCGCCACCTGGATATTGCCGGTGTCGGTCCTCACCTGGCCGGCGGAAAGATTGAGCGATGAGCCCCGGATCGAGCGCGCGACGTCGTCGAAAGTAAGCCCGTAGCGGCGGAGCGCTTCGTCGGAAATTTCGACCGAGACCTCTTCCTGGCGCGCTCCCCAAAGGTCGACGAGCGGCGAGCCGTTCGGCAATTGCGCCAGTTCATCCTTGAGATCGCGCGCGAGCCGCGTCAGCTCGCGCTCATCGAGGTCGCCGTAGAGCGCCATGAAAACGGCGCCATTCTGATTGCGCCATTGGGAGACTACTGGAGGGAAGGTGTCGCGCGGCAGGGTCGAGATGCCGTCGACGCGATTTTTGATGTCGTTGAGAAGCTTTGTCGCGTCGCCGTTGTCGAGGCCTTCAATATTGATCTGCGCCGAATTTTCCTGCGCGGTCGATTCGATATGCTTGATCCCGTCGATTCCAGAAATCGCTTCCTCAATTCGCAGGATGATCTGTTCTTCGATTTCCTGCGGCGACGCTCCGGGCCATGCGACCGACACCGTGGCGCCGTTGAAGTCGGCGGAGGGGAAGACTTCCCGTTCAATCCGGGAAAACGCCATAAATCCCGCGATAACGATCGAGATCATCAGGAGATTAGCGGCGATCGGATTTTTCGCCCACCACGCGATCCAACCGTTCACGGCGTCGCCCCCTCACGAACGGTTTCGGCGACGGACATTTGCTCCGCTTCGCCGACGCGCATGGCACCCGGAATATCGGTCGTTAACGTCGGCGCGACCTTGTCGCCGCCTTTGGCGCCGCGAAGCGGCGATGTGACGACGCGCTCACCGTCATTGACGCCGGCCGCAAGCGTGACCGTGTCCTTGTCGGCGGAGACAAGCGTGACCTTGCGCTCGATCAGCGTGTCGTCTCTGGCGATCACGTAAACCGTGTCGCGGCCGTACAGCGCCGACCGCGGCAGGACGACAGCATTCTCGATCGGCTTGCCGGTGATGCGCGCATCGACAAAAAGTCCCATCGCGAGCGGAGCGCCGTTGTCGGCGCCGGCGCCATAGGGATCTTCAACGACGGCGATCGCCGATACTTGGCGCGTCGCCGGATCGATGGCGCCGTCGGTGCGCGCAATGCGCGCTTTCCATTCATGATATTCGCCGGCGATCGTCGCCGACAATGTCACGTCCGGGCCCTTCTTTTCAGGCGTTTCAAAAAACGCGATCGAAAGACCCGATTTAGCAAGATCGCCGTCGGTCATGGGAAGGCGCACTTCGGCGACGTCGGTTGAAAATATCCTGCCGATCGGCGCTCCCGGCGAAATGAATTGTCCGACGCCGGCGGTGCGCTCACGCACGCGACCTTTGAACGGCGCCCGGATCGAAGTCCGTTCGAGATCGAGCGCCGCTGCGGCGTAATCGGCCTGCGCCGCTGCGAATGCTGCCCTTGCCTGCGCGAGTTGCGGCATGCGTAATGTCAATTCGCTCGGATCGGCCTTGCGGCCGAGCGCTTCATAATCCTTGCGCGCGAGGTCGGATTCGGCTTCTTCGCGGCGAAGCGATTCTTCAGCCTGTGCGACACGTGCCCTGGCGCCCGCGACGGCCGCGCGATAATCGGCGTCTTCGATCTTGACTAAAAGATCGCCGGCGTTGAATGCGCCGCCAACGACGAATGCGTCCGACGTCTTGACGATCCGGCCCGCGACTTCCGCTGTGAGATTGATGTCGGTGCGCGGCTTGACCTCGCCTTGAGCGTAAACGTCGAGCGTCACGGCGCGCGGATCGGCGACGGTGAAAAAGACGGCCGGCGGGGCAAGGGCGATTTCCTTGGGCTCAATTTTCGGACGCATGGCGCCCATGACGCCAATCAGCGCGAAGCCGCCGGCGAAGATTCCGACCGTTCCTGCGATAGTCACAATCTTTCGAAACATGACGCTTACTGAACCCTTGGCGTTAACCCTAATTGATCGCGGCAGCTTCCGTCGCGGCGACAGCGGTCGTCTCAGTGATGAAGTCGCCGCCGATCGCGAGATAAAGGGCGACGCGATTTGATACGCGCTGGCGTTGCGTCTGGATGTATGAGCTTTCGGCCGAGATGCGTCGCGTTTGCGCGTTGAGTAGATCAAAGATTGTGGCGGTGCCGCTGGTATAGCGGCGCTCGGTCAGCTCTTCCGCGGCCGCCGCTTCTTCAAAAGCGAGCTTCAGCGCGCTTTCGCCCGCAGCGAGGTAATTCTCGGCGTCGATGGCGTTTTCGGCTTCTTCATAGGCCTGCAGCGCCGTCTGCGCGTAGGAGAGAAGCGAGGCCTCGGCGATCGCGCGCTGTCGTTTGGCGTTGGCGCGCATGCGGCCGCCCTGAAACAGCGGTTGAAACAGCCCGGCGGCGATATTGCCGGCGAGGCGCTCCGGATCGATCAGATCTGAAAGCTCGGGACCGCTGGTTCCGATCTGCGATGAAAGGGTAAGACGCGGCAGGAGCGCCTTGCGCGCGGCGCGGGCGCGAAGACCGTTCGCTTCCATGCGCGCTTCGGCGGCGATGAGATCGGGGCGTCGCGCGAGAATGTCGCCGGGGGCGCCAGCGCCCGCCAGCATCGGCAATTCAGGAAGCGCTTCAACGGCCGCAATTTCCGCCGCCGGATAACGGCCAAGCAGTACTTCTAGTCGCCGCGACGCTTCTTTCTCATTGCGCTGACGGAAAGCCAGATTGGCCTGGCTCGATCCAAGCGCTGATCGCGACAGCCGTACGTCAAGGCTCGATGCGACGCCGCGTTCGTAGCGCCGGTCGGTGACGTTAAGATTGCGTTCGCGCGCGGCGACGTCGCGCTCGGCGAGTTCGCGCTGCTGACGGGCTTCAATAAGTCCGAACCAGGATTGCGTCACTGCGCCGGCGATTGATAGGCGCGCACCCTGAAATTCCGCCAGGCTTGCTTTCGCCTCCTTGTAGGCAGCGCGCGTTTCATCGGTCAGACGGCCCCAGATATCGAGTTCCCACGAGATCTGCGCGCCCAGCGAATAATTGTTGATGTAGATGCGCCGGTTGGGCAGCGGGCTTTCGGCGATGCCGTCCTGTCCCGGCGTGCCGCCAGGTGCGCCTATAAAAAGATCAAGGCCGTCGAGCTTGCCATCATTGTCGGCGTCGACTCCGAACTGGTTTTCGAGGTCCTTGGCGCTGAGCCCGCCGACCGATCCGCCGGCGCCGCCAGCTTGCGCCGCGAGGGAAGGATCGGTGACGATCGCATTGCGGCTGGCGCCGCCCTGCGCATTCAGCTGCGGAAGGAGGTTTGACCGCGCCATCTTCGCGCCGGCGCGAGCGGATTCGAGATTGGCCGCGGCGACAAGCAACGAATTGTTATGGACCATCGCTTCGCTAACGAGACCGTAGAGGGCCTCGTCGCCGAAGGGCGCCAGCCAGTCGCCGACCGGCGGGTCCGCGGCATCATCCGCAGCCGCCCACTTGGCGGGTGGTTCGGGAAGCTGGGTGTTGAGAAGCTCGTCGTCGACGCTGGCGCATCCGACAGCCATTAGGGCGAGAAGCGATACGCCTCCTCTCAACATGCACTTCCTCCAAATTCCGCGCGCCGCAACACAGGCGCATGCCCCGACAAAAACGCTTCCGCACACAATCTCAAGGCCTTAGCGCCAGGAAGAGGCGACCTTGCGACAAGCCGGGGGTGGGGCGCCGCCGTCCGAATTGTCTATATTGTTTTGGTTAACCCTTTTCCGCTCCCCCCCAAGCTTCTTTGAGCACCGAATTCAGCTTTATGTGTGGAAAAATTGCCACGCTGATGGGGCAATCGGCCCGCCATTTACGGCCGGGCCGACCAAAATTCTCTGTGAGAACGTAAACCCGCTATTCGACCGGTTTCAGGCTCGGGTTTTCAACCCAGCCGACATTGCCGTTTTCGTCCTCAACCTCCCACCACATGCCTTCCTTGGCGCCGGTTGGATAAACGACATCGCCTTTTTCGAGCGTCCGAACCGAGCTGGACGACGCGGACGGCGAGCGCTTTAAATCGACGCTTGGCGCACTGACTTTGAAGGTCTCCTTCGGCGCAGCTGCGGCGGCTTCGGCCGGCAAGCCCCCGAGCTGGTCGACGATCTGGCGATAAGCATCGAGGAAGGCGTAGGTCACGACCTTGCCGACTTCCGTGTCCTCATAGCCGCCGCCGATCGCGCCGCCGAAACCGTAGCCAGCGCCGGCTGCGAAGCCGATGTCCTTCTTCGAGGCGGAGCCTTCGGCTGTAGCTTCGATTTCAGAAGTCCTGACATTCATCAGCGTAAGAACGGTCTGCGCTTCGACACGTTTTGTCTTGACGCCTCCTAGCACCCCGCCGAGTCGTCCGCCGATGACCGCCCCGGCCGCGCCGCCGACTGCGCTGCCGCCAGCATTCGAATCCGTATTGGCGATGTCGGCGACGAGAACATAGTCCGCGGCCTTAACTTGGCCGCCGCCCATATTCGACCCTTTCTGGAGCTGGCCGCCGCCGGCGAGCGCGCGCTCTCTTTCAAGCGCCGACATGCCGGCGCCGCGATCGACGAGCTTGAAGCACTTCGATTTGCTGACAAAAGCCTTGAGCAGCACTGACGGCGCGCCGAGATTGTAATAGGTCCAGCCCTGTCCCTCGCCGTCGACGATCGCGACGGATCCAAGACTCTTTTCGCAGATTGGCAATTCGACGTTTTTCGTCGAGCCGCGTTCATTGTCGACGCCGTCATCCGTTCCCTTGCGTTTTGCGAGAGCTGGCCCGGATAGCGCGATAAGAGCGGCGCCGCACACGAGTATTGATTTATGCATGATGGAAACCCCCGGATTGGATATGTAGTCTTGCAGGGGGGACCATGCCATTCGGCGGCAGGGGCCGCAATCGGCGCATCAGCGGGGAAGATGGAGGCCACGGCCGGAATCGAACCGGCGTGCACGGCTTTGCAGGCCGCTGCGTCACCACTCCGCCACGTGGCCTCATCGACGCCCCCTCGGGGAGGCGACCTCTTAGCCCGGTCCTGCGCCCCGGTCAAAAGGGTTTCGGGCAAAGGTTGCGAAGTGCCGCAACGGGTTGTAATTCCGCCATATCGAGCAAGACGAAGGCATAATCGCTCATGGATTTTTCCGCCGCCAGACAGCACATGGCCGACAGCCAGGTGCGCCCAAATGACGTAACGGACCCGCGCATCCTGCGCGCCTTTGAGACCGTCGAACGCGAACGCTTCCTGCCCGCCGAGACGAAGGCGCAGGCCTATATCGTCCGCGAGGTGGTATATGCGTCGGGCCGGGCGCTGATTTCGGCGCGCGACCATGCAAAGCTC
>MEMM01000170.1 GCA_001767925.1 Alphaproteobacteria bacterium RIFCSPHIGHO2_12_FULL_63_12
CTCAATCACGCTGGGCCTCCTTTCCTGTCGCGCCAGTGGGCGATGATTTCGCAATGAGCATAAGGCTCCCGTGAGGGAGGGGGATAAGGTGGGGGATAAGTAGGGGGATAAGGTGGGGGATAACCAGGGGGATAAGTAGGGGGACGGTTCGAAATCGCGCAATGAAATCAACGCGATAATTTTTTTCCGAACAATCGTGGTTAACGCGAAAATTAACCATGATTTTTCATAGGCGAAGATTCCAGTAATTCAACTGTAAGCGGAAATTCCTTGGGCGGATGATCAACCTATTGGGGAGTGCGCACCCCCTCAGTCAGGCTTCGCCTGACAGCTCCCCCGTTGAAGAAACGGGGGAGCAAGGCTCTCCCTTTCTTCCGCTCCCCCGCCCCCGCGCGCGAAGGCGCGCAAACGAAAAATGCCGGGGGAGCTGTCGCCGAAGGCGACTGAGGGGGCGCGCTGTTAGGGTTGGCGCGCCTTCGCCGCGACGGTGAACTCGTCATTCCGGGTTCCGTCGCTGCGCGCCGGCCCCGGAATGACATGGCGAGGGTTCAGAGTGCGTACTGGCGCCAATCAATCAGTAGGCAAACAAAACCCTCACTCCGTCCAGTCGAAGCTGTAGATTTCCCCGACGCGCAGCGCGCGCCAGGCGGCGGCGAAGGCGGCGAGGTCCGAACGGATGCGCGCAACCGCCGCCGGGGAGAGCGGAACACAGGGCACGCGCGATTGTCCCATGGCGGCGTCGGCGACCGACTGCAGCACATCGAGCGCCGCCGGTCCGCCCCAGATCTCCGCCTCGAAACATTCAACGAGGCGTTCGGCCTGAATCATTTCAACAATCGATGCGTCCGGGTCGCCGGCGCGTTTGGCGCTTGGATGCCCCGCCTCGGCGGCGAGGCGCGCGATGTCCTCCGGATGGCGCCCGCCGGCGACATGGCCCCAGAAGGCGCGCCGAAACCCCAGCGCGCGCTCGACGATCGCATGCACGCCGTCATGCGGCAGCGGGCCTTTTTTGGGAAACCGCGTCAGCGCCCGCGTGCCGTCAGCGCGCTCGATGGCGATCGCGTCGTCGCTGGTTCCCTTGGTGATGTCGATGCGCATGGCGACATGCTGTCGCCGATCGCGCAGCCCTCCGTCAACGCCCCCCGTCAACGCCCCGCGACAATTCCGCCGCATCTCTGGCGGATCGCGCGATTCCCATCTTGCGGCGGATGCTCTAGCTATTATTTCAGCGCGCCTGTTTGCGCAAAACCGGTTTCCACTTTTGCGCCCGGCGCGCTATGCGAAAATCGGCGCCGCCTTCTCGGGGCGCGGGTCGGCCGCGGAGTTTTCATGGACGCTTTTCTCACCTCGGCCGGCATCGTTGCGCTCGCCGAAATCGGCGACAAGACGCAGCTTCTCGCGATCGTCCTCGCGGCGAAATTCAAGAAGCCGGTCCCGATCATTCTTGGCATATTGGTGGCGACGCTGCTCAATCACGCGGCGGCGGCCGGCGCGGGGTTTTACGTCGCCGCCTTCCTCAAGGGGAAACTCTTTCAGGCGCTGGTCGGCGCCGCCTTCATCGTGATGGCGCTGTGGGCGCTCGTCCCGGACAAGGAAGACGGCGAAGCGGTCAAAAAGGTCAAGGGCGGCGTCTTCATGGCGACGGCGGTTGCGTTTTTCTTCGTCGAGATCGGCGACAAGACGCAGATCGCAACCTCGCTCCTCGCGGCGCGCTTCCACAATATCGCGCTGGTGGCGGCGGGAACGACGCTCGGCATGATGATCGCCAATATTCCCGCCGTCTATTTCGGTGAGGCGGCGACGAAAATCGTTCCGCTGAAATATGTGCGCCTCGCCGCGGCGGCGGTCTTTCTGGTGATCGGCCTGTGGGTCATCGTCAATGCGATGGGCGCCTGACGCGCCGGCGCTACGGGCAAAATACCGGCGTCCGCAAAATTTCGTCGCGCTATTCCGCCGCGCGCGCCGGACTTTGCGGTGCGGCGTCGAGCGCCGCGGCGACGCGCGCGGCGAGGCGGCGCGCGACTTCGTGCTTGTCCATTTCCGGCCAGCGTTCCTCGCGCTCGGCGGTGATCAGCGTCACCGTGTTGGCGTCGCCGCCCATGGCGCAATGCGCGCCCGCCGAGACGTCGTTGGCGACAATCCAGTCGCACCCTTTTCGCAGGCGCTTGGCTCGCGCGTGATTGATGACATCGTCGGTCTCGGCGGCGAAGCCGACGACCAGAGTGGGGCGCCCCTTTTTCATCGCCGAGATCGTCTTCAGGATATCGGGGTTTTCCGTCAACGGAATATTGGTGAGGCCGCCGCGCTCTTTCTTGATCTTGTGCTCGGTCTCAATTTCAGGGCGATAGTCGGCGACCGCCGCGCACATAACCGCGCAGTCGGCGGGCAGCGCCTTTTCGACGGCGGCGAGCATCGCCCGCGCGCTCTCGACGCGCACCAAGGCGACGCCGGCGGGGCTGCGCAGTTCGGTCGGACCGGAGATCAGCGTCACCTCCGCGCCGAGATCGCGCAACGCTTCGGCGATCGCATAGCCCTGCTTGCCGGAGGAGCGGTTGGCGATATAGCGCACGGGATCGAGCGCCTCATGCGTCGGCCCGGCGGTGACGAGGATGCGCCTGCCCTTCAACGGCCCGGACGAGACCCGCGCGAAGAACGCCTCGATCGCGTCGGCGATTTCAACGGGCTCCGCCATCCGGCCCGGCCCGAACTCGCCGCACGCCATCTCACCTTCATTCGGGCCGACGATCATCGCCCCGTCATCGATCAGGGTGCGGAGGTTTCGCTGCGTCGCCTTGTGCTCGAACATGCGGACATTCATCGCCGGCGCGTAGAGAACCGGCTTGTCGGTCGCCAGCAGCGCCGTCGAAGCGAGATCGTTGGCGAGGCCGTTCGCCGCCTTCGCCATCAGATCCGCGGTCGCCGGCGCGACGACCACGAGATCGGCCGAGCGCGACAGCTCGATATGGCCCATTTCGGCTTCGTCAGTGAGATTGAAGAGATCGGTGAAGCACTTCTCGCCGGAAAGGCTCGCGACCGAAAGCGGCGTGATGAATTCGCCGCCCGCTTTGGTCAGGATTGCGCGCGTCGATATCTGGCGCCGCGAAAGCTCGCGGATCAGCTCAAGGCTTTTGTAAGCGGCGACGCCGCCGCCGATGATGAGAAGGACGCGCCGCGTCATGTTGTTCATGAAACTCAGAATAGGCGTTCGCCGCGCCGCTGTCACCGGGCGCGGCGATCACGCAATCTGTTCGATCCGGGCCCGTTCGCAAAGCGGGTAGGACGCAAGGAACGGCGAAAGCGCTTCCTTCATCGCCGCAAAGGATTTGCCGTAACAGTAAAGGCCGGTTTCCGCCGAGCCCTGCCAGTGGCCGCGAAAGGCGCCGTCGGGCGCCAGCAGGCGGTTGAACTCCTCGATCACATGATTGACGTCGCAATCGGCGTAGACATGGTCGGCAAGCTCGGTTCCGTTGAGGAAGACGGCGATCCCCTCCAGGGTTCCAAAGGGGATTTCGCGACCGTCGTTTTCAGCGATCAGGCGCGAGCCTTTCGGCGCACCGAGCTCTTCAAGGCGTCTGACGATCGCCGCCAGGGTCTCGTCGCCGGCCTCGTTGACGAGGATCTCAATGTCGCAAAATTCGATGCCCGCGGGTTCGGCGGCGAGCTGCGTGCCGCCGCCGGTGACCGCGCCAAGATTCATCGCCTGCAGCGTTTCATCGAGCGGGTCCTCGAAATAATCGCCGCGGTCGATCGGCTGGACCCGGGCGTTCAGCCGCGCCGTCACGAATTCGCCCGCCGGCTCCTGTTTTTTCTTGCCGCCGAAATTCAACCCGAACATGGGCGATCTCCCTTCATCCTGCGGGATGAAGGATCGCACGGCGCCGGCAAAAATCGGGTGAGCCGCAATGCTTGCATTTTAGCGAAACAAGAAATGGGCGGCGGCGGCGATGTCACCTGCCCGGTGCGGCGCTTTCTTCATCTTCGTCCCGTGTCGGCGCGGGATGCCGCCTCGGGGTCGCCGGCCGCAGCACGAAGGCCGCGACGAAAATCAGAAACAGGAAGACCGCCCACCAATAATGATCGAGAAACGCCGCCATCAAAAACCCCCATACGCCTGATCGCGGGTGGGTTGTGGCGGCGAAATATGGCGAAAACCGCACCGGAATGTGAAACTTTTACGCCGCCGGCCGCGTACTGGCGCGGATCAGATTTTGCCGGCGAGGAGCGCCGCGGCGAGCACGAAGCCCGCCGCCCCGGCAAACCAGAGCGCGGCGCGGGTGAGCCGCCCCTGCCGCTCCAGCGTCCGGGCGAGGTCAGGCGCGGTCTCGGCGGACGGGCCGGCGGCGGCCTGCGCCGAAGCCGCCGCGATGATTTCGACATAGCGCGGGAGGAGCGGGGCGATATCGAGCGCCTTTTGCGTCGCGGCCCGCAATTTTTCGAGCTGGCGCCTCGGTCCGATCGCCTCGGCGATAGCGGCCCTGACGATCGGCGCCGCCGTCTCCCACATGTTGATTTCCGGATCGAGCGCGCGCGCGACGCCCTCGACCGTCACCATGGTGCGCTGGAGGAGGACAAGCTCCGGGCGCAGGTGCATGTCAAAAAGCGCGGTGACGTCGAAGAGCTGCTGCAGGACGCGGCTCATGTCGACCTTGTCGGCGGCGAGCCCGAACAGGGGTTCGCCGACGGCCCTTAGCCCTTGCGCGAAGGCGTCGATCGACTGCGTTTTCGGCACATAGCCGGCGTCGAAATGCACTTTCGCGGTGCGCCGGTAATCGCGGGTGATGAAGCCGTGAATGATCTCGGCGAAGACGCGGCGCGTCTCCTCGTCGAGCCGCCCCATGATGCCGAAATCGACGAGCGCGAGGCGCCCGGCGCCGTCGATCATCAAATTTCCCTGATGCATGTCGGCGTGAAAGAAACCTTTCATCAGCGCCTGCGTCAGGAAAATCTCGATGATTGTCCGTGCAAGGACTTTCCGGTCGACGCCCTTGGCCGCGAGCGCCGCAAAATCGCCGATCGGGCTCGCCTCGATCCACTCAAGAGTCAGCACGCGACGCGCCGTCAACGGCCAGACGATCTCGGGGATGCGCACCGACGGCGTGTCCGCCAGATCGTCCTTCAGCGCCGAGGCGGCTGCGGCCTCCATCCGAAGGTCAAGCTCGAGCGCGGCGGCGGCTTGAAGCGTCTCGATGAAGCGGACCGGCTCCATGCGCTTTGTCGCCGGAGACAGTCCCTCGATCAGGCGCGCGGCGCGCGCGAAGGCGCGAAATTCCGCCGTCACTTCGGTTTCGATCCGTGGACGGAGCACCTTGACCGCGACCTCGCGCCCGTCCTTGAGGCGCGCGCGATGCACCTGCGCGATCGAGGCGGCCGCGATCGGCCCCGAAAAATCGTCGAAAAGCGCGTCGAGCGGCTTCTGGAACGCGCGCTCGATCTCGGCGACCGCCTCGGCGCGCGGGAAGGGCGGCATCTTGTCCTGCAGCCGCCCGAGATCGGCCGCCATGTCGAAGCCGATGATGTCGGGCCGCGTCGCCATGAACTGACCGAGCTTCACGTAAGCCGGGCTCATCCCTTCGAAGGCGGCGGCGAGGCGCTCGCCGGGGCGCAGCCGGTGCCCCGATGCATCGATCTTGCGCGCGCCAAGGCGCGTCAGCGCGCCGGCGGCGCGCGCCGGCGCGGGAAGATGATGCGCGACTTCCTCAGGGATCAGCGCGTCGTGGCGCGACAGGCGCGCGCCGGCGGCGATGAGGCGCGCGAAGTCGCTGAGCGCGTCGAACAAGCGGCCTCTCCCTTAAATTTTCCAGCCGGAATGAATGGCGACGACGCCAGCCGAGAGATTTTCATGCCGGACGCGCGCGAAACCGGCCCTCTTTATCATCGCGGCGAAATTCTCCTGGGTCGGAAAGCGCCGGATCGACTCGACGAGATATTGGTAACTGGCGCGATCCTTGGCGACTTTCTCGCCGAGCCAGGGAATGACGTTGAACGAATAAAGATCGTAGAGCTTTTGCAGTCCCTCGGTCTGGAGATGCGAAAATTCGAGGCAGAAAAACCGCCCGCCGGGTTTCAGCACGCGCCGCGCCTCGGCGAGCGCGGCGTCGATATGGGTGACGTTCCTGATCCCGAAAGCGATCGTGTAGGCGTCGACGGCGCCGTCGGGGAGGGGCAGGCGTTCCGCATCGGCCCCCAAAAGCGCCATGCGCGCGCGAATTTCGGCCGGCGTTTTGCGCTGGCGACCGGCGGCCAGCATTTCGGCGTTGATGTCGGAGACGATCGCCCGCGCCGGCGGCAGGCGCGGCGCGCGCGGCCGGCTGTCGGCGCGCGCGAGGAAAGCGGCGGCGATATCGCCGGTGCCGCCCGCGACATCGAGCAGCAGCTCGCCCGGCTGCGGGTTCAGCCGGTCGATGAAAAGCGACTTCCATACCCGGTGAACGCCGGCCGACATCAGATCGTTCATCAGGTCGTAATTCGGGGCGACGCTGTCGAAGACCTCGCGCACGAGACCTTCCTTTTCGGCGTCCGCGACCTCGCGAAATCCGAAGGACGCCCTGTCTTGCCCGCGCTGCTCCATGGCGCTTGCCTTACCGGCGGAATGGTCCGGCGAGAAGCGCCTTGACGCCGCAGGATCAGTCTGAGAGGGTCAACCCCCTGAATTCAGGCGCCTTTCGTCATCGGGCGCCGCGGGGCCGGCGATCGTGGGACGCCGGCGCCGGCCAGCGGGCGGAACGGCCAGGACTTCAAAGGGGCGGGCGATCACATGATCAAGTCTGAACTCGTGCAAAAACTCGCGGATGAAAATCCGAACCTTTTTCATCGCGACATCGAGAAGCTTGTCTCGATCGTGTTCGAGGAAATCGCCGCCTCGCTGGTCAAGGGCGACCGCGTCGAGCTTCGCGGCTTCGGCGCATTTTCCGTAAAACACCGACCGGCCCGCGTCGGTCGCAATCCGCGCACCGGCGATCCTGTGCCGATCGACGAGAAGTTTTCTCCTTTCTTCAAGCCGGGCAAGGAGCTTCGCGACCGGCTCAATGGCGGCGGCAAGAAGTAACCGATGACGTCTTCAGCGCGCGCAAACGATCCCGAGGCCGCATGAAGAAGGTCTTGCGCTGGATGGTCTTTATTCCGGTCGGCGCGCTCCTCGTCCTCTTCCTGATCGCCAACCGCCAGCCGGTCGCGCTGAGCCTCGATCCGTTCTCGACCGAGAGCCCGGCGCTGGCGACGCCGCCGGTTTTCCTGTGGGTGTGGCTGATCCTTGCGGTGCTGATCGGATTCTTCATCGGCGCTTTCGGGATGTGGATGTCCGAGCGCGAGCTGCGCGTTCGCGCCAAGGCGGACCGACTTGAGCTGAAAGCGCTGAAAAAAGCCGCCGCCGCCGCGACAGCGCGCGCCGAAAGCCCGCCAGTTGATCCAGTGGAGCAAAGCTGAGGAGCCTCATGACGAACGGCCTCGTCAAAATATGCGGCGTCAAGACCTTCGATCACGCGCTCGCCGCCGCGAGAGGCGGCGCCGACTTTGTCGGCTTCGTTTTCGTCGGCAAAAGTCCGCGCTCGATCGCGCCAGACGCCGCCAGCGAGATTGTTACGGAAATCAAACAGCGCTCCTACGAAGAAGGCTTTGCGCTTCCGAAATTCTGCGGACTGTTTGTCGACGCGGGCGAACAGCTGCTCGGGGAAGCGGCGCCGTTTCTGACCCATTTCCAGTTTCACGGCCATGAAGACGCCGCGCGCATCAACGAAATCCGCGGCGAGTTCGGACTTGAGATCATCAAGGCGGTCGGCGTCGCCGAGCCGGGCGATTTCGACGGCGTCGGCGCGCTGGCGGAGGCCGCCGATCTGCTGATTTTCGACTCGCGTCCTCCGAAGGGCGCAGCGCTTCCCGGCGGCAACGGCGCCGCGTTCGACTGGTCGATCCTGACGCGCTACCAGAGCGAAACGCCGTTTCTGCTCGCCGGCGGATTGTCGCCGGACAATGTCGCGGCGGCGATCGCAGCGGCCAAAGGCCATACCGCTTTCGCCGGCGTCGACGTCTCCTCGGGGGTTGAAAAACGGCCCGGCGAAAAAGACGACGCGCTGATCGCGGCCTTCATCAAGGCGGCGCGCGCCGCGCTCTGAACAACAGGGGCAAGCAGTTGAATTATAAAGCCGTATTCGCAGCGCTCGCGGCCGGTATGGCCGCCGCGTCCTGCGCGCATGCGGGCGATCCATCATCGCTCGACGTGGCGCTCGTCCAGCTTCGCGGCGGCGGCAATATCGTCGTCCTGCGGCACGCGACGTCGCCCGCCGGACAAAAGGCGCCAGTCGGTATGACCGACGGCTGCACGCTCGCGCCGGGCCGCGGTCTCTCCGCGCAAGGGTTTTTCGAAGCGCGCGCGATCGGCGAATGGTTTGCGGACAACGGCGTCCGGATCGACCGCACCTACACCAGCGACCTTTGCCGGTCCTACGACACCGCGCGCCTCGTCGCGGCGGCGGGATCGGGTCCGGTCATACCGGCGGACGAGATGAAATCCGACGATCCGGCGGTCGCCGCAAAGTTCCGGGCGCGGATCGACGCCGAACTTGTCGCCGCGCCGGGGATCAACATCCTTCTCGTCTCTCATTCGAATGTCGTCCCGCTTTACAGCTCGGGACCGCTCGAAGGCGAAGAGGAGACGCCCTCGGGGCGCATCCATGTCCTGAAGGACGGGACGACGCTGCGGATCGACGTCAATCCTGTGGTCTCGGCGGCGCCGGCGATGGCGCACCCGGTCGAAGAGCCGCGGCATTGATCGCGCCGCGAAGCTTTTTGCGCCGCCTTTTCACCTTACCTCTGGCGGCATGACCGCCCGCGCCTCCGCCATCCCGCGCACCGTCTTTGCGCTCGGGCTTGTCTCCTTTTTCATGGATGTGTCGTCTGAATCGATTCACGCGCTGTTGCCGCTGTTCCTGACGACGACGCTGGGGGCGAGCGTCACGCTGGTCGGCTTGATCGACGGCGTCGCCGAAGCGACCGCGTCGATCTCAAAGGTCTTTTCCGGCTATCTCTCCGACCGGTTCGGCCGGCGAAAGCCGCTGATCCTCCTCGGTTACAGCCTCGGCGCGCTCAGCAAGCCGTTGTTTGCGCTGGCGGGATCGCCCGGCGTCGTGTTCGCCGCGCGCTTTGCCGACCGCATCGGCAAAGGGATCAGGGGCGCGCCGCGCGACGCGCTGATCGCCGATGTGACGCCGCCGCAAATTCGCGGCCGCGCCTTCGGCCTGCGTCAGGCGCTCGACACGGCGGGGGCTTTCGCCGGCCCGCTGATGGCGATCTTTCTGATGGCGGCCTTCGCCGACAATATGCGCGCGGTGTTCTGGGTTGCGGCGGTCCCCGCCGCGATTGCGGTTTTGTGCGTCATTTTCGGCGTCGCCGAGGGGCCGGTGACGGACGCCGGGGCCGGGGCGGCGCGCCCGCCGCTGCGCGTTAAAGATCTCGCCTCTTTTGACCGCGCCTTCTGGACAGTCGTTGCGATCGGCGCCGCGTTCACGCTTGCGCGATTTAGCGAGGCGTTTTTGATCCTCAGGGCGAATGGCGACGGGCTGCCGCTGGCGCTCGCGCCGGCGGCTCTGATCGTGATGAATCTCGTTTACATGCTCGGCGCCTATCCCGCCGGCGCGCTCGCCGATCGCGCCTCGCCGACGCTTCTTCTGGTCATCGGGCTGATGGCGCTGATCGCCGCCGACCTGACGCTCGCCCTCGCGCCGGGACTTCTGGGCGCCTTCGCCGGAATAGCGCTCTGGGGCGCGCATATGGCGCTGACGCAAGGGTTGCTCGCGAAGATGGTCGCCGATGCGGCACCGGCCGCCTTGCGCGCCTCCGCCTTCGGCGTCTTCAATCTCGTCGTCGGGCTTTTCATGCTGGCTGCCAGCGTGATCGCCGGGCTGCTCTGGGATTGGCGCGGGCCGTCGGCGACATTTCTCGCCGGCGCCGGCTTTGCGCTCGCCGCCGCCGTCCTGACATTGGCGCTGACGCGCCGCCCCGCCGCGCGTCAGGGCTTTCGCCTTTCGCCTCCGCCGCGCTAAAGCAGAGCCGTCATGACAACCCCCAAGCCCAATTCCTACCGCACCGGACCCGACGCCGAAGGGCGCTTCGGGATTTTTGGCGGGCGCTTCGTCGCCGAAACGCTGACGCCGCTCGTCCTCGATCTCGCCGATGAATATGAGCGAGCCAAAGGCGACCCGAAATTCCAGGAAGAGCTCGACTATTACCTCAAGCATTATGTCGGCCGGCCCTCGCCGCTTTATTACGCCGAGCGGCTGACCGAGCATGTCCGCGCGCGGGCCGGCGCCGGCAAGGGCGCCAAAATCTATTTCAAGCGCGATGAGCTCAATCACACCGGCGCGCACAAGATCAACAATTGCATGGGGCAGATCCTGCTGGCGCGCCGCATGGGCAAGACGCGGGTCATCGCCGAGACGGGCGCCGGTCAGCATGGCGTCGCCACCGCGACGGTGTGCGCGCGTTTCGGGCTGCCTTGCGTCGTCTATATGGGCGCGACCGATGTCGAGCGGCAAAAGCCCAATGTTTTCCGGATGAAGCTTCTAGGCGCCGAGGTCGTGCCGGTGACTTCGGGCCGCGCGACGCTCAAGGACGCGATGAACGAGGCGCTGCGCGACTGGGTCGCGAATGTCGCCGACACCTATTATCTGATCGGCACGGCGGCGGGGCCGCATCCCTATCCGATGCTGGTGCGCGACTTTCAGTCGGTGATCGGACGCGAGGCGCGCGCGCAAATCCTTGAAGCGGAAGGAAAGCTTCCCGACGCGGTGATGGCGTGCATCGGCGGCGGCTCGAACGCGATCGGCCTTTTCCATCCCTTCCTCGACGATGACGGCGTCGAGATCATCGGCGTCGAGGCGGCGGGCCGGGGACTCGACACGCCCGATCACGCCGCATCATTGTCGGGGGGCCGGCCCGGCGTCCTCCACGGCAACCGCACCTACCTCCTGCAGGACGCGGACGGGCAGATCCTTGAAGGCCATTCGATTTCGGCGGGGCTCGATTATCCGGGGATCGGGCCGGAGCACGCGTATCTGCACGACATCGGACGCGTCGCCTACGTGTCGGCGACCGACGCCGAGGCGCTTGAAATGTTCTCCTTGTGCTCGAAGCTCGAAGGCATCATCCCGGCGCTTGAGCCGGCGCACGCCCTCGCGCGCGCGGTTGAAAAAGCCGCGGACCTCGCGCGGGCGCAGATCGTCCTCGTCAATCTGTGCGGGCGCGGCGACAAGGATATTTTTTCGGTGATGCCGTATTTCGGCGGTGCAGCATGACATCTGGTCACGTGTCCGACAAAAATGAGCGCGCCTGCTTGCCGGACCGCTTCAATTCTCCTTAAAGATT
>MEMM01000171.1:0-7328 GCA_001767925.1 Alphaproteobacteria bacterium RIFCSPHIGHO2_12_FULL_63_12
CGGATTTTCCTATGGCGATTATCTGCGCTCAGGCGCCATGGCCGCGCAATCGCCGATTATGCGCGCCGTCGTCGAAAAGGCGAAAGCCGGCACGCCCGTCGTCGGCATCTGCAACGGATTCCAGATATTGACCGAAGCGGGACTTCTCCCGGGCGCCTTGATGCGCAACGCCGGCCTGAATTTCGTCTGCCGCACGGTGACGCTGCAGGTCGAGAACAATCAGTCGATTTTCTCCAGCGCTTTCGACAAGGGGCAAGCCGTCAACTTCCCGATCGCGCACCATGACGGAAATTATTTTGCGGATTCCGAAACGCTCGACCGGTTGGAAGCCGAAGGCCGCGTCGTCTTCCGTTATGTCGACAATCCGAACGGCTCGGCGCGCAATATCGCGGGCATCCTCAATGACGCCGGCAATGTGCTGGGGCTGATGCCGCACCCGGAGCGCGTCATTTCTCCGCTGCTGGGCGGCGTCGACGGCGCGGTGTTTTTCAAGGGCCTCGTAGAAGCGGTTTCCTAACCGAAAACCGCCGGCCTGCGCCCGCTCCACGGCGTCGCTTCTTCCAGCTCATAGGCGAGTTCGAGCAGGGTCTTTTCATCGCCGAGGCGCGCGCCGAACAAGGCGCCGATCGGCAGACCTGATTTCGACATCGACAGCGGCAGCGAAATCGCCGGCGCACCGATGATGTTGAAGAGCCCGGTGAACTGGGCATAATCGAGAACGCGCGCGAGATGTTCCTCATAACTCAGCTTCGACCCAAGGTACCCGATCTCGGGCGGCGGCGCCGCCGTGACGGGAGAGAGATAAACATCGAAGGGTTCGATCAGCGCGTTGAATTCAGGCGTCAGCGCCAGAAGGCGGTTCACCGCGGCGTCGAATTCGCTCTGGTGAGCTTGGTAATGCTCAACGAGACCAAGCGTGAACGGTTCGAACGCAAGGCCGTTCCGCTTCAGATGCGTGATTTCCTCCCAGCGCGTGATCGCAAGCCACGCGTTCTTCGCCCAATAGAGCATGAACGCCTCTTCAACGCCCGGCGCGATCGACAAGTCGATTTCTTCGACATGATGACCGAGCCCTTCGCATATTTTCGCGGCGGCGCGCGTCGCTTCGACGACCTCAACATCGACAGGTCGGCCATACGGACCCTTGCTGACAAATCCGATTTTAAGACGACGCGCGTTCGCGCCGGTCACCAGTCCGACTTCGGCCAGGCTCTTGTCCGTCGCGCCGGCGTCGAAAACGGCGACGACGGCCGCCGTATCGCGCACGGTACGCGACTGCACGCCGTGGACGGCGATCGAGAAAGGTCCAGCCGTTTCCGGGCGCGCCTGCGGGTGGCGGCCGCGCGACATTTTCAGCCCGACATTGCCGCAGCACGACGCCGGGATTCTGATCGATCCGCCGCCGTCGCTCGCATGCGCGATGGGGACGACGCCGGAAGCGACCAGCGCCGCTGCGCCGCCAGACGAGCCGCCGGTTGAATGATCGAGGTTCCAGGGGTTTCGGGACACGCCCGTGCTCAACGGCTCGGTGGTCGCGGTGAGCCCGAATTCAGGGGTGGTCGTCTTGCCGAGGCTGACAACGCCGAGCCCCAAAAACGCATCGATCAGCGGCGTTTGCGCGCCGCCTTTATAGCCGGGAAAGGCGCGGCTGCCGAAACTGGTCGGAACGCCGGTCACATCGTCGAGGTCCTTGACGAAGCTCGGAACGCCGGCCCAAGGCCCCGTTGTCTTGCCGACGCTCTCTCGGGCGCGGTCAAAAGTTTTGTGCGCGATCGCGTTGATTTTACTGTCAATTCGCCCGGCGCGCTCAATCGCGGCGTCAACCGCTTCGGCGGCGCTCAGCGCTCCTGACTTGATCCGGGACGCCGTTTCCACCGCATCGAGCGCCGCGAGGTCGTTCGAGGCTTTTTGATCCGGGCGCGCGCAAGCGGCGGCCATCGTTACCAGCGCCGACGAGGCGCCGCCCAATTCGAGAAAATTCCGTCGCGACATCGACATGCAACCCGCCCTTTCGTCCGCGCTCCGCTTCCTGCATCATTGATGAGAGCCTTGGCCGCCGGAAGCAATGGCGGCGAACAGCACAGGCCGGGAGACGGACCCATGAGACTGATTGAGATCGCCGGCGCCTCGGCGCTGATTCTGACGGCGGCGGCCTGCGGCAAGAAAGAAGCGGCCGCTCCGGCCGATCCGGCGGCGACGCCCTATCAGGAGACGCTGATGACGCAGCTCCTCGACGCCAAGCCCGGCGACGTCATCGAGATTCCGGAGGGCAAGTTCGCTTTCGACCGATCGCTGTCGCTCGCCGTCGACGGCGTCACCATCCGCGGCAAGGGAATGGACAAGTCGATCCTCTCCTTCGCTGGCCAGGTCTCGGGCGCCGAAGGCCTTCTCGTCACCGCAAGCGACTTCACGATCGAAGACCTCGCGATCGAGGACACAAAGGGCGACGCGCTCAAGGTCAATGAGGGAGAGAACATCATCATCCGCCGTGTGCGGACGGAATGGACCGGCGGCCCGAAGACGGAGAACGGCGCCTACGGACTCTACCCCGTGCAGACGAAGAACGTCCTACTTGAAAGCAATGTCGCCATCGGCGCCTCCGACGCCGGTATCTATGTCGGCCAGTCGCAGAACGTCGTCGTCCGCTATAACCGCGCGGAGAAAAACGTCGCCGGCATTGAAATCGAAAACACCTTCGACGCCGACGTCTACGAGAACGTCGCGACCGACAACACCGGCGGCATCCTCATCTTCAACATGCCGAACCTCGTCCAGCCGGGCGCGCGGACGCGTGTCTTCAAGAACCAGGCGATCGCCAACAACCGCGCCAATTTCGGGCATCCCGGAACGCCGGTCGCGACGATCCCCGCCGGCTCCGGCGTCGTCGTCAATTCGAATGACCAGGTCGAGATTTTCGACAACGACATCCGCGACAACAAGACGACGAACATCATCATTTCGTCGATCTTCTCGTCGGGCCTTTCAAAGGACGGCATGAGCGCCGATTTTGACGGCTATCCAGAAGGCGTTTACGTCTACGGCAACCGCATGGGCGGCGGCGGCAAAAACCCGGACGGGCTGGATCTTCAGGCGTTGAAAATCGCGATGTTCGGCCCCATGGGCGCCCTCCCCGACGTCCTGTGGGACGGGTATTCCGATCTGGCGAAACAGATCGACGGCGCGACGCCCGCCGCCCTGCGCATCTGCGTCGACAATGAGGACGCTGAGGTCATCAACGCCGACGCGCCGAACGGCTTCAAGGCGCCGGCGCTGGCGACGGAAAAATTGCGTTGCACGCTCGATAAGCTGCCGGCGGTGAGGCTCGCGAACGGGCTAGGAGACTAGCGCGTGCGATTCGTCGCCGCATTGCTCGCGCTTGTTCTCGCCGCGTGCTCCCGCGAAGCAGCCCCCTCGGCGTCGGTCTTCCATGAGGACGGCTTTCCGGCGACGCTCAGCGAATGGAATTTGCTTTCGACTGCGAACGGCGTCTTGACCCTATCGCCGGGCGTCACGCCTTACGATCTCGCAACGCCACTTTTCACCGACTACGCTTTGAAATTGCGCACCGTGACGATGCCGAAAGGAACGAGCGCGACCTATCGCGCGGAGGACGCCTTCGACTTTCCGGTCGGCACGATCATTTCAAAGACGTTCTATTATCCGCAGACAGGCGACGAGTGGACCGGCGACGTTTCGGTCGGCCCGGAGCCGACTTTCGCCGAAGGCGCGATGCCGCTGAAAGGCGTGCGTCTCGTCGAAACGCGGCTTCTCGTACACCGCAAGGACGGCTGGGTCGCCATTCCGTATCTCTGGAACGAAAACCAGAGCGATGCGCACCTCCAGCGCACCGGCGCAGCGATCGCGATGACGCTCCATCGTACGGACGGGCGCGAAGAGGCGTTCACCTATGTTCTGCCCAACCAGAACCAGTGCGCGGGTTGTCACGCCGTCAACAATACGACGCGCAAAATTTCGCCGATCGGGCCCAAAGCGCGGCATCTGAACAAGCCGTCGACCTTCGTCGCCGGCGTCAATCAACTCGACCACTGGACGCTCAGCGGCATGCTGACAGGCGCGCCGACAACTCCCGCGCAGGCGGGGGACGAAGACCTTCCCCGCAATGCATCGTGGACGGACGAAACGGAAAGCCTCGATGCGCGGGCGCGCGCCTATCTCGACGCCAATTGCTCGCATTGCCATTCCGACGTCGGCGCCGCCGACACGTCGGGCCTCGATCTGCGGCCGTGGATCGCCCTCGGCCCGAAATACGGCGAATGCAAAACCCCGGTCGCGGCCGGCGGCGGCTCAGGCGGTCGCCCGTTCGACATCGTACCCGGCGATCCAGATCAGTCGATATTCGTCTTTCGCCTGGCGACGACCAGACCCGGCGACATGATGCCGGAACTTGGACGTTCGACGTCGCACGAAGAAGGCGTCGCGCTGATCGCGGAATGGATCCGGGAGATGGAAGGCGGGTGCGGCTAACCTCGCGCCGCCCGCCACCGCCCTAGCGCCATTAGCGGGAAATAGTGGCGGTAGAGATTGTAGTTGATCATGAAGGCGCGGGATAATTCCGGGCCTTGCTTCAGGCGCTCGGTGAGCAGAGGGTCGCCGAGCTTGATCGTCGCGCCGACACCGTAGCCGGGAAAGCCCGTTCCCGTATATTCGGCCTCTTCCCATGTGCCGCCTTTTTGCCGTTCGATGAGAAACGCAACGCCGCGTTCGATCGCGTCGCGATCCGCCGGGCGATTGACGGCGATCAGGCCGAGCAGCGCCCACGCCGTCTGCGACGCCGTCGCCTTCCCTCGCCCGCTCATCGCCGCATCCATGTAGGACGCGCACGATTCGCCCCAGCCGCCGTTCGCCTGCTGACGCGACAAGAGCCAGTCGGCGGCGCGCGCGACATAGGGCGCCGTCATATCCTCGCCGATCGCAGCGAGCGCCGGCAGGACCGCTCCCGTGCCGTAGATGTAATTGACGCCCCAGCGACCGAACCACGAGCCATCGGATTCCTGTTCGCGCCGCAAATAATCAAGCGCGCGGATCATCGCCGGATGTTTCCTGCCGAGGCCGAGCTTGCCGAACGCCTCGACGACATGCGCGGTTACGTCGACCGACGGGGGATCGAGCGCCTCGCCGAAATCGCAGAACGGGATTTTCGTCAGGAACTTCTTGTCATTGTCCTTGTCGAAGGCGCCCCAGCCGCCGCCTTTCGACTGCATGCCGATGAGCCAGTTGACGCCGAGAGCGATGGCGCGCTCGATCTTCTCGCCTTTCGACGGACGGAACTGCGACAGCGCGATCAGCGCGACCGCCGTATCGTCCGTGTCGGGATAGAAGTAGTTCTTGTATTCAAACGCCCAGCCGCCCGGCGCGAGGTTCGGGAGCTTCTGGCTCCAGTCGCCTTTTCTCAGCACCTGCTGGTCGAGCACCCATTGCAGCGCCTTTTCGACTTCCGCCGGATAGGCGCCGTTCAAATGGCAATCGTCGATGGCGAGCATCGTCAGGATCGTGTCCCAGACCGGCGAGGTCGACGCCTGTATCCATGTGGCGTCGCCGACATCGACGCGCCAGCGCGGATCGTCGAGCGCGGCAAGCGACTTTGCGACGACAGGGTGGTCGAGCGCATAGCCTTCGTTAAAGAGCGCCATGGTCGAATAGATCCATGGCGGCTGGATGCCGCCCCAGACGCCGTCGGCGTCCTGATGCTGGATGATCCATTCAAGCGCGCGCTTCACCGACCCGTTGCGGCCGAAGGAAAACCCGGTTCTCGTCGCGAGCGTTTGCCCGCCATGCAGAACCTTGTCGACCGTGCGGAAAAATCCGTCCCAGAAATCGGCGCCGGGCTTGCCGGGCAATTCGTAATCGAATTTGAGGCGTCCTTCCGGGAAGAGATCGTCGAGCCGGTTCGCCGGCGGCAGCGGCCGCGACGGCCGTCGCGCCGACAGGACCGCGATCGGCATCAAGGTCGCACGCGCCCACTGCGCGAAATTGTAGATCGAGAATATGAACCAGTTCGGGAAATGAATGACTTCGGGCGGAATGTTCGGCGTCTTTTCCCACGGCCATTCGCCGATCAGCGCCAGCCAGTAGCGCGTGAAGACGCGAATGTTTTTAAGGCCGCCTTTCGACAGGATCCAGTCGCGCGCCTTGACGAGCTGCGGGTCATTCTCCGCAACGCCGCACGAGCGCAGTGCCGCATACGCCTCGACCGTCGTGTTGATGTCGCCCGCGGGCGCGTCGTGATAAATCTCCCACGAACCGTCGCCGCGCTGCGTCTTCTTCAGCGACGCGGCGAGACGCGGGCGCAGATGATGATCCTCAAGCCCCATGAACCAGAGGCACAAGATCCACTGCGCCTCCATGCAGGCGTTCGATTCAAGCCGGCCGACCCAATAGCCTTCCGGCTTCTGGTTCTCTTTCAGCCAATCGGCGGCTGCCTTGATCGACTGATCAAGCTGCGCCTCGAAATTGCCGCGCGTCGCCGCCGTCACGCCGTTCTCGTACATCGCTCCGTCCTATGAGCATCCTGAAAGGTCAGACTTATGGCGGCGAAAGCGGATGATCTCAAGCAGCGACCTTGCGGTCACGTCCGGCGACCGCTGAAATCATGGAGCAGCATTCCGGCGACCATGGCGGCGAGGAAGGCGTAGACCGGCGGCGCGAAAAGCATCGTCGCGGAGATCGCCGGCCCCGGACAAAGTCCCGACAGCCCCCAGCCGGCGCCGAAGATCGCCGAACCGACAAGCAAAGGCTGATCGATCGCTGTCTTCGTCGGCAGATGGAAAGACGGCTCATAAAGCGGCTTTTCACGGGCGAGAATGACGCGGTAGCCGACGAATGACACGGCGAGCGCCGACACCATGACGACGAGAAGGCTCGGGTCCCAGTTCCCCGCGACGTCGAGAAACGCGATGATCTTCGCCGGATTGATCATGCCGGAAATCGTCAGGCCGAGGCCGAACAGGACGCCGACGACAAGAGCGGATAAAATGCGCATCTCAGAACCCGAAAAGCTGATGAACGACAAACACGGTCGCGATAGCCGACGCCATGAACATCACCGTCGCCGCGAGTGATCGCCGGGAGAGCCGCGCGACGCCGCAGACGCCGTGACCGCTGGTGCATCCCGACCCAAGCCGCGTTCCATAGCCGACGAAGATGCCGCCGAGCGCCATCATCCAGACGGGATGCGGCGTTGAAACCGCGACGGGCGCGCCGCTGAAAAGCGCGAACAGGAGCGGCGCGACGACGAGCCCCGCGACAAAGGCGAGGCGCCAGGAAAAATCCGCGCGCCCCTCCCCTTTGAGCGGCGCCATAATGCCGGC
>MEMM01000171.1:7340-18609 GCA_001767925.1 Alphaproteobacteria bacterium RIFCSPHIGHO2_12_FULL_63_12
CCGGCCGCGGCGGGCCCCGGCGAAAAGCTCTCGATATCCACCATGAAAAATTCGCCTCTTGCAGCGTTCGCGACTTGATATATATCATATATCGTATTTGACAAGTGTGCGAGACAGGCGCGACGCAAATGACGGCCCGACCCGAAATGCAGGACCTTGAAGCCAGGGCGGAAGAAGTCTCGGGACTTCTGAAGCTCCTCTCGCACAAGAACAGGCTGCTCATCGCCTGCGAATTGCGGGACGGTGAGGCGTCCGTCAGCGCGCTCGAAGCGGCGATCAGCGGCGCCCAGTCCAATCTTTCGCGCGATCTCGCCCGGATGCGCGAAGAAGGCCTCGTCGTCGCCCGCCGTCAGTCCAAGTCCGTCTATTACCGTCTCGCCGATGATCGACTTGCGCGCGTCGTTGACGCATTGTGCGCTGCGTTCGGTCCCGAGGCTAAACAAAAGAAAAGGAGCCGAAAATGAGCGCCCGTCCCATCGTCAAAACGTTCTTCGATGAGCCGACTTTTACCGCGAGCCACGTCGTCAGCGACCCCGCGACCAAGGCGGCGGCGATCATCGATTCGGTCCTTGACTTCGATCCGGCGTCGGGGCGCACCTCGACGAAAGCGGCCGATGAGATCATCGCCTATGTGAAGGCGCAGGGATTGAAGGTCGAGTGGATTCTCGAAACCCATGTCCACGCCGACCATCTTTCCGCCGCGCCCTATCTGAAGAAGGCGCTCGGCGGGAAGTCAGGCGTCGGCTCGCAGATCACGATCGTCCAGAAGACCTTCGGCGAAATTTTCAACGTCGAATCCGCGTTCATGCGCGACGGAAGCCAGTTCGACGCATTGTTCGACGACGGCGCGCGGTTTCAGATCGGCGAGATCGAGGCGCGCGTCATGCACACGCCCGGCCACACGCCGGCTTGCATCACCTACGTCGTCGGAGACGCCGCCTTTGTCGGCGACACGATGTTCATGCCGGATTACGGCACCGCGCGCTGCGACTTTCCGGGCGGCGATGCGGCGATCCTCTATCGATCGATCCAGAAGATTTTCACCCTGCCGGCCGAAACGCGGCTGTTCATGTGCCACGACTACAAGGCGCCCGGCCGCGAGGACTACGCCTTCGAGACGACGGTGAAGGACGAGCGCGACTGGAACGTCCATGTCGGCCGCGGCGTCAAGGAGGCCGATTTCGTCAAGATGCGCACGGCGAGAGACAAGACGCTCTCGATGCCGCGCCTTATCCTTCCCTCCGTGCAAATCAACATGCGCGCCGGCGAATTGCCGCCGCCCGATTCGAACGGCGTCAGATATTTGAAATTGCCGATCGACATGCTTTAAGGTCCGCGCAAACAGGGAGAAAAGCCTTGAAACACCAGGTCGTCATCGTCGGCGGCGGCGCCGCCGGCATTGCTGTTGCGTCAAGTCTTCTGAAGCGCCGTCGCGATCTAGACATCGCCATCATCGAACCGAAGGATCAGCATTATTACCAACCCGGCTGGACCATGGTCGGCGGCGGCGTCTTTGATTTCGATTTCACCGTACGATCGGAACAGTCCTGTATTCCGAAGCGCGCCAAATGGATCAGGAAGACCGCAACCGCGTTCGAACCCGAGAACAACGCCGTCATCGTCGATGGCGGCGAGCAGATCGGCTACGACTACCTGATCGCGGCGCCCGGACTGAAGCTGAATTTCGCCGCCATTCCAGGCCTTCAGGAAACCCTCGGCGAGAATGGCGTCACCTCGAATTACCAGCCCGGCATGGCCACCTATACCTGGAAACTCGTGCAAGGGCTCGACAGCGGCAAGGCGATCTTCACGCAGCCGCCGCTCCCCTTCAAATGTCCGGGCGCGCCGCAAAAGGCGATGTATCTCGCCGCCGATTACTGGCGCCGAAAGCAACGCCTCGACAAGATCAAGGTGTCGTTCTGTACGGCGGCGCCCGCGATGTTCGGCGTCGCCGCGTTCGTGCCCGCGCTCCTCGACTATGTGAAGGCGTATGGCGTCGACGCGAATTTCGGATCGACGCTGATCGCGGTCGACGGACGTGCTAAAAAAGCGACGTTCAGGGAAAAAGGCGCGGACGGCGCCGAGCGCGAGGTCGTTCGCGAGTTCGACATGCTGCATGTCTGCCCGCCGCAGATCGCCGCCGACGTCGTGCGCAATTCGCCGCTCGCCGATGCCGCGGGGTTCATCGACGTCGATCAGGAGACGCTGCGCCACAAAAAATTCGCCAACGTCTTCGGACTTGGCGACGCCTGCAACGCACCGAACTCGAAGACGGCGGCCGCGGCGAGGAAGCAGGCGCCGATTGTCGCTGAGAACCTTCTTTCCGTCATCGGCGGCGGCGCGCCGGAATTTATCTACGACGGCTACGCCTCCTGCCCGCTCACCGTCGCGCGCGGCAAGATCGTCTTCGCCGAGTTCGGTTTTGGAGGAAAGCTGCTACCCACATTCCCAGCATGGTTGAACGAGAACACCAAGGCGACGTGGTTCGGCTGGATGATGAAGGCGGAGATTCTGCCGTGGGTCTATTGGGAGCTAATGCTCGCCGGGCATGAATGGCTGGCCAAACCGCGAAAACGCGAGGCGAAGGCGGCGTAGTGACGGTCGGACGGTCCATACGGGATTTTGCGCCGATATTGAGATGGGCGTCGCGCTACAATGGCGCGGCCTTCACTGACGATTTGCTCGCCGCGCTCATCGTGACGATCATGCTGATCCCGCAATCTCTTGCGTACGCGCTGATCGCCGGTTTGCCGCCGGAAGTCGGACTTTACGCCTCGACCGCGCCGCTGGTCGCCTATGCGATTTTCGGCACCAGCACTGCGCTCGCGGTCGGACCGGTCGCCGTCATCTCACTGATGACGGCGGCGACGGTCGGAGACTTCGCCGACGGCGATCCTGAACGCTATCGGGAAATCGCGCTGGCGCTCGCGTTCATCGTCGGGCTTATTCTCGCCGCGCTCGGCGCCTTGCGGCTCGGTTTCCTGGCGAATTTCCTTAGCCATCCTATTATCTCCGGCTTCATCACCGCATCAGGAATCCTCATCGCGGCGGGGCAGGTGAAACACATTCTCGGGGTCAAGGCGGACGGCGACTCGCTGATCGGCATCGCACGCTCGCTAACCGAACATGCGAGCGCCGCTCACCTTCCGACGATGCTGATCGGCGGAGGCGTCATCGCGTTCCTCTATTGGACACGTTCGTATATGAAGCCCCTGCTGATGAAATTCGGCGTGAAGGACCGGCCTGCGGCGATGACGGCGCGCGCCGCGCCCCTGCTGGCGATCATCACCACGATCGCTTTGGTCACAGCCTTCCATCTCGCCGATTCTGGCGTCGCGATCGTCGGCGCGACGCCGAAAGGGTTGCCGTCGCTCACCCTGCCCGCTTTCGACTGGCCGCTTTGGCGCGCGCTTCTCGGCCCTGCGCTGTTGATCGCCGTCATCGGCTATGTTGAATCGGTTTCGGTCGCGCAAACGCTGGCGGCGCGGCGCCGTGAGCGCATCGATCTCGATCAGGAGCTGTTCGCGCTTGGCGCATCGAATATCGCGGCAGGCGTCGCAGGAGGATTTCCGGTGACCGGCGGCTTTGCGAGATCGGTCGTCAATTTCGACGCCGGCGCGAGAACGCCGGCCGCAGGCGCCTTCACCGCCGTCGGCATAGCATTCGCGGCGATGTTTTTGACACCGCTCCTGTTTAATCTCCCCAAGGCGACGCTCGCCGCAACGATTATCGTCGCCGTGTTGAGCCTCGTCGACCTCAAAACGATGAAACGCACCTGGCGCTATTCGAAGGCGGACTTCGCGGCAATGATGACGACGGTTCTGGGCGTTTTCGCGTTCGGAGTCGAAGCCGGCGTCATGGCCGGCGTGATTTTATCGATCTTTCTGCTGCTTTATCGCGCGAGCCGGCCGCATTCGGCGGTTGTCGGTCAGGTCCCGGGAACGGAGCACTTCCGCAATGTGCTGCGTCACAAGGTGATTACAAGCTCTACCGTCGCGTCTGTCAGAATCGACGGCGATCTCTTCTTCGCCAACGCGCGTTTTCTGGAGGACCGACTTGTCTCGATGGCGCCAGAGGGAAAGGGCGTCACCGACGTCGTGCTGATGTGTTCGGCGATCAATTCGATCGATCTGAGTGCGCTTGAAGCGCTGGAGACTGCAAATCGACGGTTGAAGGAGGCGGGAGTCAAGTTGCATCTCTCCGAAGTCAAGGGCCCGGTGATGGACGCGCTGAAGCGTTCGCATTTTCTCGATGAGCTTTCAGGTGGCGTTTATCTTAGCGAGTTTGACGCGATGAGCGCGCTCGATCATGCGACGTTTCACCCGGTCGCGCCCGTCAACGCCGCCCGCAACACGCCAAGCGAGGCGTGATGCCAGGCGGAAATTTTTATGCGCTGATCCATGATCGCATCTGCGGAACGCCGCATGCGCCTTTTCTCACCATTCCGGGCGGACGCCGATGGTCTTTCGGCGAGATTGATGCGTTGAGCGCCGAAATCGCCGGCGCCCTCATCCGGTCGGGCGCAAGACCCGGCGACCGAATCGCCGCGCAGGTTGAAAAAAGCGCCGAAAACGTCGCGCTCTATCTTGCGTCCCTTCGCGGCGGGTTTGTCTACACGCCGCTGAACACCGCTTATACGCCGGCCGAGATTGCCTATTTTGTCCGTGACGCTGAGCCCGCAGTGTTCGTCTGCGATCCCGCGCGCGAAAGCGAAGCGCCAAAGGGCCCTTTCATTTTAACGCTTTCGACGGATGGCGGCGGCTCGTTGATCGAGGCGGCGCGTGCGGGACCTCCTTCCACATCGATCATGCCGCGTGCGGCCGATGACCTTGCCGCGATCTTGTACACATCGGGCACCACCGGTCGCTCCAAAGGCGCAATGTTGACGCACGAGAATCTCTCATCGAATGCGCTGGCGTTATGCGAGCTTTGGGGATTTCGCGATGGCGATATCCTCCTGCACGCGCTGCCGATCTTTCACATTCACGGACTGTTCGTCGCGCTCAATACTTCCCTGCTGAACGCCTCCGAAGTGATTTTCCTGCCGAAGTTCGATGCAGGCGACTGTCGACGCGAAATGAAGCGCGCAACGATGATGATGGGCGTGCCGACATTTTACACGCGCCTCCTTGCAGGCGCTGATTTCTGCAAGGCCGACTGCGCGAATATCCGCGTTTTCATATCGGGATCGGCGCCGCTGACGGAAGAGACGTTCAAGGCGTTCGAAGAGCGGACGGGCCAGAAAATTCTCGAGCGCTACGGCATGTCGGAAGCCGGAATGATCGCATCGAACCCGCTGACGGGAGAGAGAATCGCCGGAACCGTCGGTTACCCCCTGCCTGGAATTGAAATTCGAATAACCGGTGAAGGCCGCATTCTTCCTCCCGGCGATCAAGGCGTTATCGAAGTCAGAGGGCCCAACATCTTCAAGGGCTATTGGCGGATGCCGGAAAAAACAGCCGACGAATTTCGCGAGGGCGGATGGTTCGTCACCGGCGACATCGGGTTTTTGTCCAGCGACGGCCGCCTCACGCTTTCGGGACGCGCCAAGGACTTGATCATCGTCGGCGGATTTAATGTCTACCCAAAAGAGATCGAGGTCGTTCTCGACGCCTTACCGGAAATCGCTGAAACCGCTGTAATCGGCGCGCCACACCCGGATATGGGCGAGGGCGTCGTTGCGGTTCTGACGCCGGCGATTGGTTGCGCCAGCGCGCCGCCGCTTGCTGACAGCGCCTTGAAAAAGGCGGTCTCAGACCTGGCGCGTTTCAAGCAGCCGCGCCGGTTCGTCTGGCTCGACAGCCTGCCGCGCAACGCAATGGGCAAGGTGCAAAAACAGGAATTGCGCAAACTAGTTGCGGGCGTCTTTGCGGAGCGGCCCGGCGGGCGCTAACTATCGATCTTCAGCGCCTTGATGAATGCTTCCTGTGGAATTTCAACGCGACCGAACTGGCGCATTTTCTTCTTCCCCTCTTTTTGCTTGTCGAGGAGTTTGCGCTTTCGCGAGGCGTCGCCGCCATAGCATTTGGCGGTGACGTCTTTGCGGAGCGCCGAAATCGTCTCGCGCGCGATGACCCGCCCGCCGATCGCCGCCTGGATCGGAATCTTGAACTGGTGGCGCGGGATCAGATCTTTCAGCTTTTCACACATCGCGCGCCCGCGCACTTCAGACTTGTCGCGGTGCACGATGATCGACAACGCGTCGACCGGTTCGTCATTGACGAGTATCTGCATCTTGACGAGATCGCCGGTACGGTAATCGAGGATCTGGTAATCGAAAGAGGCATAGCCCTTCGATATCGACTTCAACCGATCATAGAAATCGAAAACGACCTCGTTGAGCGGCAATTCGTAGACGAGCATGGCGCGGCTGCCGGCATAGGTAAGCTCTTTCTGGATACCGCGCCGTTCCTCGCAAAGCTTCAATATGCCGCCGAGATAATCATCCGGCGTCATGATCGTCGCCCTAATCCAGGGCTCTTCCATATGGTCAATTCGGACCGGATCCGGCATGTCGGCCGGATTGTGGAGCGCCACCTTAGAGCCGTCGGTCAGGAAAATTTCGTAATTGACGCTTGGCGCCGTGGTGATGAGGTCGATGTTGAATTCGCGCTCAAGGCGCTCGCGAATGATCTCAAGGTGCAGCAAACCTAGAAAGCCGCAACGAAACCCGAAACCGAGCGCCGCCGACGTCTCCATTTCGAATTCGAAGCTTGCGTCATTGAGGCGAAGCTTCGCCATCGCCTCGCGCAGGTCCTCAAATTCCGCGGCGTCGACCGGAAACATGCCGCAGAAGACCACCGGCTGGGCCGGCTTGAAGCCCGGCAGCGCTTTCGCGGTCGGATTTCTTTCTTCCGTGATAGTGTCGCCGACACGGGTGTCCGCGACCTCCTTGATCGCGGCGGTGAGGTATCCGATTTCACCTGGCCCCAATTCCGCGACCGGCGTTTTCTTCGGCGTCAGGACGCCGATCTGTTCGATCGTGTACGAAGCGCCGGTCCCCATCAGTCGGATGCGCGTGCCTTTTTTCAGGACGCCGTCAACGACGCGCACCAGCACAACAACCCCGAGATAGCTGTCATACCAGCTGTCGACGAGCAGCGCCTTCAGCGGCGCATTGGCCACACCCTTGGGAGGCGGCAAGCGTGTCACGATGGCTTCGAGAACTTCGGCGATGCCGATTCCGGTCTTCGCCGAAATTTCGAGCGCGTCCGACGCGTCGATGCCGATCACATCCTCGATCTGCGCCCGCACACGGTCAGGTTCGGCGGCGGGTAGATCGATCTTGTTGAGCACAGGCACGATTTCGAGATTGACATCCATCGCCGCATAGACGTTGGCGAGCGTCTGCGCCTCGACCCCCTGCGACGCGTCGACGACGAGAAGCGCGCCTTCGCAGGCCGACAGCGAGCGGCTGACCTCATAGCCGAAATCGACGTGCCCCGGCGTGTCGATGAGGTTCAGGACATAGGTCTCCCCGTCCTTCGCTTTGTAATCGAGGCGAACGGTCTGCGCCTTGATGGTGATGCCGCGCTCGCGTTCGAGCTCCATCGAGTCGAGCACCTGTTCCTTCATTTCGCGCACCGAAAGCCCGCCCGTCGTCTGGATGAGACGGTCGGCGAGCGTCGATTTCCCATGGTCGATATGGGCGACGATCGAGAAATTCCGGATGTTTTTAAGCGGGATCATCAAACTCCTGCGGGCGGGGGTCCGGCGGGTGGATATAGAGTGATGCGTCCGCTTTCAACCGGGCCTTCACCCGCCACGCGCGCATTTTGCAAAGAAAAGGGGCCCGGCGGCGCGCACCGGGCCCCTGACTTCCTGTTTCGATATCCGCTTACCGCTTGGCGAGCAGGTCCCGGATCTCCTTGAGCAGGACTTCCTGCGCCGGCGGAGCCGGCGGCGGGGCCGCTTCCTGCTTTTTCTTAAAGCTGTTCATCGCCTTCACCAGCATGAAGACCGCCCAGGCGACGACGAGAAAAGATATCACATTATTGATGAAAACGCCGTATTTGATCGCAACCGCCGGCGCATCTCCTGCAGCCGCCTTCAGCTGCCAGGAAAGGTTCGAAAAATCGACCCCGCCCAGCAACATACCAATCGGCGGCATGACGACATCGTCGACTAGCGATTTGACGATCGTGCCGAAAGCGCCGCCGATGATGATGCCGACCGCCATGTCGAGCACATTGCCCTTCACGGCGAATTCCTGAAACTCTTTGAGTATTCCCATCTTTTAACCCTCTGTTGCAGTGCTCTCCCACCGCGCCGTATTTATCAGCGCGCGGACGTTATCGTGATTTGCGAAAATAGCAATGTTATCGCGGCGGAGGATCTAAAATCGGTCGATTCGGCCAATCCCGCGGTTCTGAACCATCGTCGCTTCGCCCTCGGCCAGCAGGCGCATGGCGAGCCCCCGAAATTTGGGCGGTTTAGCGACAGGCCTCTTTCGCGCGGTCGAGCGCGGCTGATATGCCAGCGAGGGAAATCACATAGCTCGTCGCCGTGCCCCGGCTCGACATCGCCCCGATTTTCATGTCCGCGCCCTTGCGCATGGCGTTGATGAGGCTTTGTTCAGCAGCGGCGCTTTCAATGAACGCCTCGTTGTCGGATACGTACATATCCCACTTTTCCGACCCGATCCGGATGGTCGGCGCCGGCGCCGTCTGGAGATTATATCCGACCCGGAAGCTCGGCTGGTTGGCGGCGGCCCCAGACTTCCAGGTGGCGACCAGAAAGAAGATATCGCCATGGTTGACGGTCTTGGGCGATTTGTCGGCGGCTTCAGCCGCGGCGAAGCAGACCCGGTCGGTTCCCGTATCATGGACGAAAACGCTCCAGGATTTGTAGGTCGCGAGCGCTTGCGGCTCCGCCGCCGCGGGACCAGACGCCAGCAAAATTCCCAAAACGAGCCCAAGTCCGATAAGTCCGACCTTCATCGCCGCTCTCCAAACTGCACGCCAACCCAAAACCGCTGATCCGACCCCGAATCGCAGCTATTCATGGCGTCAAAATGACTACGCGAGCGTGAATTGCGCAGCCCTGACCTATACGCCATAAGAGCCCCGATTCTTGAGGAATTTGCGAACGGAGGCAACCTGTGATCCCGGGACGTGACAGCCTGAACACAAAAAAATTATTGACCGCTGGCGGGAAGACCTACGCCATCTACTCGCTCAAGGCCGCAGAACAGCGCCTTGGGGATATGTCGCGCCTGCCCTTCTCGCTGAAAGTCCTTCTCGAAAATCTGCTCCGCTTCGAAGATGACCGCTCGGTTTCGATCGACGACATCTTGGCGTTCGCCGACTGGCTGAAGGATGGCAAAAGCGACCGCGAGATCGCCTACCGCCCTGCGCGGGTTTTGATGCAGGATTTCACCGGCGTTCCCGCGGTTGTCGATCTCGCCGCCATGCGCGACGCGATGAAGGCGCTCGGACAGGATCCGGAAAAAATCAATCCGCTGGCGCCGGTCGATCTCGTCATCGATCACTCGGTCATGGTCGATTACTTCGGCGGCGCAAATGCATTCCAGAAAAACGTCGACCGCGAATACGAACGCAATGGCGAGCGCTATGAATTCCTGAAATGGGGTCAGGGCGCATTCGATAATTTCCGCGTCGTGCCGCCGGGCACCGGCATCTGCCATCAAGTCAATCTCGAATACCTCGCACAAACGGTCTGGACCGCCGACTACAAGGGCGAGACTTACGCCTATCCCGATACGCTTGTCGGCACCGACAGCCACACGACCATGGTCAACGGATTGTCGGTGCTCGGTTGGGGCGTCGGCGGCATTGAAGCTGAGGCCGCGATGCTCGGCCAGCCGGTCTCGATGCTGATCCCCGAAGTGATCGGCATGCGTCTTTCCGGAAAACTCCCGGAAGGGACGACCGCGACCGACCTCGTTCTCACCGTGACGCAAATGCTGCGCAAGAAAGGCGTCGTCGGCAAATTCGTCGAATTCTTCGGACCCGGCCTCGACTATCTCGCGCTCGAGGATCAGGCGACGATCGCCAACATGGCGCCAGAATACGGCGCGACCTGCGGCTTCTTCCCCGTCACCGCGGAAACGATCCGCTATTTGAAAGCGACCGGCCGCAACCCCGAACGCGTTGCGCTGGTCGAAGCCTACGCCAAGGAACAGGGCATGTGGCGCGATGCGTCAACACCCGAGCCGAAATTCACCGACACGCTGGAGCTCGATCTTTCCTCCGTCGCGCCATCGCTCGCCGGCCCAAAGCGCCCGCAGGACCGCGTGCTGCTGAAAGAAGCTCCCGCCTCTTTTGGGGCGGCCCTCGACAAGGAATATGGGCAGGCGGGGCAGACGAATCGCCGCGCCCCGGTCAAGGGAGAGAAATTCGACCTCGGCAATGGCGACGTCGTCATTGCGGCGATCACCTCCTGCACAAATACGTCGAACCCCTCGGTCCTGATGGCGGCGGGCCTCGTCGCCCGAAATGCGAGAAAGCGCGGCCTTAAAGTGAAGCCGTGGGTCAAGACCTCGCTGGCGCCCGGCAGCCAGGTCGTCACCGATTACCTCAACGCCGCCGGCCTCACGGATGACCTCAACGCGCTCGGGTTCAATCTCGTCGGCTATGGCTGCACGACCTGCATCGGCAATTCCGGGCCCCTGCCCGAAGCGATCAGCGCTGCAATCTCTGAAAACAATCTCGCGGTCTGTTCAGTTCTCTCTGGCAATCGGAATTTCGAAGGCCGCGTGTCGCCGGACGCGCGCGCGAATTATCTCGCCTCCCCGCCGCTCGTCGTCGCTTACGCGATCGCCGGTTCCTTGAACACCAATCTGACGACCGACCCAATCGGCAAGGACGATCAGCGCAAGGATGTCTATCTCAAGGACATATGGCCGACGAACCGGGAAATCGCCGAGATCGTGCGAGAAAACGTCACCGCGAAAATGTTCGCGACGCGTTATGCCGACGTCTTCAAGGGCGACAAAAAATGGCAGGCGATCGATAGCGGCGACGGTCAGACGTATCGCTGGCCGACTTCGACTTATGTCGCTAACCCGCCCTATTTCAAGGGCATGACGATGACGCCGAAGCCCGTGCAACCGATTGAAAAAGCGCGGGTGCTAGCGCTCTTCGGCGATTCAATCACGACGGACCACATCTCGCCCGCCGGCGACATCAAGGAAAAAGGTCCGGCCGGCCAATATTTGAAAGAGCATCAGGTTCCGGTCAGCGAATTCAACTCTTACGGCTCGCGCCGCGGCAATCACGAGGTGATGATGCGCGGCACATTTGCCAAC
>MEMM01000172.1 GCA_001767925.1 Alphaproteobacteria bacterium RIFCSPHIGHO2_12_FULL_63_12
CGGTTCATGGGACTGCATTTCTTCAATCCGGCGCCGGTGATGAAGCTCGTCGAAGTGATACGGGGCGCCGAGACCGATCCGGGTCTCGTCGCGCAAGCGAAATCGCTGATGGAAGGCTGGGGCAAGATCGCGGTCATCGCGACCGACGTTCCGGGCTTCATCGTCAACCGCGTTGCGCGGCCCTTTTACGGCGAAGGCTGGCGCGCGCTTGAGGAAGGCGCCGCCAGCGCCGCGACGCTCGACTATCTTTATCGCGAGCTTGCCGGTTTCCGCATGGGGCCGTTCGAGCTTGGCGATCTGATCGGCCATGACGTCAATTTCGCCGCGGCGAAATCGATCCACGAAGCCTATTTCGGCCGCACGCGATTTGCACCGTCGCTGGCGCAGGGCCAGCTTGTCGCCGCCGGGCGCCTTGGGCGCAAGTCCGGTCGGGGCGTTTATTCGTATACGGACGAAGAAAAGCCGGCGCCCGAACTGATCGCGCCGCAAGGCGCTGTTCGCGACCTTTCCCTGCTGAAGGCCGTCATGGCGAAAGGCGAAGCGAATTTCGAAGGCGCGCGTCTTTTTTACGCCGACGGCAGATCCGCCTCGCGCGCCGCCGCTGACGCTCGCATGCCGGCGGTCGTCATCGATTATCTTCGCGATCCCGACGCCGCAACCGCGATCGCCTACGCCGCCTCCGACGAAAAAGCGGACGCCGCGGCGCTCGCCTTTGTGTCGCAGAGCGGAAAGAGCGCGGTCCGTCTGAAGGACCGCGCGGGGCTCGTCGTCTTCAGGACGCTGGCGCAGCTCGTCAATTGCGCGTCGGACGCCGTGCGGGATCGGGTCGCCTCGCCCGAAGCGATTGATCTCGCGATGATGAACGGAGTCAATTATCCCTTCGGGCCGCTCGCCTGGGCGAACGGGGAAAGCTTCGTGCGGATCGCCTCAGCGCTCGATGCCATCGCCGACGAGACGGGCGACGCCGCCTATCGCCCCGGTGAATGGCTGCGCGCCGCGGCCCGCAAGGCCTTGTGATAATATCCGGTCGGCTATATATTCCGTCGACAGAATGCGGAGTTCGCTTTGAAAAGCCGAGCCTTTGCGCTTGGAGCCGCCGCCTCAGGCCGTAACCGGTTATTGGGGCTTTTCGCGATTCTGTTTGTCGTCGCCCAGTTTATCGCCGCGGCTCACGCCGCGCCCGGACCGGGCGATTTGTTCGATCACACGCCGACTTCCTGCGCGGCGTGCCTCGCCGGATCGGCTTCCGATGATCCTTCATTACTGACGGTTAGCATCGCTCGACCGGATTTGACCGTTGCGCCGACGATCGTCCTCGCCATCGCCGAACGGATTTTTTCAACGCCTGTCGCCGCCGCGCCGGCGCGGGCGCCGCCTGCCTGCTGATCAATCGACTCTCTCTCTAAGAACAGCATCGCCTGTCCGGCGAATGGCGTTCGGTCAATCGATCAGCAGAGGAAAATCAACCGTGTCCGGAAAAATTTTATTACGCTTGGGCGTCGGCGTCGTCTCCATGTGCTCGGCGGCGCAGGCCGGTGAAGCCGAGGATCTGGCGGCGCTGAAGGCTGAAATCGCCGATCTTCGCAGCGACTATGAAGCGCGAATTGAGGCGCTCGAAAAAAGATTGCAGGCGGCGGAAGCAAAATCCGACGAGCCGACGACGATCGCCGCCGCCCCGCCAACGCCCACGCCAGCGCCGGCTCCCGCCGCGCCGCGCGCGCCGATCGGACAGAACGCCTACAACCCCGCGATCTCGGTCGTCCTGAACGGGACTTTCGCCGCCTTCGAAAACGATCCGTCCGCCGCGGTCATTCCGGGATTTCCGCTGGACGGCGAGGCGGGTCTTGCCGATCGCGGCTTTTCGCTCGGCGAGTCGGAGCTGGCGCTCAACGCCAATATCGATCACCGCGTCTACGGCAATCTGATTTTCGCGCTCACCGATGAAGGCGAGGTGGAGGTCGAGGAAGCTTATATTCAGACGACGAGCCTGCCGGGCGGGTTCACGCTGAAAGGCGGAAGATTTTTTTCCGGCATCGGATATCTGAACGAAAACCACGCCCACAATTGGGACTTCATCGACGCGCCGCTTCCCTATCGCGCGTTCCTCGCGAACCAGCTCGGCGACGCCGGGCTGCAATTGCGCTGGATCGCACCGACTGACTTTTACCTTGAGGCCGGCGCTGAAGTGATGCGCGGCGATGGGTTCCCGGCGGGCGGCGCGGCCAATAACGGTGCTGGAACCTATGCCGGATTCGTGCAGACCGGCGGCGATATCGGTGTCTCGTCAAGCTGGCTCGCCAAGGTTTCTTATCTGAGGGCCAAGTCGGATCAACGCGACATCAATGGCGACATTTTTAGCGGACGCGACACGCTCGGCATCCTCAGTCTCGTCTACAAATGGGCGCCGAACGGCAATGCGACCACCAGAAATCTCATCGTCAACGGGGAATATTTCTTCGGCAATGAGCGCGGCGATTACAATCTGACGCCGGTCGATCTCGACCGCTCGGGCTTTTATGCGCAGGCGGTTTATCAATTCCGGCCGCGCTGGCGGGCAGGGGCGCGCTACGCGCGGCTGATGTCCGATTCGGCGCCAGCGGGATTGATCTCGACCGCGCTCGACGATCTCGGCCGCTCGCCGGACGCGATCAGCGCGCTGCTTGAATTCGACACCAGCGAGTTCAGCCGATTTCGTCTCATGTACACCTATGACAATTCGGACACGTCGTCGAACAACGAATTCCTCGCGCGCTACACGGTCATCTTCGGGCCTCACGGCGCTCACCGGTTTTAAGGACAAAATTCATGCGCAAGATCCTCGCTCTCTCCCTCCTGTTCTCCGCCGTCGCCTTGCCGGCGCACGCCGCCCTCAAGGTGTTCGCCTGCGAGCCTGAATGGGCGGCGCTTTCAACCGAGATCGGCGGCAAGCTCGTCAATGTCTACGCCGCGACGACCGGCGGTCAGGATCCCCACCAGATCCAGGCGCGCCCGAGCCTGATCGCCAAGGCGCGCGCCGCCGACATCGCGGTTTGCACCGGCGCGGAACTTGAAATCGCCTGGATGCCGCAGGTCGTCCGGCAGTCGGCGAACTCCAAGATCCAGCCGGGCGCCGACGGCTATTTCGAGGCGACCAGCGTCATCTCCTTGCTGGAGGCGCCGGCAGCGCTCGACCGCGCGCAAGGCGATCTCCACGCCTATGGAAATCCCCACATTCAAACCGATCCGCGCAACATATTGATCGTCGCCAGAGCGCTTGCGGCGAAATTCTCCGCGCTCGATCCCGCGAACGCTGCGAGTTACGCCGCCGGCTACGCCGATTTTGAAACGCGCTGGACGGCGGCGCTGAAAAAATGGGAAGCGGAGGCCGCGCCGCTGCGGGGCGTACCGATCGCGGTCCAGCATCGCAGCTGGGTTTACATGATCCAATGGCTGGGGCTGCGGGAAATCATCGCGCTCGAACCCAAGCCCGGCATTCCGCCGACCAGCGGATATCTGGCCGAGGTTCTCGAAACGCTCAAAAAACAGCCGGTGAAGATGATCATTCGCGCCGCCTATGAAGATCCGCGATCGTCGGAATTTATCGCGCCCCGCGCCGGCGCGCCTGCGGTGATGCTTCCCTTCACCATCGGCGGCACGGAGGACGCGAAAGACCTTTTCAGCCTTTACGATGAAACCATCGGCTTGATGACGAAAGCGGCGGCGCAATGACGTTCGGCGGATTGGAGATCACCATTCTTGTTCCCGCGCTGCTCGCCGGGCTGCTCGTGCTTTCAACCCATGTGCCGCTCGGCCAGCAGGTGCTGGCGCGCGGGATCGTCTTCATCGACCTCGCGATCGCGCAGGTCGCGGGGCTTGGCGTCACGCTGGCGGGCGCGGCCGGCTTCGATCCGCATGGCTGGCAGATGCAAGCCTCGGCGATCGGCGCCGCGCTGGGCGGCGCGCTATTGCTGACGGCGACGGAGAAAAAATATCCGCAAGTTCAAGAAGCGCTGATCGGCGTTTTGTTCGTTCTCGCGGCGTGTATCGAGCTCCTTGTGCTCGCCAACAATCCGCGCGGCGGCGAACATCTGAAGGACCTTCTTGTCGGGCAAATTCTCTGGGTCGAGCCGGCGAATCTTGTTCCGATCGCGATCGGCTACGCGGTCGCGTTGGCGTTCTGGTTCGGTTTGGGAAAACGCCTCGGGCACATCGGGTTTTATGCGCTGTTTGCGCTCGTCGTGACGCAGTCGGTGCAGCTCGTCGGGATCTATCTCGTCTTCGCGAGCCTCATCGTACCGGCGCTCGCCTCGCGTCGTTTCGCGCCCGGATCGCGATTGCTGATCGGCTATGGCGTCGGCGTTCTCGGCTATCTGATCGGGCTTCTCGCCTCGGCGCTGACTGATTTGCCGACCGGCGCGACGATTGTCGTGGCGCTGACGGCGGTCTTCGCCGTGACGTTGCTGGCGCCGGGCGACAAGGGCGCGGAAAAAAGCGCCGCCGCCTGAGGGTTTCCAAGGCTGCAGATTCGTGTTGGCTTTCTCGTTATAACGCCGGCGTCAGCGACGCCGGCGCAAGTCAGATCGAGACTGAAATAATCAGCCGAGCTTGAGATTTGTCGCGGATGATTTGCCGCGTTCGTCGGTCAGATCGTAACTGATTTTCTGGTTGTCCTTGAGGTCGGTCAGCCCCGCCTTCTGCACGGCGGTGATGTGAACGAACACATCCTTGCCGCCGTCATCGGGCGTGATGAAACCGTAACCCTTGGTTGCATTGAACCACTTCACTTTTCCTGTCGCCATTTGTGCTCTCCCTAGTGCGACGTCTCGCGACTCTTCGGTCGCGGCAACCATGTCAGGACGTTCGCAAGAAAGCGGCTGAAGTCGCGGTCAGGAATATCGAGCCAAAGTCGCGGCAAGGATTGAAGCGAGAGCGGCGCGAAGCGTCAAGTGGAATTTGCCGCCCGGCCATTCGCGCCGCGCTTTATTGAAGGACCGGCCGGGGCGATCCGGGCGAGGTCAGGAGAAGCGGCTTTTTCCCCTTGTTCTCAATACGGTTTTCAGAAAGTTGCGGCGCCAGTTTGGTGTCGTTGCGCAAGAAGACGCCGCCGTCGAAATAATTGACGATCTCGTTGCCGGACACGACGAGCCGCGTCGCCGCGCCGCCGCGCGTCAGTTCGTAATTGACGATCGAATAATTCTCGCCGTCCGCCGCCTGGATGAACTTGTTGTTTTCAATCGTCACGTCGCCGCCGCGCGAGATGTCGATCGCATAGCTCGATCGGCCGTAGCCGTCGTCCATCACCGTGCCGCGAACGATCGTCACATCCGCGAGGCTTTTGATGTGATGACCAATCCGTGTACCGATGAAATGGCTGCCAGTCACTTCAAGGCGCGCGCCGCTCGACAGATAAACGCCGTGCGACTGCCCGTCGCCAAACCCGTTGTCTACGAAGTCCGACTTAAGGATCGCGACCGCGCCCTTGGGGTCGCCGGTTGAAAGGATTCCCTCTTCATTTTCGATGAATTTGCAATTTTCAACGGTGAGATTGCGGCCTTCATGGCGGATGCCGGCGCCGTTGCGGTCCCAGGATTTGGCGCCGGAGAAAGTGATGTTCCTGACCGTCAGATTGACGCCGGCCAGAGGCACCAGAATTCCTTTTTCGGTCACTGCCGCCGATCGGAAGACGGTTCCGCCGCCTGCGTCCCCCTCTAAAGTGACGCTGCGCGTGATGGCGAAATCGGTCAGGTCATAGTCGCCCGCTGGAATCTCGATGACAGCGCCGCTTCTGGCCGAAGCGATCTGACGTTTCAGCCAGTCGCTGTCGCTGGCGGAAGCGGGCGCGCCGCAGGCGCTAGCGATCGTCGCCGCGGCGAGAATGAGGGCGATGCGGGTCATGCCTTGGCTCCTTGGGTGATTTCAGCCGTGCGCTTCAGGGCGGCGGTCAACTGCTGCGGCGGCATGCCGCCTGAAAATCCGGTGCGCTCATTGACGATAAAAGTCGGAACGCCGGAAACGCCGGCCTGGCGAAAGCTGTCGGTTTCCGCTTCGATCATCGCGGCGTCTTCGCGCGAGGCGAGCGCGGCCGCGGCGAGGCCGTCGTCAATGCCGGCGCGGCGAGCGATGTCGATCAGCGTTGCGTCATCGCCGATGTCTTTCATCTCGTCCCAGAAGGCGCGGTAAATCGCCAGCACGGCGCGCTCCTGAACGCCGGCGAAATGCGCGAGCCGGACGATCTGATGGGCCTTGACGGTGTTCGGCAACAGGGCGGGGGCGGCCGGATCGAAATCGAAACCGGCGGCGCGGGCGTTTTCACGGATCGCCTCGCGCGCGGCGGCGAGCGCTTCGGCGTCCGGAAATTTCGCACGGTAGAATTCGTGACGGTCGACGCCCGCGAGCGCAAGGCCGGGGTTCAGCTGAAAGGGACGAAAACGCGGCGCGACGTCATAGTCGGCGGCGAGCGCGTCACGGCTCGCAAGAAAGGATTTCACGCCGACATAACACCACGGACAGACGACGTCGGCGACGATATCGACAATGAGGCGCGGTTTTGTCATCTCCCAAATTCCTTCAGCCGCGCCGCGGTGTCGTCAATGTCGGGAAAATCGAGTTCGACTTCCGTTTCGAGAGCTTGTTCAAGCGGTCTTAATTCTTCGTGCAGCGCGTAAAGCTTTTTGTAGGCGCCGACCGCGCCGCGGCTGCCGGCGGCGATTTCGGCGGCGCGCTTTTCGACATGCGCGTCGAGCGATGCCCGGTCTTTCAGCGCGTCATTGGCGAGGCCCCAGCGCGCCGCGTCAGCCCCGGTGAACGTGCGCGCCGTATAAGACAATTCGCGGGCCCGGCGCACGCCGACGGCGCGCGCGAGATTCTGGCTCATGCCCCAGGTCGGGCGCAGGCCCCATTTGGCGTGAGTGTCGCCGAATTTCGTATCCTCTGTCGTGAAGATGAAATCGCAATGCAGCGCCAGTTCGAGGGCGCCGGTGAAACAAAAGCCGTGCACCTTGGCGATCACCGGATGCAGGCAATGACGGATCGCCGCCGCCGCCCGGTACGCCTCGCCGTCGAAATCGCTGCTGATTCGCCCTGCGACCGGGGCCGCCCCCTTTAAGAGTTTCAGATCGACGCCCGCCGAAAACGCGCGCCCCTCGCCGGAGAGGACGACCGCGCCGACCGCCGCGTCGCGGCTCGCCGCGCCGATCTCGGCGGAGAGGGCGGCAAGAAGTTCCGGCGTGAACGCGTTCAGCGCGTCCGGCCGGTTGAAGCCGATCGATCTGACGCCGTTGGCTGTCGTCGTGGTGAGGAGGGCCATGGAGTTTTCCGCCTTTGCCGCGAGAATCGCGCGCCGCCATTGAAGCGTAAACGCCGGCGCGGCGAATGAAAACTCGGCGCGGCGGCGAGGGGCGTTTTGCGGGCGGCGATTTGTCCCTTTGCCGCCTTGGCGAGGTTGCGCCAATGCCCTAGACGCAGAGCGGCGCCGAACGGCTCCGGGGCACGGGCCTTGCAGCGAATTTCGGCTGGAGACGTTTATCGTTAAGACCGCTCCCGGCGCGTCTCGATGCGCCGGCGGGGAGCAGGAAGCGGAACGGACGGCATGACTGGCGAACACAACCTCAAGACGAAGTGGGTTTATTCTTTCGGGGCGGGCAAGTCGGAAGGAGAGGCGTCGATGCGCAATCTCCTTGGCGGCAAGGGCGCCAATCTCGCGGAAATGGCCAATCTCGGGCTGCCGGTGCCGCCGGGCTTCACCGTCACCACGCAAATGTGCACGGCGTTTTACGAAAACGACCGGAAATTTCCCGAAGGACTCGACGCCGATGTCGATGCGGCGTTGGCGAAGGTCGGCGCGGCGGTCGGCAAAGTCTTCGGCGACCCCAAAAATCCGCTGCTGGTTTCGGTGCGCTCGGGCGCGCGCGCGTCGATGCCGGGGATGATGGACACGGTTCTCAATCTCGGCCTCAACGACCAGACGGTCGAGGGACTTGCAAAGCTCTCGGGCGACGCGCGGTTCGCCTATGACAGCTACCGGCGCTTCATCCAGATGTATTCGAACGTCGTGCTTGAGGTTGACCACCACCAGTTCGAGGAGATTCTCGACTCCTTCAAGGAGGAGCGCGACTATTTTCTCGACACTGAACTGAAGGCCGACGACTGGAAAGCGGTGATCGGCAAATACAAGGCGGCGGTCCGCGACGCGCTCGGCCGCGATTTCCCGCAAGATCCAAGGGAGCAACTCTGGGGCGCGATCAGCGCGGTGTTCGGCTCGTGGCGCAATGATCGCGCCGAAGTCTACAGGCGGCTGCATGGCATTCCAGAAAGCTGGGGCACCGCGGTCAATGTGCAGGCGATGGTGTTCGGCAATATGGGCGAGACGTCGGCGACCGGCGTCGCCTTCACCCGCGATCCCTCGACCGGCGAGAATTGCCGCTATGGCGAATTCCTCATCAACGCGCAGGGCGAAGACGTCGTCGCCGGCATCAGGACGCCGCAGACGCTGACCAGGCGCGCGCGCGAAGCGATGGGCGAGTCCGTGCCGTCGATGGAGGAAGCGATGCCGGACGCCTTCGCGAGTCTCTCGAAAATCTTCGAGAAGCTCGAAGGCCATTACCGCGACATGCAGGACATCGAATTCACCGTCCAGCAGGGCAAGCTGTGGATGCTGCAGACCCGCAACGGCAAACGCACCGCGAAAGCGGCGCTGAAGATCGCGGTCGATATGTGCCGAGAGGGGCTGATCTCCGAAAACGAAGCGGTGATGCGGGTCGATCCTTATTCCCTCGATCAGCTCCTGCATCCAACGCTTGATCCCAAGGCGCCGCGCGATCTCGTTCTCTCCGGGCTTCCCGCCTCGCCGGGCGCGGCGTGCGGCGAAGTCGTCTTTTCCGCCGACGAGGCCGAACGCCTCGCGCAGGAAGGACGCAAAGTTATTCTCGTCCGCGTCGAGACCAGCCCTGAAGACATTCACGGCATGCACGCCGCCGTCGCCATCGTCACCGCGCGCGGCGGCATGACCAGCCATGCGGCGGTGGTCGCGCGCGGCATGGGGCGCCCGTGCGTCTGCGGCGCCGGCGATCTGCGCATCGACGCCAAAACGGAATCGTTCAAGGTCGCCGGCCGCGTCGTCAACAAGGGCGATCTCATCACGGTCGACGGCGCCGCCGGCAAGGTGTTCGCCGGAAGAGTTGCGACCATCGAGCCGGAGCTTTCCGGCGATTTCGCGATATTGATGGGCTGGGCCGACAAGGCGCGGCGGATGAAAGTCCGCGCCAACGCCGAAACGCCGCATGACGCGCAAGTCGCGCGCGGCTTCGGCGCCGAAGGCATCGGCCTTTGCCGCACCGAACACATGTTCTTCGACGCCAACCGCATCATCGCCGTGCGCGAAATGATTCTCGCCGAGGACCGCAAGGGCCGCGAGGCCGCGCTCGCCAAGCTGCTGCCGATGCAGCGCTCTGACTTTGAGGAGATTTTCCGGGTGATGAAGGGGCTTCCCGTCACCATCCGGCTTCTCGATCCGCCGCTGCACGAATTCCTGCCGCATTCGGACGCCGAGATCGAAGAGGTCGCGAACGCGTCCGGCATGGACGCGAAAAAGCTGAAGGACCGCGCCCACAAGCTGCACGAATTCAACCCGATGCTCGGCCATCGCGGCTGCCGCCTCGGCGTATCCTATCCTGAGATCTACGAGATGCAGTCGCGCGCGATCATCGAGGCGGCGCTGAATGTCGCCGCCGAGACCGGCGATGAGGTCGTGCCGGAAATCATGGTGCCGCTGGTCGCCGACGTGAAGGAGCTGGCGATGATGAAGGGGCGCATCGACGCGATCGCGGCGGCGGTTTTCGCTGAGCGCGGGACGAAAATCGCATATCTTGTCGGCACCATGATCGAGCTGCCGCGCGCGGCGCTGACCGCCGACGCGATCGCGGCGCACGCCGAGTTCTTCTCGTTTGGCACCAACGATCTTACGCAAACGACGTTCGGATTGTCTCGCGACGATTCCGCCTCCTTCCTGCCGGACTATCTGCGCGCCGGCATCTTCGAAAAGGATCCGTTCGTGACGCTCGACCAAGAAGGCGTCGGCGCGCTGGTTCAGATTGCGGCGGACAAGGGCCGCAGCCTGCGTCCCAAATTGAAACTCGGCGTCTGCGGCGAGCATGGCGGCGACCCGGCGTCGATTGAATTCGTCGACCGGATCGGTCTCGACTATGTGAGCTGTTCGCCTTACCGGACCCCGATCGCCCGTCTGGCGGCGGCGCAGGCTTCTCTTGCTGCAACGCAAAAGAAAACCAGCCTGCACTGAGCGAAATCAACGAACTGTAAGGTTGAAGAATTCTCAATTTTTGATTTTTCCATATAGAAAACATATAGTTAACGTGCATTAACCGGAGCGGTCCGGCGGCCATTTTTCATTTGCGTGGCCCCTTCCCATGCGCCATATTCGGGGGTGAGGCGCGCCCTGAGGCGCGTCTTTTGCTTCCTTTGGGAGGCGCAAGGAGAGTGAGCCGGTCGCACGAGGCGTCGGTTACGAGAGCGTGGAGAGGAGAGCCCGGATCCAGGGGCGAGGCCGAAAGGCGGCGCGGACGGAAGCGGGTATTGATTTCAACGGGCCTGCCGCGGGGGCAGGCGTAACGATAGCAGGCTGCCCTTTGGGTCACGAACGGCATTTTATTCCGGATGTCAGCTGGACGGTGCGGAGCCTGTTGGCGACCGCGGGCGTCGCTGTCTGCATCATGATGACGGCGATGAGCGCCACCGCCTCGGTGAAGCGCTCGCAGATTCAGCGCGCGGCGGCGCTCGACGTCGCTGACGAGGCCCAGATCGTCGCCGATTTCGCCAATTACCTCGCCGAAGAGACCGCGACCGCCCGCCGCGCGATGACCGCGCCGCGCCTGAAGCCTGCGATTTCGCCGGCGACCTTGATCGCCGAAGGCGCGCCGATCAACGATCTCGTCGATTTCGACTTCTCGACGATCGAAGTCGCCAAGCTCGACGGCGAGGAGCGAAACTGCCTCGCCCAGGCGATCTATTACGAAGCGCGCAGCGAGAGCCGCGTCGGCCAGCTTGCCGTCGCCGATGTCGTGCTGAACCGCGTCGCCAGCCCGGTCTATCCGGACACGATCTGCGGCGTCGTCTTTCAGGGCTCGCACCGCAAGACCGGCTGCCAGTTCTCGTTCACCTGCGACGGCTCGATGAAGGCGCGTCTCAATGAGCGCAAATGGCGGGAGTCGGAAATGCTGGCGGGCGCCGTGC